>NZ_JFBD01000036.1 GCF_000709085.1 Virgibacillus alimentarius | reverse complement strand
GGTGTGAGAGGTCGACTAACCAAGTAATGGTTAGTCACCTACTCGATTAAGAAGGATATTGTTGCTTATTAAAATCCGTGTTTTGTAAATACTTCTTCTACTTTAGGTGTTAGATTATCCCACTCCGCATCAAATTGTTTATTTACAGTAATAAAATTTTGATAACCGAATACATTATCAACACCGTCAAGTTGCATCAAGTCGTTTAAAATATCATATTCACTTTTATCACCAGTCATAACAGAAATACTATCATTGCCTTCAAATATAAGTTTATCTGTTGTAAATTTCAGTGCATTTGGATTTGGTGTTGTTTCAGCACGAACTCCCATTATCTCTTTCCTCCTTACTTTACATACTTAGCTTTATAGTAGCAGAAATAAGCAAAGGAGAAAAGGAATAAACCTTAAAAAAACCAGTCTCACTTTTAGTAAGACTGGTTACTTGTAGGGCGTAAACTCTGTTTCATCGCATTAATGAAGTAGTAATTACGATACAAGCTTTGTATGACTTATATTAGCCTAAGTGATTTTGGTCTTTGAGCTGTTGCTCAAGTTGTTGTAATTGCTGTTTTTCTTCAGGAGTTGCATTATTATATGCTGCTTGGATAGCGTTTTGTGCAGCTTGTTTGTCTGCTTGATTATTATTTTGATTCCCTTGCAAATTAGTTGTTAAGTTGGCAATAGCATCCTTTGCTTGTTGAAACAAATTATTATTGTTGCCCAACTAAAACCCTCCTATAGTGTGGTTATCTACTTCTTCGTTTTTTCGTTCTACATCAGATAGGCGAGAACGATAAGGAAACCTCTCAGCATGCTTTTTTACCGAATCAGCACTTTGATGGCTAAAACGTTTTGATTTGCTTCGCTTTCCCACCGCAAACTCCTCCTTCGTGAAAAACGGCAAACTGTATTTTTTATACTTTTCTCCAAGATAAACATGTTACTGTTAAAAAGTATAAACAGAAAGTGAACGCTTCATCTGCGTTCACTTCTAGTATGACTCGGAATGTTCATTAATATAAAAGGAAAATGCCGGTAATTAGACAGTTTTTAATTGAAGTTTTAAATACGCTTCCAGAAATAAACCAATGCCGTCTTGCTCATTCGTTTTTGTTACATAATTAGCAATGGTTTTAAGCTCATCAATAGCATTCCCCATTGCAACTCCAACTCCTGCATAGTCAATCATTTCCAAATCATTATCCTCATCACCAAATGCAATGATCCGCTCTTTGGGAATGTTAAAATAATGGGCTATTTTTTGTAATCCAACCGCTTTGTTCATTCCTTTTTTTACAATTTCAATGATATTTAAAGGGGCACCCCACTTGCGGTGCTCGATCAACTCTGCATGAAAGTCATTTAAATGGTTACGTAATTCCTGGATATGTTTTTCGTTTGGATGTATAAGTAATGATGTTGGATCATCTGTAAGTTCACGCTTTAAACGTCCAATCGTAAATGGAGATTGCACTTGATTAGACTGGAAGATTTTAATAAGATTTTCATCATATTGATCAAGGTATACATTATCTTGCACTTCTGCTAAAATATTTCGAACATTCAGCTGATAGCAGGCATCAACAATTTTTAGGGCCGTTCTATTAGGCATCGGGTTATGAAGTGCACCCCATTTATCATCACGCGGATGATGAATGAATGCTCCATTGAAATTTACCATTGGTGTATTGAGTCCCAATGTATGGTAGTAAGGAATGCTCGACCGATGAGGTCTTCCTGTTGCAATAACAACAATATGACCTTCTTCCATTGCTTTAAGGACGATTTGCTTTGTTTGACTGCTAATTTCTTTCTTATCTGTTAAAAGTGTTCCATCTAAATCAAGAGCAATCAAATGTTGTTTATTTTCCAATGATTTCACCTCGTTTGAACTATAGTGTATAAGTGATTGAACAATATGTAAAGGATTATATTATCCACAATTTGCAAATAGTACTAAAAAAATACTATGATGTAAGATATAAAAATTTATTGGGGGATTAGGATATGATAGGTGTATATAAAGAAAGCATTAATAACATACCAACGTTAGTTGTTGCAGATACAGAAAAAACAAATGAAGCTTTGCCTGTTATTGTATATTATCATGGTTTTACAAGTGCGAAAGAACATAACCTGCCTCTAGCTTATCTATTAGCTGAAGAAGGATACCGCGTCGTTCTCCCTGATAGTATTTATCACGGGGAGAGAGAGTTAGAAGTAACTCCACAGCAGCGAAAAATTTCTTTTTGGGACATCGTAATGAAAAATGTTCAAGAGTTCCAGGACATTAGTAATTATTATGAAAAACAAAACCTCCTATTAAATCAACGTATTGGTGTTGCGGGTACAAGCATGGGAGGGATTACAACAACCGCAGCTCTTACCCAGTACCCGCAAATTAAGGTTTCGGCAGTATTAATGGGATCCCCTAAAATTACTACATATGCACAAACATTAGTAGAAAGCATTCAAAAAGTCGGTGATTTACCTTTGACGGATGAAATGATTGATCAATTGTATGTTCAACTAAAAACGTATGATTTATCTCTCAGACCAGAAAAGTTAAATAACCGTCCGCTCCTGTTTTGGCATGGAGAAGAGGATCCGGTGGTTCCTTTTGACCATTCTTACACATTTTATGAAGACGTACAATCACAGTATCAAGATCAAAACAAGATTCAGTTTATTAAGGAAGCAAATCGCGGTCATAAAGTGAGCAGATATGCGGTACTCGAGACAGTAAAATGGTTTAAAATGCATTTATAAAGTGATGTAAATCATTTTAAAAAAACATGAAATATGTTTAAATATAACTATAAGATTAAGAGGAGGTAAAACCGATGGATGAAGCTCTTAAGGAAAATTTGCTCGGAGCTCTTGAAAACGTAATTGATCCTGAAATAGGCATAGATATTGTGAACTTGGGATTAGTCTATGACGTTGATTTAGATGACGAAGGCTTATGCACAGTTACAATGACGCTTACGTCAATGGGATGCCCACTAGCAGGACATATTGAACAAGATGTCCGCCGAGCGCTTTCAGATATTCCAGAAATAAAAGAAATTAAAGTGGATATTGTTTGGGATCCACCATGGGGCAAAGATAAAATGTCTCGTTACGCTAAAATTGCATTAGGTATACCAGATTAATCATTAGGGTTGGTTGATTCATACAATGGATCAGCCTTTTTCTTTAAATTATCTATGTTGACTTATAAAAACATGAGGGCTGTTTATGCAAGGTAAAATTACATTTCCAATCTTCCAAATTGTTGGTTATAAAAACGCTGGTAAAACAACTTTAATAAAAAAATTGATTCAATATTTTTCAAAAGAAGGAATCCGGGTAGGTACATTGAAACATCATGGACATGGTGGAGAGCCAGCTTTTGTAAAGGATACGGACAGCTATGAACAAGGGTCTATCATAAGTGCAGTGCAAGGGGAAAAGATGCTTCAGGTAACGGTAAATAAGACAGAGGAACTTAAATTCGATGAAATATTAAAGCTCTACACATTTTTACCGTTGGATTTACTGCTCATTGAAGGGTATAAAAATGAAAAATATCCTAAAATAGTCCTCCTTCGGGATCAAGCAGATGCACAATTATTAAGTACCGTTTCAAATATCAAAGCGGTGGGGACATGGGATACTGAAAAACTTCATTCTACAAATTATCTTCATTTTTCAATCCAACATATTGATACCGTGTTGCCTGATTTAGCGAAGATGATTAAATATAAGTAGTGAAGAGGGAGGAAATGATGGAGAAGAATTTTTGGTTAACGAGCGAACCAATTGAAATAAATGATGTTATTTCAAAAGTGGTCCGTCCAGAGGCAGGTGCGATCAATACATTTATTGGGACGGTCCGAGAGTTTACGAAAGATAAACGTACATTATATTTAGAATACCAAGCTTATGTTCCAATGGCAGAAAAAAAGCTTCAAGAAATTGCTGAGGAAATTGAAGTGAAATGGAAAGACACAAAAACTGCAATCGCTCATCGGACAGGTCGCCTTGAAATTTCAGAAGTGGCTGTTGCCATTGCTGTATCTACTCCTCACCGAAAGGATGCCTTTGAAGCAAGCAGATATGCGATTGAACGGATTAAGGAAATCGTCCCTATTTGGAAAAAAGAGCATTGGGAAGACGGAGCATTATGGATTGGTGATCAAAAAGAAACGAAATCATATAAAGAACAGCTTCCAACGAAGGAGGAATGAAGTGATGGTTGATGTACTTCTTTTTGCTGAGCTGCAAGAAAAAGCCGGAAGTGAAAAATTATCAATAGAAGCAGACGGTGTTACAGTAAAAGAGTTAAAAAAGCAATTATTATCCACATATGATTTAGACAATATTAATCATGCAATGATCGCGGTTAATGAAGAATATGCAAATGAGGCTACTGTTCTTGCAAAGGGAGATGTTGTTGCATTTATTCCACCAGTAAGTGGGGGATAGTGATTTGATTAGCGGAAAAAGAAACATGGGTTTTTCCGCTTTTTACATTCATCTAAGATAACTTAAAATAACGCTTTTTCCAATGCACCTGTGTCCAAAACAAGATAGCCAGTCTTGTCGATGGAAATAAGCCGTTTCTTCTTAAGTTGAGTCATTGTCCGGCTTATTGTTTCCCGACTTGATCCGATCATATTTGCAAGTTCCCGGTTTGTGAATGGAGTTGTTATATATGTTTTACCTTCCTTATCTTTTTTTCCATATATATTTCCCAGCCGTAATAAAAGGAAAATAATTTGTTCGTATGTATTGTGCAAACTTTTTTCTTCTAACCGACTTTGCAAATCTTTTCAATGAATGAAAGGAAGTATAGGACGAAGATTAATGCTCCAGAAATAGAAGGAAGAACTCGTCATCTATATATCTTTGAGGAATTCGATCGATTAAATGCGGGGGAATTTATCGAACTTTCCAATGACCACGACCCAAAACCACTCTTTCATCTGTTTATGGTAGAGCGCGAAGGGATATTTACCTGGGAATATCTTCAAGAAGGTCCATTACTGTGGCAGGTAGCTATTGGTAAAAAATAAGGGTCTGACCTTGGTTCGATCAGCCCCTTTTGAAAACTATAAAAACAAAATGACAAGAATACCTACAATAAAGCAGTAAAAGGAAAAATACTTTAATTTACCTTTCTCCATAATATTAATAAACCACTTTAAAGCGTAAAATGTTGCAATAATGGATGCAATAAAAGCTAATATATAAGGTATCATTAATACATTAAAATTAGGATCATTCACGATGTCACCGATCGAAAGCATTGTAACCCCAAGACTAACTGGTATATATAGCAAAAAGGAAAAGCGTAGAGCTGTTTTCTTTTTCAAGCCAACTAACATAGCGGCAACAATTGTAGCTCCTGAGCGGCTGATACCTGGAACTAATGCAACAGATTGCGCTAAGCCAATGATAACTGCATCTTTTATTGTTATCTCATCATCCTCTTTTACTCCCTGCAGATTGCGTATGATCCAGAGTGCTACACCGGTGATTAACAGTGTAACCCCTACAACTGCCACTCCACTTAATTTACTGCTAATGTAATCTTCAAGTAACAATCCAATAATCCCTGTTGGAATCGTAGCGGCAACTAAAAATAATACAAATCGGAAATCGGATTTAGCATCCGCCTTCTGTTTAAATATGTATCGTAAACTGTTCTGAATCAAACGAATAATATCTTCTCGATAAACAATTAAGACAGCGATTAGTGAGCCAAAGTTCACCAAAATTTCAAAGGAAAGCCCTTTAATTTCAATCCCGAACAATTCTCGAAGTATTACAAGATGTCCACTTGATGAAACAGGAATTGGCTCTGTGACACCTTGGAAAACACCTAAAAATGCATACTTGATTAGCAACCAAAACTCTGAAATATTTTCCATAAGATGATATCCTCCATCGATAAAACGTTAATCAAAAGCGTCTTCCATTATATCATAAATAATACAAATATAATTTTATTTTTCCATTACAAATAAGTCACCTTCTTATAGGCTTTTGAATAGTCTGAATGGTGAGGAGGTTGAAGAAATGCATTTGAAAAATGATCACGGGCATAAATATGAAATGTGTAAGAAGCATATGCATTCCTATGTGTTAGTAGAAACAAGCGATGGATCGACATTAGACGGGATTATTACGGGGTTGGATGATGAATATGTTTACCTCGCTATACCAATCGAACATGGCCATTCATCAGTTCCGTCTCAGCATTATCCTATGCATCGTCAATTTGGATACGGATATCCAGGATATGGCGGTTATGGCCACTACGGATATCGACCACGTTTTAGAAGATTAGTTTTACCTTTAGCTGCATTAACCGCCTTAAGTATTTTACCTTGGTATTAATCTACTTGCCGATAACATAACAACCCTTGCTCTTTTGTAGAAGGCAAGGGTTGTTATACATAAAAAAACAAAGCTTATGAACTCGAATGTAAGCCTTGTTTTTTATCTTTAATGTTCGCTATCTTCTTTTAATAATCCTCCACCTAAAACATAAACGGCTAATGTGAGGATGATTGCCAGTACAATTGTATGCGTTAGGTTGAATGGATCACCGGCCATGCTAGCAAGTACGTAAGAGATAGCACCACTTATTAGCAATGCCCAAATAAATGACATAATGAATTGCATGATATACACCTCGTTTTCTTACACTTTATACTACGTTAAGTTTACCAAAATAATTTATAAAATAAAAGGATTTCTTTTTTCATTGAGAATACGATAGAAGTATAGAAAGGAGTATTATATGTCTTATACCGTTATGAATTGTTTTCATTGGATCGGTTTTCATATTGTGAATTATTTACTAGAAACAGGTCATCATGTTGAAGGAGTGGATGATTTATCGTCCAATAAGAAAGAACATTTAGCAATGTTTTTGGGAAGAAATAGTTCATTTACACGAACTTCCAAAGATAAGCCAATTCAAAATGAGTCAGTCATTTTTTTGGGAGAAAACAATTTTTATCAAGATATCGAGGCGAAGCAAATTTTAAATATAACCAAAAGGGGAGCAAGCAAAACCCCTCCGGCCAATATAATTACTATTCATCCCCCTTTGCTTTTTGGAGAATGGATGCCAATGGATGAAAAGGGGATATATGATAAAGAACAACGGATTCTTTTTGAATCAAGCTATTTTTTAACAGAAGCTGTGTACATTAAAGATTTTATTTCTAGTATGTTTCGGATTCATCATTTAGTAAATATTCCGTCTGTATTAGATATGTATTCGCAAAATTCAATTGAAAATAAAACTGAAAAACTTGAAAATAAAATTTTTATTCGTGAAATTAAATCTACAAGGAGAAACGTAGATCATGTTTTAAATCATTATCGCCAATTTAAAAACTTCTATGAATGAGCGTATTCTCTTCTAGCAGGATTGGAATGGATAGGATGAGAAGTTTACTGAAAATTGTATTTTATTTGTGATTATAATCATCTCTGCCTGTTCAGACTACTCCGGTAACCATCATCTTCAACATATTGATATGCTCATGGAAAATGCCACTGACGATCGTGCGTGGGAAAAAATGCCTATTAGGGATTGCTTGATATCGGTGATAGGTACAATGTTGAGGAACATTTGATTTTCAAGAGGGGATGATAACTTGAGGTAGGTTTAGTCCAGCAATTCCGAAATAATTTCAGCAAGAAGTAAAAGATACAATTGCTGTATATGAAAAGTGGCCATTTACCAAGTCGTTCCAGAGAATGATAGGCGCTACAGAATTTGTTTTCTTATTTGAACTTGCAACAAGGAGAAGAATGATTTAAAATTAGTACCAAGTCATAACAATTGCTAATAATTTACTATAGGTCAAATTTAAATTTAAAATCTTACGATATGAGGAGATGGAGTCATGAACGTTGGTGTATTAGGAACTGGTCATTACTTACCAGCCAATGTGTTAACAAATAAAGATTTAGAAAAAATGGTAGATACAAATGATGAATGGATCAAAACTAGAACAGGAATAGAAGAAAGAAGAATAGCAGAAGATGACATGGATTCTTCCGATATGGCTTTCAATGCTGCACAAAAAGCATTAGAAGATGCAAATTTACGTGCAGAAGATATTGATTTAATCTTAGTCGCGACTGTTACACCTGACACACCGTTTCCATCCGTAGCTTGCATGATCCAAGAAAAACTTGGAGCTAAACAAGCAGCTGCAATGGATATTAGTGCTGCTTGTTCAGGATTTATGTATGGAATGATTACTGCAAAACAATTTATTGAAACAAATGCATATAAGCATATATTAGTAGTTGGCGTAGATAAGCTCTCTAAAATTACGAATTGGACGGACCGTAACACATGTATTTTGCTTGGTGATGGTGCAGGGGCTGCTGTTATCGGCCAAGTATCAGAAGGAAAAGGAATACTATCCTTTGAATTAGGAGCAGATGGAACTGGTGGAGAACATTTATACCAAAATGATGAAGGTTATTTGGTAATGAATGGACCTGATGTTTTCAAGTTTGCTGTAAGACAAATGCCTGAATCAGCTGTTAGTGTTATCGAAAAAACAGGTTATAATAAAGAAGATGTTGATTACTTAATCCCGCATCAAGCAAATATTCGAATTATGGAAGCAGCGCGCAAACGTCTGGGAATTTCTGAGGAAAAAATGGCTACATCTGTTAAAAGTTATGGAAACAATTCAGCAGCATCCATTCCAATCGCTTTATCAGAGGCGGCAGAAGGCGGGAAAATAAAAGACAATGATTTAATTGTCTTAGTTGGCTTTGGCGGAGGTTTAACATGGGGAGCAGTTGCTTTACGCTGGGGGAAGTAATTTGACCGTTAAGTGATTAAAAACAAATGCCCAAATATGGAAATGGAGTAACTAGCTTGTTACTGATTTACTGATGTTCGCACAAATCACTGAATGTAATAGGGAGGAAAGACCATATGAAAGAGCGAAGAGTTGTAATTACTGGACTGGGAGCAGTAACCCCTGTAGGAAATGATGTGAAATCAATGTGGGAGAATATCGTGGCTGGGAATTCTGGCATAGATTATATCACAAAGGTAAATAAAGACGACTTTCCGGTACATGTTGCAGCTGAAATAAAAGACTTTGAACCAAAATTATATATCGATAAAAAAGACATTAGAAAAATGGATTTGTTTACCCAATATGCAGTAGCTTCTGCCAAAATGGCTGTTGAAGATGCCAACCTTACAATCGATGAAAGCATTGCTGACCGTGTTGGTGTTTGGATTGGCTGCGGTATAGGCGGTATGCAAACGTACGAAGAACAGCTGAGAAAATTTATCGAAAAAGGCTATAAACGTGTAAGTCCTTTTTTTGTGCCTATGTTAATCCCCGATATGGCTGCTGGGCAAGTTTCTATTCAGCTTGGGGCAAAAGGGATTAATTCCTGTACAGTAACTGCTTGTGCATCCGGTGCTAACTCCGTTGGAGATGCATTTAAAGCAGTTCAGCGCGGTGATGTTGATTATATCATTACAGGCGGTACCGAATCGCCAATCACGAACATGGCATTTGCTGGTTTTTCATCCATGAAAGCATTAACGCAAAATGATGATCCAAATACAGCAAGCCGACCATTTGATAAAAATCGCGATGGTTTTGTTATGGGTGAAGGAGCAGGTTTGATGGTTATGGAGACATTAGAATCTGCCAAGGAACGCGGCGCACATATTTATGCTGAAATTATTGGATATGGTGCAACCGGAGATGCCTTCCATATCACTGCACCAGCTGAAGATGGTGAAGGAGCAGCACGTGCAATGCAGCAGGCAATCTCAGACGCAGGTATTTCTACTACAGATGTCGATTATATTAATGCGCATGGAACGAGTACAGAATTAAACGATGCATATGAAACAAACGCAATAAAGACAGTATTTAAAGATCATGCCAAAGACCTGGCTATTTCTTCTACAAAATCAATGACGGGCCATCTTCTAGGTGGCGCTGGTGGTGTGGAATCTGTCATTTCTGTCAAAGCGATTGACGATAATACAATTCCAGCAACAATTAATTATGAAACACCAGACCCAGACTGTGATCTTGATTATGTGCCAAACGAGTCCAGACAGCAAGAAGTAAATGTTGTAATGAGTAATTCACTTGGTTTTGGCGGACATAATGCAACTCTGATTTTTAAAAAATATAAATAGCAGAAATGACTGATCAGCGATGATCAGTCATTTTATATATATTAAAAATATATTCATCTTAAATCGTCCATAAGCATAGACTGGAAATAAAAGTGATGGACAGGCGTGAATAAGATGAAAATGGGATATATTTTTATATTTTTAATTGGATTTGGACTAGCCGTCTCTGGTGGAGTAACCTTGATTGCCTATATGAATTTTTTGCCTGCTGGTGTAACGTGGGCAGAATATCTCCTGTTTGTGAAAGAAAGGCCAGAATGCTATTTCTTACCGATAGGTTTGTTATTAATGGCTGTCTCCATTTATAGATACAACCCTTAAATTTTTGTGTGAATCGAATAATTTTCATTCAGGATGGTCATAATGTATTTTAAATAGTTTCATTCAAAATTGGGGGTTGTTTAAATGTTATATTTACATGATGTTTGGGTGAATTGGTTTGAAGGTGAAGAAAACGGCTATGGTGTTTGTTATTTTCATGAATGGCGGAAAGAGGATGGAATAGAATTATTAGATCAAGTTCCATTACTATACATAACGCAGGACTTATATGATTATATCGAAAATGATATGCACGAACTACCTAGGGCTTTATTGGATTCTATTTTTAAAAGAGCATATCTTCGCAAAGGACAAGAAAGAACAGTTATCGATTATGCATGCGTTGTGACAGATGGTAATGATATTCTTGCGATTGATACCCTTGGATATCAAATACCGATTCGAAAAAGCAGACTAATCCCGAGGCAAGAACAGCTTGTATTTGATATGATTGAAAATACCAAACCGAACAAATATAAATTTGATAAAAGTCTATACAAGAAAGAATACCATATGCTTTCTATGGAACCAGAGCTGGTAATTGGATTGACAAGAAAGGAAAGACAATTGAAGCAATTATTGATGATGTCTTTAGATCAGTTGCGTACAACAAATAATTTAGAAGAATTAAGATATTGGTTAACGGAATGGGAGCCAAAAAAATATCCTTTTATTCGCTATATGGATGAAGAGAAAGTCTGGCAGGCATTATATGACGGGATGAAACAGGGATGGTCCCAAAAACATGAAGAGTTGTGTGCAAAATTAATCAAAGGTCAGCCATTCTTAGAAGAAATGTGGGAACATGAACAAAAGCAGGAACAAGGTACATCGAAACTAAAGTAAGGGGCTGGACAAAATTCCAGCAAATGTAAAAAAAGGTCAGATAGTCCATCATTCAATGGACTGCCTGACCTTTTTTATGAATGAGATAATTCTCGATATGGATGGTAACTTCGTTAACTTCATAGAGGGCCAACCTTTTTACATGTATCGATTAGTATTTTATCGATTCAGAAATCCTTATTTTTTCTTTTTGACTCTTCCAAGTCCCATTGCTTTTTTCGCTTTTGCTACTGTTTTATTAGCAACTTGTGCGGCTTTTTCAGCACCATGATCTAAAATATCGTCTAATTCATCAGAATCAAGTAATGCATAATATTTGTCTTGAATAGGTTCTAGAACAGAAATCACTGCATCCGCAAGACCCTGTTTAAATTCTCCGTACCCCTTAGCTGCATACTTTTCTTCTAAAGAGGCAACAGTTTCTCCAGTACAGCTGGAATATATCGAAAGCAGATTAGAGATTCCAGGTTTATTTTCTTTATCATATTTTACGATGCCTTCTGAATCAGTTACTGCACTCTTAATCTTTTTCTCGATTTTCTTCGGTTCATCGAGCATGGATATAAAACCTTTTACGTTTTCATCTGATTTACTCATCTTTTTGCTTGGATCCTGGAGTGACATAATACGTGCACCGACTTTAGGAATGCTGATTTCCGGTAACGTAAAAATATCATTGTATTTATTGTTAAACCGCTGTGCAAGATTTCTTGTCAACTCTAAATGTTGTTTTTGATCTTCACCAACAGGGACAAGGTTTGTATTATAAAGTAAAATGTCAGCTGCCATTAATGGAGGATAAGTTAATAGTCCTGCTGAAATGGCATCTTTCCCACTTGATTTATCTTTGAACTGTGTCATACGTTCCAATTCCCCGATATAACTGATCGACTGCATCATCCAGCTTAATTGAGTATGTGCAGGAACTTCGGATTGAATAAATAATGTTGATTTCCCCGGGTCTATTCCTGAAGCTATATATAAAGCAGCAAGGGAACGGATGTTATGTCTTAGCTTTAATCGATCCTGTGGAACTGTAATCGCATGCTCGTCCACAATACAAAAATAACATTGATGATCTTCCTGTAAAGGTACGAAATGTCGCAAAGCTCCTAAATAATTTCCAATTGTTAAAGTACCGCTTGGCTGAATGCCAGAAAAAATTGTATTCATATTGCCCAACTCCATCATCATTTATTTTTTTCCATTAAAAAAGTCCATTTATCCCTGAGAAAGGGACGAATGAACCGCGGTGCCACCCTTATTATCTTAAATAAGATCACTTGAAAGTTTAAAAAGCTCAAAAGTCCAATTCCAATTAACCTTCGTACTTGTTTTCACCAGCCACAAGTTCTCTAGAAACCAGCGGGCAATTGTACTGTGCCTTTTTCATCGCTAATGTATTGGTTTTTTATTATTATATATATCATTATTATGAAATGCAAGTAGAATAACTTTCATCTTGCTAGGGGGGAGGATTTGATGAGATTTACTTTTGACGGGTTTTCGTTTAAATTGTCTATGTACTACATAATTTGAGTTAGAAAAATAATTGCTCTTTAGAAATTCATTCTATCATATCCGAATATTTAAAAGGGGGGAATGAAAATTGTGATTTACAATTGAAATCATGGTGTTCGTTTCCAGGTTTCGTCGCTTAACGTAATATCGTAAGGGGAACAAGAGAAATAAAAAACAAACGGATCGTCATAGAGCCTCAACTCTTATTTGTCCGTTTGTTTTTTGCAGATGGAAGAAAGAACATCAAGATTATAATAAACGAAAATGCGGCTAGTGCTAAAAATGGAATGGTAATAAACCCAAGCCAATTGATATATTCGCCATTACAGGGAACTTCACCAGCACAAGGTTTAATTTTTGCAAAACCAGGTATTTTTTGTTCGAAATAGTGAAAAAGTGAAATAAACCAGCCAATGACTGCCATGGGAAGTACATACTTTTTAATCGTTATATCATTTTGGAAGGTACTAATACCTAAAAGTAAAACCAATGGATACATTAAAATTCGCTGGTACCAACAGAGTTCACAAGGAATGAACCCTTGGATTTCACTGAAATAGAGACTCCCAAGGGTAGCTACTATCGAAACGATCCATGCCAAATAAAGATATAATTGATGACTTTCTGCTTTTTTCATCATTTACTTCTCTTCTTCTAATGCTTTATTGATAGCATTCGTAATTTGTTCGTAGTTAAATGGATCTTCAATCATTTTTCCGTTTACCATGATGGATGGTGTTAACTCTATGCCATAATCCTTCACTAGCTCTGTGTCTTTGCTGAGTTCGGCTATTTCCGATTCATCTTTCAAAGATGATTTTAATTTTTCACTATCTATTTCAGGTATATCCTCCGCAATCTCCAGCAGCTTATCTGTAGTCATCCATTCTTTATTTTCGTCAGGTTGTGCATTAAAAAGTGCGTTATGGAAATCCCAATATGCATCAGGATTTTGTTTAAGGATTGATTCCGCTGCCAGCGAGCCTAATTTTGATTCTTCACCATGGAACAACACATTAATAAATGAGAATTTAACCTTACCTGTATCAACATAATCCTCCATTAATTGTTGCAAATGATTTTGCCCCCAAGTTTTGCATGCCGGGCACATAAAATCTCCAAATTCTACTATAGTTACAGGGGCATTTTCATCCCCCATTACGGGTTGTCCTTCTATAGATGGTTGTTTAGTTATTTCGGCTTGTTCTCCATCTCCTTCATTTGCAGTATCCTTGTTGTTAAGCAAAAAGATTGCTACAAGAAGTACAACAACGATTAATGTGATAATCACCGCGAATTTAAATGGCGATTTTTTCATCAAAACACCTCTCTTTACTATATTTATGTAAATTTATCATATCATCTAATGCTTTAATATAAGGGGAAAGGAACCTGTTACAAGTTTTTCCCACTACTTGTTGCTTATGTGATAGTACCAAAACGGAATGAAATTGTCTAATACACACTTTTTTACAATTTTTTGTTTTTTTTTCATTCATTTTTTGAGGTATGTCGTTTATAATGGATATAGATTGAACTACCCACCACTTACCACCCTTACGTATTGCTTGAAGTGGGGGATTCCTGCGAACACCAAAGCATCCTTCGGTTATCGCTTCATATCTTGTACGTTGGACTCGCCACATTACCTACTTTGCTTGGTTTTCGCTACGTCGGTAAGTGTGTGATGAAAGAACGTGAAGATTTTACGTTGCAGACATTTTTTCCTGCAACAACCTCATATCTTCCGTTTTCAAAGAGCAATCTGCATGGGAATATGATATCATGCAAATGCATGTTTTGCTACGCAAAAGGCAATTCATCTCCCGCTTATTTTTGGGCTATGCCCTGCACAAAATGGAAGTGGGAGTCTTCTTGCCTAAAACGATAAAATAGGAGATTGATAGAATATGGAAAAAATGAGACGAGTGCTTTATGCACTTATCAGTGTTCTCCTACTTAGTATTATAATACCTTTTGGTAGTACATCAAAAAGTAGTGGTGAAGAGGTACTAAATGCTAATGGTCATAAGGAACGAGCGATTGGAATTGAACCGTTAGATGTAAGCAAAAACTTTAAACGATTTACATATGATTCCGGTTTGAACTTTGAATATCCAGATGCTGTAAGGGGGATTTATGTAACTGGAAATTCTGCTGGTGGCAGTCGTATGGATTCACTTATTGATCTAGTAGATTCAACCGAATTAAATGCTATGGTAATTGACATAAAAGAAGACAATGGAAATTTAACATTTAAACCTGAAAAAGGGTCACCATATGAAGAAATGGCAAAACCATATATTGACGACCCGCATAAAATGCTTAAAGTTCTTGAGGAAAAGGGAATTTATCCAATTGCCAGAGTAGTTGTTTTTAAGGATTCTGTTCTAGCAAATAAACGTCCAGATTTATCTTTTAAACAAAATGGAAAGGTGTGGGTGAATGGCAAAGATGAAGCATTTGTAAACCCATTTAAAAAAGAAGTATGGGAATATAATGTCGAAATAGCTAAAATGGCAGCTGAAATAGGATTTCAGGAAATTCAGTTTGACTATGTAAGGTTTCCAGAAGGGTTCGAAAACCGAGACAAGGAGCTCGATTATACGCTCGGAGATTATAAGGATTCAAAAAAAGGAAATGTAAAACGTCGAGTTGAAGCTGTGACCGACTTCGTTGCCTACGCAAGGGAAGAATTAGAAAATTACGGTGTGGATGTTGCTGTTGATATTTTTGGATATGCAGCTACAGTAGAAGAGACACCAGGCATTGGACAAAACTTCTCGAAGATATCGGAAAATGTCGATGTTATTTCATCCATGATTTATCCCAGTCATTGGACATCTCATTTTGGCATCGAAAATCCCGATGAGGAACCATATAAACTTGTAAATGAATATGCAGAATTGGAGAATAAACTATTAGACGGTTTAGATAATCCTCCAGTATCAAGGCCTTGGATACAGGACTTTGAAGCACCATGCTGTATGATGGCCCCGTAAAACAATATGGAAAATCAGAAGTTGAAGCACAAATTAAAGCATTAAAAGAAAATGGAATAAATGAATATTTAATTTGGAATGCTGGTAACTCTTATACTGAAAACGTTGATTTTGCGCTATAAAACAATAAAAAACAGAGCAATTAAATCTTATGTTCTGTTTTTTTGCTTAGGATTTTGAATTGATTTCATTTGTTTGGGTACAATTGAAATAGGCTTATTTAAAACGGAATTAACAAAATGTCGCGTCTTCGTTATACTAAATAAGACCACACTAAAAATTGAGGAGTAGATCCATGAATTGGTATAAAAAATTAAACGAGTATTTTCCGGTTGAAGAAATGAAATCAAAAGAGCATATAGAAATGCTTTTAAGGGAAAAAGGAGACATATACCACAAAGATGAAAGTCCTCAACATGTTTTAATGTATGCAGAATTTGAATCGTTTATTTTTATTGATTATGTATGGGTTTCATCAAAGGCAAGAGGTCAAGGAATCGGTCATCAATTAATTGAGAAGCTTAAAAAGAAAAATAAACCAATTATTCTGGAAGTAGAGCCTGTCGATTACGATGATACAGATACTGGAAAACGGCTGCATTTTTACAGACGAGAAGATTTTAAACATGCTAAGTCAATCGGTTATAATAGGCGTTCCTTAGCTACAAATGAAAAGACACCTATGGAGATATTATACTGGTCACCGAATGATGATTCGGAGGATGTCATCTATGAAAAGATGAAAAAAATGTATAATGATATTCATACGTATAAAGATGAAGAAATATATGGTAAGTCCTACCAGCCTGTCGATGAAGTATTGACTTATAATGAGGAACGTGAAACAGACATTTTTGAGGCTTTGAATACAACAAAAAATATATAAAAATAGGCCAATGAATAAATAAAATGTTTAAATGAAAATAATGCCGGGAATTTTATAACTAATTGAAAACATTTTGTGAACATTTTTAACCTATTCTACAATTTTAACGAATATTTATTGAATACCCTCTACCTTTCGCTTGACAAATATAGTATAATTTACATATAGGGTTATTTAATACTTATTTTAATCTAATAAGTTATTTAATGTCTATAAAATGACGATAGATATATTAAAAATGAGGAGTGAAGTAACACATGGTAACACTTTATACCTCACCAAGTTGCACATCTTGCAGAAAAGCAAAAGCATGGTTAGAAGAACATGATATATCATTTAAAGAACGTAATATATTTTCCGAGCCATTATCACTGGATGAAATCAAAGAAATATTACGTATGACGGAAGATGGTACCGATGAGATTATCTCAACCCGCTCAAAGGTTTTTCAAAAACTCGATGTTAATATCGATCAATTACCTTTAAAGGATCTCTTCCATCTAATACAAGAAAATCCAGGTTTATTGCGCAGACCAATTATTCTTGATGAAAAACGTCTGCAAGTTGGATACAATGAAGATGAAATTCGCAGATTCTTGCCAAGAACAGTACGGACATTTCAATTACGTGAGGCTCAACGAATGGTTAACTAGTTATTCAGGTAATAGAATACCGTTATAAAAAACGCAGATTCTCTTTTATGTGATCTGCGTTTTTGCTATACTCGAGAAAATAAATATATTTTTATAGGCATTTTAATTTTCAAAATGACACAGGATATCATACAATGAGAGTATAGAAATAAAAGTATAGAATGGTTAAAGAAAAAGCATAAAGGGTATTAATAAATAAAGCTAATAAATACAACAAAAGTTTATAATAAGAGGTGAACTCGTCTCCCACCTACTACTTACTTTAGAAAGTAAAGGAAAGGAAAGACACAGACTTTCGCCACAGGTATTTGACGATAAGCCGAGTTTTTCTAACAGAAGGGAGAGGTTAGTATGGAAATTGAGCGGATTAATGAGAATACAGTCAAGTTTTACATTTCATATATAGATATTGAAGATCGAGGATTTGAGCGTGAAGAAATCTGGTATAATCGGGAACGCAGTGAACAGTTATTTTGGCAAATGATGGATGAAGTAAATTATAAAGAAGACTTTACTGTTGAGGGACCACTGTGGATTCAGGTTCAAGCGCTAGAAAAGGGATTAGAAATTATTGTTACAAAAGCCCAAATTTCTAAAAATGGGGAAGAACTTGAAATTCCAATTGAAAATGGGGAATCGATCGATGTGCCTGTTGATGAAAAGATTGAGAATATGTTAGAGAATAAATTTGGTAAAAATGAAAAACAGGCGGACGAAGGATCAGATGATGATGACAAACTATGGCTTATCGCATACTTCGAAGACTTTGAAGATGTTATTCAATTAAGTCACTATTTCCCAGAACTAAATGAAGATAATAAAGAAATACTGTACTATTATGATGATAAGTATTATTTATATATCGAATTCTCAGAGCAGCTGTTTGATGACAATCGTCAAGAAGATTTAATCAGTCAAATCTTTGAATTCGCTAATGATTCAGATGTAACCATTCACTTCCTGGAGGAATATGGGAAGAAAATATTCCATAACAATACTTTTTCACAAGTTAAAGCCCATTTTCCAGCACAGCTTTAAGCGCCTATTGAAGGAAGGCGTTTTTTTTTTTGCCTTTTTGCAGGGGAATGGTAATTTATGTCGAATATTGTATGCAAGGAGGTGATTTGCTTCTATGTTGCAAGCTGAATCAAGTGAGGGAAATCTTATTACGCTTGTCAAATTAACACGTAAAGAAATAGAACGCGAAAGAGAAGGACATTTGTTTTACTGTCCCTCCTGCAGAGAAGAAGTCATAATCAAGGCTGGTTCCAAAATAATACCGCATTTTGCGCATAAAAGCGCACAATATTGTCCGTCTTCTGAAGGTGGGGAAGGCCCTTATCACGAAAAAGGAAAGTTATTACTTTATCGATGGTTAAAGAAACAACAACTGCAAGTTGAATTAGAAGCGTACGTACCCGAGATTCATCAACGCCCCGATTTATTACTTCGCATAAATGATAAGAAAATAGCAATTGAGTATCAATGTGCAAGAATACCAATTTCGCAAGTGATCCAACGTAATGAAGGGTATAAGACACTTGGGATTACTCCAATATGGATTCTAGGAGCGGGTCGCTTTAAACGGCAGACAAAAGATCACTTTAAAGTAGATCAGTTTACTCTTCAATTTATCCACATGTTTACTTCTTTTTATCCACCCACTTTATTTTATTTTTGCCCAGATAAGCATCAATTTGCAATTATTCAAGATATGTATTTTTCAAAAATGAGCCAAGTTATTAGCAAATGTTCTATTTTTTCTTTGAAAACATGCAAATTCACTGATTTATTTCATCAGCATACTTTTTTGCCTTTTCATTTATATCAATTATGGGGAAAGGAGAAGAGAGATTTTCGTCTACGGCCAAAAAGGCATTTATATGGGGAAGAATTAAAATGGCATCAATGGCTTTATTTAAAACGTACAATGGTTGAATGTCTTCCTTCCATCATCCATCTTCCCGTTGCCGCGCAGTACAGAATGAAAACCCCTCTGTGGAATTGGCAAAGCCGTTTAATTATTGATCTGCTTCATCCAATTCCGCTTCATGGTCACTTTTCGATCCATTCCTGCAAAAATATCATAAAGAATCATTTTTATCACACACACCATTTTCCCCTTATTCATAGTACAGATTGCCCGGTATATCAATATCTCCAACTTTTAAAGAAATTAAATATAATCAAGCAACAATCTTCCAATGTTTTTCAAAAAATAAAACCAATTTTATTTTATAAAAATATAGAAAAGGCGATACAAGGTGATGAAGCCTTAATCAAATACTTACAGAATTTACCTATTTAAAGCAGATTAGGAGCATGATTTAGGGGAAATTCGATATACTAAATAAATAAGGATTTTTTAAAGCCATTATTTAAAAGACCCTTATTTATAAAGGAATTTTTTTATAAATAAAGAATAACTAATTTAAAGAGATTAAAAGGAGGAAATTGTGTGACTAAATTGACGAAAGAAATCCCTAAACGCAATGAAATACCTGAAGAATTGACATGGAATTTAGAAGCCATTTTCGCAACAGATGAATTATGGGAAGAAGAATTTAAAAAACTGCAAACAGATATTCCAAAAATTTCTGAGTTTGAAGGAAAACTTGGCGAATCATCACAAAAATTGTATGAACTGCTAAAGTATCAGGATGAAATATCGGAACGTCTCGGGAAACTGTTTACATATGCACATATGCGCAGTGATCAAGATACAGGAAATTCCTTTTATCAGGAGATGAATACAAAAGCAGAGAATATCCTGACGTTAGCTTCAAGCTCCATGAGCTTTATTGTACCGGAGATATTACAAATAGATGAGGATAAACTCCGTCATTATCTTGAGGAAAATAAAGAGTTACAGCTATATCGTAAAACGTTAGACGAAATAACCAGGCAACGCCCGCATGTCCTCAGCCAAAAAGAAGAAGTATTGCTGGCAGAAGCGTCTGATCCGTTAGGAAATGCATCCAACACATTCGGCCTGCTGAATAATGCAGATTTGACTTTTCCAGTTATTAAAAATGATAAAGGTGAAGATGTTGAACTTACACATGGAAGATACATCGGATTTTTGGAGTCTAAAGATCGAAGTGTACGGGAAGCAGCCTTTAAGGCAATGTATAATACGTATGGAAATTTTAAAAATACGTTTGCCTCAACACTAATAGGTAATGTAAAGAAAGATAACTTTTATGCGAAGATCCGCAAATATGAATCAGCAAGAAAGGCGGCATTGGATAGTAACAATATACCTGAAGAGGTTTATGACAATTTAGTTGAAGCAGTAAATGAAAAGCTACCATTGCTCCATCGTTACGCAGCGTTACGTAAAAAAGTGCTAAACCTAGATGAATTGCATATGTACGATATGTATACACCACTTGTGGATGATGTAGATATGGAGATAACGTACGATAAAGCAAAACAATATGTATTAGAAGGTTTAGCACCACTTGGTGAGGAATATGTAAATATTGTGAAAGAAGGATATAACAATCGCTGGATTGATGTTGAGGAAAACAAAGGAAAAAGAAGTGGAGCATATTCATCTGGTGCATATGGAACCCAACCTTACATTTTATTGAACTGGCAAGATAATGTAAATGATATGTTTACGTTGGCCCATGAGCTTGGGCATTCTGTCCATAGTTATTATACACGGAAAAATCAGCCTTTCCGCTATGGTAATTATTCCATTTTTGTTGCAGAGGTAGCTTCGACATGTAATGAAGCTTTACTTAACGATTATTTACTTAAAAATTTGGATGATGAGAAGCAAAGACTATATTTATTGAATCACTTTTTGGAAGGTTTCCGGGGCACTGTATTTCGTCAAACGATGTTTGCTGAATTTGAACATGACATTCATAAACGCATGCAAGAAGGTGAAGCGTTAACTGCTGAAAAATTAACAGATATTTATTATAATTTAAATAAAAAATACTTTGGAGAAGACGTCGTTTCTGATGAAGAGATTGGCCTGGAATGGGCAAGAATTCCTCATTTTTATATGAATTATTATGTGTATCAATATGCGACAGGCTATTCTGCAGCTACTTCACTTGCCAGTCAAATTCTAGAAGAAGGGGATGCTGCTGTGGGAAGATACATTGAAAACTTCCTAAAAGCTGGAAGCAGTGACTACCCGATTGAAGTATTAAAAAAGGCTGGCGTGGATATGACATCGAAACAGCCAATTCTTGATGCATTAGGAGTGTTTGAAGAAAAACTAAATGAAATGGAAAAATTATTGCTAAAATAAGAAAAGACCAGACGCTTCGTCTGGCCTTTTTATCTCATTCCGCGATAAACTCGTTTATGTGTAAATGAGAAAATCGTTAGATAAATGGATAAAAATAATAATGGCAACGTTATAAAAAGCGGGATAAGCTTCATTAACGCAAGAAGGTTCAAGAAAAATGCGAGAATGGATATCACCAAAAATATAAAAGGAAGGATATCACGCATTGGATTCACCTCGATTATATGATATATGGTACAACTATTGTATGTTTGAGAACCTTGAAGTAGAAGTGACATTTTTGTGAATATGTGCACACACTTATTGCGTAGGAAATCATCTATTGTTATAGTATTAATGTAAGATAAATAAATAAAAACCCCTTTTTGTTTAATCATGAAACTTTCTCCCATCCCCCCTTTGTAATGATATACAAAGCAGAGGAAAGACAAAGGATATACGTTGCCCTGTATATCCTTTGTTTTTTGGCGAAATATACAAGAAAAGGTTGTCTTGGCAAGTGGATGCTTGTACGAGACAACCTTTTTCTAGTTCTTCATATATTTCCAAAAAGCACCATATTTAACCGGAATTTTTTTCACTTTCTGTTTGAGCTGTAATTTTTTCATTTCACGATCCGTTTTAGCAATGCTCCAGTCATATACAACTGAAATTTCTTTATTCCCCACAACCTCATAAAATGCTAGAAAATTTTCAAGAGGAGGTTTTTCAGAGGGGATTGGATTTTTTTGAAGTATTTCTTTTAAAACTAATACATAAATATGATAAGGGTACAGACCAGAAATTTTAATTCCCTGTTCTTCAACAAGCTGATTAAAGAATACAAGTGAAGGGATATAATCGACATCCATTTCTTTTGTCAGTTTTAAATCACATTGAAGTGCTTTTTTAGAGGAAGTCGAATACAGATCTCTTTTAAACTCTGAAATATCAAGATTGGATTCTTTTGCACAATGGATAAGTACATCTTCATTAGAGATATTTTGCTTGCCTAAGAATAGGCTTTCCTGCATTTTTCGCAAGAATATTCTTCCGGCTTTTTTGCCTTGGAGTTCAGCAGCTTTTATCGCTAGCGATGCAACCCAAGGATAGGATACTGGATTTTCTATCCATAAATCTCCGTCACAACTCATACCTGTTCGTTTTGCGGTTTTTTCCCAAATATCTTTTAATTTTTGAGGTTTTTCAAATTTATCAGTGTTTAACGTGCTAAGATGCCCTGTGATAATCGGGCGTATCGTAAAAAAACGTCCATATTCAATAGAAAGTTTTTTTAAATAAGGCTCTATCGACCAACATTCTGGGCAAAGTGGATCAACGAAAACGTAAATTTCAATTGGCTTTTGCACAAAATCAGAAAAGCTATATTTAGACGATGTGTTTGGATGATTTGAACCTTTCAGTTCATATTGATTCAAACTCACATCGATTCTCCTTTCTATTATTATCAATTGTTTAAAAAATGCCCAGTATATGCGGCTGAGGGCATTTTGGACATTTATGAAGGTGTATTCATCATATGATTTGCAGTCATGGTTAATTTTTCAAATATAGCTGTACGATATGGATCCTCAATTTCGGATTCTTCTAATGCAGCTTTCATACATTCAAGCCATGCATCTCTTCGCTGCGGTGTTATTGGAAACGGCAAATGTCTTCTTCTCATCATAGGATGACCGCGCTCTTCTGTATATAATTTTGGACCGCCGAAAAACTGTGTTAAAAACAATCGTTGTTTACGAGCTGTTTCTGTTAAATCTTCTGGAAAAATGGGTGTTAAAGCAGGGTGTTTTCCTACTCGGCGATAAAAGTTTGTTACAAGGCGATCAATTGTGTCAAAGCCGCCAATTGCTTCGTAGATTGTTCCGAATTGTTGTGTCATCCCAAATCTTCTCCTATTAAAAATTTACGTTTGTCTTTCTTATTTATGTGTATATATTGTAGCAACCGAATTAGCGCGTCGCAACTTATCTGATTGACGGGTATTGATTGGTAGTCAAATATGCTTGCTTCATAATGAAGAAAAAAAGCGCTGAATTTTATTTGGAGTTGTTCGATTTGGAATCTGGAACTGGGTTAAAAGTCTCTCAAATGTTTTTAAACCTATTTCTTCATTTGGTGCTTCCAGTTCCAATTCATAATCTGATTTCCCGTTAAATATGCTATAATCCAGTACTAATAAAACTTCTCTATATTTCAATTCCCTGCGCTCTGTTATTAAACTTCCATAATAAATAAGGGACTCTGGCGAGATTTGCAATTGTTTTAATGATTTAGCGGCATTTTTTATTACTCTATTTTTTCCCTTAATCCAGTTCATTGCTTCCTGTTTTGTTAAAATATCATGTGTTTCAAGTAAACCATTCGGATGTGGTTCTTTTAATGTTAAATGATAGGTATCCTCCTTTTCTCTAATTCTCAATGCACATCCGTTTTCCTTTAAGGAAAAGTCCTTTGTCTCAAAATAATAGTTTGTCTGTTTTTGAGCGTCTGCTGGAAATGGTAAATGATCCAATAGATTATTAAATTCCTGTTTTGTTAATAAATTTTTATATTCAATCTCTATTTCTTGTGTCACCTGAATAATACCTCCGAGGAAAGTTTATGCTAATTATCCCGAAATTCTCTTAAATATGCAATGATTAATGATTGTGCAATGTTGTGGTAAAATGAAATTAGGTTGTTATCTAACATGAAAATAGGTGGTGTCAGCTAATGAATTGGGAAGCAATACTAGCACCTTATTCACAGGTTGTTGAAGAACTAAAAGTAAAGCTTAAAGGAATGCGGGCTCAATTTGAATATGAATCGAAACATTCTCCTATTGAATTTATTACAGGTAGGGTGAAGCCCATTCAAAGTATTATCGAAAAGGCAGAAAAAAGACAAGTTCCACTTGAGAGAATTGAACAGGATATTCAGGATATTGCTGGCGTTAGGGTAGTATGCCAGTTTGTCGACGATATATATACGATTGTTAAAATGCTGCGCGCACGGGAAGATTTTATTATCATTGCGGAAAAAGATTATATTTCACATAAAAAAACAAGCGGTTATCGCTCCTTTCATATGATTATCGAATATCCAGTGGAAACAATTCATGGTGTGAAAATCGTGATGGCGGAAATACAAATTAGAACACTTGCGATGAATTTTTGGGCCACCAATGAGCATTCATTAAATTATAAATATGAAGGAAGTATACCACCTAATATTAAATCGAGATTACAGCGGGCTGCAGAAGCGGCATTTAAGTTAGATGAGGAAATGTCGATCATAAAACATGAAATACAAGAAGCACAACGGATATTCCATCGAATGTAGAAATAAATGAACCAAATCATGATAAAGGGGCTGACAGGATGAAGTTTACAGTTGTTTCAAGAGGCGATGAACGTTCCAATAAGATTAAATTAACGGTTAAACAGTATTTAACAGATTTTGATCTAATCTATGATGAAAAAGAGCCGGACCTTGTTATTTCTGTGGGTGGAGATGGAACATTCCTAGAAGCATTTCATCGCTATGTATATCGTTTAAAGTCAACCGCCTTTATTGGGGTACATACTGGACACTTAGGATTTTATGCAGATTGGGTACCAGAAGAAGTTGAAAAATTAATTATTGAAATTGCAAAGACGCCATTTCAAATTGTTGAGTACCCGCTTTTAGAAGTCATAATTCGATCACATACTGGAGGCAAAGAAGACCGATTTCTTGCCTTGAACGAATCAACGATTAAAACAGCAGAAGGTTCGGTTGTTTTTGATGTTCAAATTAAAGGAGAACACTTTGAAACATTTCGCGGAGATGGATTATGTATATCAACCCCATCTGGAAGTACAGCATATAATAAAGCATTGGGCGGAGCAATTCTACACCCTGCCGTAGATGCGATTCAATTAACCGAAATGGCGTCCATTAACAACCGAGTTTTTCGTACAATCGGTTCCCCATTAATTTTACCTAAGCACCATACTTGTTTATTAAAACCTATGGTGGACAGCAGCTTTTTAATCGCAATTGATCATTTTACAGAAACTTATACGAACGTAAAATCAATCCAGTGCCGGGTTGCTAAAGAAAGGATTCGCTTTGCCAGATTCCGTCCATTTCCTTTCTGGAATAGGGTGAGGGATTCATTTGTAGCTGAAGAATAGAGTAAGTAAGAGGGGCATGAAAATGAGATGGGAAATTGAACAGGAACATGATGGGATGCTGCTTCGTGATTACCTACAACATGTACTGGCATTTTCAAGAAGATTAATAATAGCAGTAAAGACAAATAAGGGAATTACTGTTAATGGAATCCCGCAAACTGTCCGCTATTGCTTATCTGCCGGGGATATACTTACGATCAAGTTTCCGAAAGAGGAAGTAGGAGCGTATATGAAGCCGGAGAAAATCCCGCTTTCGATTGTTTATGAAGATGAAGATATTATTATTATTAATAAAGAGCAGGGGATGGCAACAATCCCCTCGTTTCAACATCCAACAGGCACAGTAGCGAATGGATTGTTGGCTTATTATGCAGAAAATAAGATTCCATATACAGTACATATAGTAACAAGACTTGATCGGGATACATCAGGTTTACTGCTCATTGCAAAACATCGGTATAGCCATTCCTTGCTTGCGGTTTCTCAAAGAGCAGGAGAAGTGGGGCGCAGATATAAGGCTGTCATACAAGGACATCTCAAGAAAAAGGAAGGTATCATCAACAGGCCAGTTGGCAGGAAAGAAGGATCCATTATTGAACGAACTGTCACTTCAATAGGAAAGCGCGCTATTACCAAATACAAAGTCTTAAAGGAGACCTCTCATTTTTCCCTCGTTGATATTAAACTTGAAACTGGCCGAACCCATCAAATTCGTGTTCATTTCTCTTCCATTGGACACCCACTTGCAGGCGATGACCTATATGGTGGTTCCATTGAAAAAATGAAGCGGCAGGCACTGCACTGCTTTGAGCTGAGCTTTGTCCATCCGTCCACAAATGAAAGAATGGTTTTTCAATCGGCCGTTCCAGAGGATATCGGAAGGTTAATGGAATCGGATCAGTCATCAAAACGATGAAATTTTTCCTCTATAAAAGGCTGTTTTGATGGTATAGAAGTTGTTTTTTCTTCCGGTAAAGAAAAAGCTGTTAATCGATTCCCGAATACACATCCTGTGTCGATATTTATTGTTTTATTTATTTTTCTCGGTTCATTTACAGGTGTGTGGCCATAGACAATCCATTGATCTCCTTGATAGTATTTCGCCCAGTCTCTGCGGATTGGGCGACCATCCGGATGAAACTTTCCGGTAGTATCCCCGTACAAAACAAAAGACTTAACCTTTTTGTCTGTGCGTCCAATCAAAGATGTTTTGATTCCAGCATGTGCAATAACAACTTGCAATTCTGGAATCTGCAAGTATAGTGGCGCATGTTTATATAAAAACATAAACTGTTTGCGAATTTTTTCCTGTTCTTTTTGACCTAAAGCTTTATACTCCGCTACAGTTGTTTCTAATCCATGTTTTTCTTGTACGTTATTTCCTAAAAAATAACGATATAATTTATTGCAATGATTGCCCGGAACGTATTGTGCCTCCTTATGAACGACAACCATATTGTATACTAATTGAATAACAGAGATCGACGCTGGACCACGATCTGTAATATCTCCTACAAACACTGCCCTTCTTCCTTCGGGATGAAAGAAGGTATTTTGCTGTTTTTTATAGCCAAGTTTAGTAAGGAGTTCGCATAATTCCTCGTAGCACCCGTGTACATCACCAATAATATCGATTTTCAATGTTATCATCACCTTAAATGTTATTCCGTTATGCATAGTATATATATAGAATGTTGATTTTATAAGTATTTAGCTTTTTTCAAACATGAATGGATGTATTTGACAATTAGCTAAGTGTTGTTATAATAGTTACGTGTTAGATAGATAAAACTTAAAATCACCCCTCGTTAGGTGAGGCTCCTATATGGAGGTAAGCTACTGCCCAGAAACGTCGAGAGACACCAATGGGTCAGCAGAAACTATCGACTTAAGGTGGTTTCTAATGTAGCCGAATGAAGAATATCATTCATTCAAGCCATATAGTGCTAAAACTCTACGATGATGGTTTTTTAATCATGGATAATGATAAACACCCTTCTTCGTGGAGGGTGTTTTTTAGCATTTTATAGTATAAAGTTAACAAGATTCATCTTTTTAGTCCCCCCTCGTTATGGGTATATTATAATAGATGTCTCTAGTTGATCGTCAGAGAGGGAGTGTTAAAAATGGAAGAATCGAACGAGTATGAAAGCCACATTGAAAACTTGCAAAAAGCATTAAAAAACGAGCAGACCGAAGCATTTCGAACCGAATTTATGGATATGCATCCATATGAACAGGCGATGTTTTTTAAAGATCAGCCCAAAAATAGCCGGTTGCAAATTTATGCTTATTTATCTCCCGAAGAACTTTCTGTTATTATGGAAAATATAGAGCTTGAAGACACTGAACCATTTTTCTCCGAGATGGATCCACGTTTCGCTTCCATGGTTTTTGCAGAAATGGCTGTCGACGATGCAGTTGATACATTAAACGAAATGGATAAAGACAAAGTAGCAAGCTTTTTGGCAATCATGGATCATGAAGCGGCAGAAGAAATTAAGCAACTGCTTCATTATGAAGAAAAAACGGCCGGTAGTATTATGACAACTGAGTTTGTTGCTTTATACAAAACACAGACAGTAAAAGAAGCAATGCATGAATTGAAGGAGATCGCTCCAGATGCGGAAACCATTTATTATTTATATGTCCTTGATAGCGATAAACGTTTAGTAGGTGTTTTGTCTCTGCGTGATTTAATCATTGCAGGAGAAGATACCAAAATTGAAGAAGTTATGAGTGAAAAAGTAGTATCCGTCTCCGTTGGTAAAGATCAGGAAGAGATTGCAAAAATGATGCGGGATTATGATTTTCTTGCTGTACCTGTTATTGATTTTCAAAATCATTTACTAGGAATTATTACAGTTGATGATATTATGGATGTTATGGACGAAGAAGCTAGTGATGATTATTCTAAATTAGCGGCTGTCACCGATGTACAAAAGATTGACACAGGCCCAATAACTGCAGCAAAAAAGCGTTTGCCATGGTTAATCATTTTATTATTTCTAGGTATGTTTACTGCTAGTTTAATTGGGCAGTTTGAGGAAACGCTTGAACAGGTAGCAATTTTAGCGATATTTATGCCGTTAATTGCGGGAATGGCCGGGAATACCGGAACACAATCTTTAGCAGTAGCTGTTAGAAGCCTTGCAACAGGGGAGTTTGGCAAGCAAGGGAAGCTTAGCCTAATGATGAAAGAAGCAACAACAGGGTTAATTACAGGAACGACATGTGGAATTGTCATTACATTGGTCATATATATATGGAAAGGAGAATTATTTTTAGGATTTCTCGTAGGGATTTCCATCGTAGCAACGCTTACAATTGCAACACTTTCCGGATCTGTTATTCCCATTATTATGGATCGCTTAAAAATAGATCCTGCCGTTGCTTCAGGTCCATTTATCACAACCATCAACGATATTATATCCATTTTAATCTATTTCGGTATTGCTACAGTATTTTTAGATTTTCTAACAGGCTGAAAAAGTACTGGAAAAAAAGAGTATCTTTTATCAAATATAACATGCTTCCTTTTAAGGGTGAAAAATAAATCAAATACGGCTTGAACTTGGATAAAAACAGCGGGGAAATTGCATGTAATTTCCCCGCTATTTTTTGGTGCGCCCAGCATGGGCTATAACTTGGTGGTGAAAGTCCACTACAGGCTTGGCAGTAGGAACTGTTAGCTGAAAGCAAGGGTGTCCATTGCGAAATGGAATCTGAAGGAAGCTGGAG
>NZ_JFBD01000035.1 GCF_000709085.1 Virgibacillus alimentarius | reverse complement strand
AAAAAATCTTTTTTACATTCGTGTTGTAAAAAAGATTTTGTACGTATATTTTGCGACCGCAGTATACTCGATAAGCCATGTTCTGTTCCATTGTACTGAAGCGGTGGTCAGCCTTGTACTCCGGTTGTAATCATCTATCTACAAGTTTATTACTTGTCCCTCTTTCGGTTGATTTCCCTAATCAAGGATGCCCCTACCATTGTTTGGGTTGCTCACTCGTGGGGTTTACCCGTTCCACCCAGCATGTTTCCATCCTGGCTACGTCACTGTGGCACTTTCAAGGAATATTCCATATCCAATGGACTTAGGAATATTTCCTGCCGTTAACCAAAAAGGTTACCTTAACTTATGAATTCGTTAAGCACGAACACTACAAACATCTCAGTTTGTGTGAGCATGGACTTTCCTCTACACTTAGTGTGCAGCGATTACATGAGTATACATACCATATTCTATTTGTTATTATACCATAAAAACTTTTATAAAGCTTTTACAAAATGTGGAAAATGATCCATCAATGGATAACTTCGTTTTTAATAACACTTAAGCTTCTGCATCTGCCTCCGCATATTTTTTACCAAAAACTGCTTTTTCCAAATTGGAGAGTCTTTTTAAAACATCATAATTTACTTGCTGATTTGAATTAGCAGTTCTTGATCTGGTTTGGTCACTGGCTTTCCTAAGCCGTTCATTTTCTTGCTGAAGTTTTTCTAGTTCTTGTTGAAAGGCATCATAATCTTGGATAATTTTATCTAAAAATTCATCTACTTCTTCCTGATTGTAACCACGCATTGCTGTTTTAAAGTCTTTTTCAAGAATATCTTTTCCACTAAGCTGAATACCTGAACTCAATTTGATCACCCCATATTTTATACAAATCATTTCTATTTTTTCAAACAACGACCCTAAAGTCAATTTTATGATGATAATCCTATATTATGCCTAGTATAGTTTATATACCATTATAGCATTAAAAAAGAAAGCTGAAAATATCAGCTTCCATTTATTATGTCGATTCGTACTTTAAATCACCTGACTGGAACGAAAATGGCAACAAATCTTCCATCGTTATTGTTTTTGTCTGCTGAGTTAGGTTTGATAAATGAATATTCATAGAGCTATCAAAGAATTCGCTCATTACTTGTCGGCAAGAACCGCAAGGAGGCACTGGTCTGTCTGTATCAGCTATGACAGCCATCTCAAGAAATTCATTTTCACCATTTGAAATAGCTTTAAATATTGCAACTCGTTCTGCACAGCAAGTGACCGGATAGGCAGCATTTTCAATATTGCAGCCTGTATATATTTTACCGGAACTAGTGCGTACTGCAGCTCCGACAGGAAATTCTGAATACGGTACATACGCGTTGCTTCTTATTGATTTAGCTTCTGCAATTAATTGATCTTTAGACATTTGTGCTACTCCTTACTTAACTATTGTTAGGAAGAATTTAGTTTTTACTCTAATTCTCTAATAAGTTGTGCCAATATATAGTGGATGGAGTGGTTTAGTTCCATGTAGCGTCTGCGTTTAACATCTATATAGTAGCTATGCATTAATAACAGCTCCATATTTTCTTTTGTGGATGAAATTTGGTGTGGATGTACATTTACTTTCCTATCTTTAATTGTTTGCAGTGCTTCTTTCTCCCACTTCTCTATGAGCCTGTATACTGGTAATGTTTCCTCTTTAACCTTTAAAAAGAATTCTTTATCGCTTTTACTTTCAGGAGGGCTATTTTTTTCATAAATTTTCATTAAATAATCAAGATGTTGCTTAAACTGTTTGGTTTGTTCGATTAATTGCATGACAAAGACCGCCTTTTAGTACAATGCTTTATTCATCTTGATTTATTTTAACATTTTTAAGAAAATATAGCATCAAATTAAGTATACGATGGTCCCCCTTTCATTCGTTCTACCATCACTTCAATAAAATGTATTTCATTTTGCTGATGTTGGAAATGAAGTAAGATGTTGTTTTCGACCTTTATTGTTAACTGTTGGTCCATTAATCGTACTTGTTCGGAAATGTGTTGAAGCGACTTTTCAAACTCAGTTTTCGGTACGCCATTTTGCATTTGATCATTCTCATTAACTGCAAAAGTCATTTTTACCTCCACCTTTTTTTGATTGCTTAAGTCGCTATATTCGCTATAAGTAATAAACCTCCTTCATGTTCGACAAAACTAGAAGGAAAAGCACAAAACAAGTGTAGAAAACTCATTTTTTTATTATAAATAGACAAACTATCTAAGAAAGGAGGTAATTTTAATGAAAAGTCAAAGCAAGCAACAGAAAATGGAAAATCATCATAAGAAGAAATCCCTTAAAACTGGTGATAAAAAATTAAACGGGCCTAATCGTCCCGCAACATAAAGGATTAAAAATTGCTATCACCTTCACCTTAAAAGAATTGTCAATAATGGCAAACGCTTTTAAGGTGAAGGTGAATGAAAGAACTTTTATATGCCCCCTCATTTACTTCATTCATTACGAATATTATCATGCCCACCATACTAAAGTTTTTTTATGCTTGTGAAATTGCATACAAATGGGAACGGTGTATTTCAAATATTTTACCTGAAATTATGCGTATTTATTGGTTTTGATATATAATAAAGTTAGTTTCGTACATTTACTCTATTATTATTCAGATTTAATAAGGAAATGCCACAGAATTTATTTATAATTATCAAGTATTCGTTTTTCTGGTATGATACTGTAATATACTTAGGGGGACATCTATATGAATTATCCAAATGGAAAAAAGGCGGTATTACATCAGGAAGCAAAAGGTCAAGGAAAACAAAACTATAGTAATCGGGGGATGACTTTAGAAGAAGATATTAATCATACGAATGCTTATTATTTGACTAGTGATAAGGCAATTATTCATAAAAAACCAACCCCAGTTCAAATTGTAAACGTTCATTACCCAAAAAGAAGCGCAGCCGTTATTACTGAGGGATATTTTAAGCAGGCATCTACCACTGATTATAATGGCATATATCGAAATAGATATATTGATTTTGAAGCAAAAGAAACGAGGAATAAGACATTGTTTCCGTTATCGAATATACACGAACATCAAATCAAACATATGGAATCTATTGTAAACCATGGTGGAATATGTTTCTTAATAGTCCGTTTTACCGCCTTCAATGAAACGTACTACATCAAAGCTGAAACCCTCTTGTCTTATTGGAAAGATAAATTAAATGGGGGCAGAAAATCAATTCCATATTCTGCAATAAAACAGGAGGGCTACCAGATACCATTTCAATATCAAGCCAGGGTTGATTATTTAAAAGTCATAGATAAGCTTTACTTTTAGATTGGAGGAATATGAGCAATGGCAGATAAACGCCAAACTCGTACAGCACGAAGGAAGCAAAATAAACCAAAAAAGAAACCAATTTGGAAAAAGATATTATACACATTATTGATCATTGTTTTAGCAATTGGAATCGGTGTTGGAGCCCTCTTTACGTATTATATTGCCACAGCACCCCCAATTGACGAAGCTAAGCTATCAGATCCATTTCCATCCGTTGTCCTGGATCAAGACGGTGAAGTAGTAGAAAGTTTAGGTAAAGAACAGCGGACGAAAATTGAATATGAGGATTTACCGCAAGTATTAATTGATGCTGTAGTAGCAACCGAAGACTCCCGATTTTTTAAACACAGTGGGATTGATATACGAAGAATTGCGGGTGCAATTAAAGCTAATATAACAGAGGGTTTCGGATCAGAAGGAGCCAGTACGATAACCCAACAAGTTGTTGAAAATTCTTTCTTAACACCTGATAAGAAAATAAAGCTTAAAGTTCAAGAGCAATGGTTGGCTCTACAATTAGAACGTAAATATTCAAAAGAAGAAATTTTAGAGATGTACTTAAATAAAATATTTTACGGTAGTGGCGCATATGGCGTAGCTAAAGCTTCAGAAGTTTATTTTGGTAAAACAGATTTAAACGAACTAACGATACCTGAAGCAGCTATACTTGCAGGATTGCCACAGCGACCATCTGCTTATAATCCGTACGAAAATCCGGAGTTAACGAAAGAAAGAATGAATACGGTATTAAATTTAATGGTTAGACATGGGAAAATTTCTGAAAAAGAAGCAGAAGAAGCTAGGCAGGTTGATATTGAATCATTATTAGCTGGTAAACGCCCTGATCCAAATCTATATGAAGCTTTTATCCAACAAGTTGAAAAAGAAGTTGAAGAAAAAGTTGACGGGGCTAATATAAATACAGATGGTTTAAAGATTCATACGACATTGGATCAAGATGCACAGAAACATGTAGAGTCTTTATTAACGGATAGTGATGAAAACCCTATCCCCTACCCTGAAGAAGTAGTAGATGATGAAGGAAATAAGCATGACATGCAAGCCGGTATGGTTGTATTAGATACACAAACAGGAGCTATACAAGCGATCGGCGGCAGACGTAATAGTGAAAAAATTGGTGGTTATAATTACGCAATTGATGGTGGGAGACAGCCGGGTTCCACATTTAAACCGATTATAGCTTTCGGTCCGGCAATTGAGTATAATAAATGGTCCACCTATCATCAAATTAATGATGATCAGCCATATCAAATTGCGGGATCTAATAAAACAATTGATAACTGGAATAAACAGCATGAAGGATGGATGTCAGCACGTTACGCATTAAGTAAATCACTAAACGTACCGACATTAAAAACGTTTGATGAAGTAGGATACGATAAAGCACAGCAGTTTGCTAAGGGACTTGGACTAAACTTTAAAGATGGCAAGCTTGCCCTTACAGATGCAATTGGTGGTTCCGGGTCGTTATTTACACCTCTTGAAGTGGCTGGTGCTTATCGAGCTTTTGGAAATGAAGGAATCTATAATGAACCATATGCTGTTACGAAAGTAGAATTTCCAGATGGTAAGACAGTTGATTTAAAACCAGAATCAGAAGCTGTTATGTCTGATTACACTGCATATATGGTTACGGATATGCTAAAAACTGTTATGAGTGAAGGGACTGGAGTTGAAGCGAATATACCCGGACTTCATGTAGCTGGAAAAACCGGTACCACGAATCGAAAAAATGTTGATGGAAGTCCTGATTCATGGTTTAGTGGGTATACGACAGATTATACAATTTCTATATGGACCGGCTACGACGATAATAATATTCCATTACCGAATACAAAGATTCCACATGCCTTATTTAAAAATACAATGACAGAGTTATCAAAGGATAAGGAAACAAAAGACTTTGTAAAACCGGATTCCGTTGTTGAGGTTGATGTGGAAAAGGGATCCAACCCAGCTAAATTACCAAGCAGTCATACACCAAGTGATAAAATTATCACTGAATTGTTTGTTAAAGGGCACGAACCAGATAAAACATCAGAGAAATTCGATAAGCTAGATCCAGTCAGTAATTTATCTGCAACATATGATGAGGATAGTAATTCCATTAAAGTAAGTTGGGATTATAATTCGAAAGATGATATTGAATTTGAGGTTAGCGCAAGTGTAAATGGTGGCGGAATGAAAGGTATTTCATCTACAGAAGATAAATCCATCGAAATATCGGAAGTTGAAAAAGATGCTGAATACGAAATTCAAGTTGTTGCAGTTAATACGGAAACCTCAAGTAAAAGTGATCCAAAGACAACGAAGGTAAAACTCTCAGACGAAGAGGATGAAGATATCCCTTCTGTATCTGATTTAAGTGCAAAATATAATGAAGATAAAAAAGTGATTGATGTGACTTGGGCTTATGATGGACCATCTGCTTCATTTGAAGTAGAAGTATCACCAGGTGGGCAAACTCAAACAGTGAGTTCCAATGGTATAGAAGTCGGTGGTGCTACTCCTGGCGAAACCTATACCATTACTGTGACTTCAATAGGGAAAGATAATGATAATAAAGGTGATAGTCAAAGTACAAAAATATCGATTCCTGATGATGAAACAAGCGAAGGTGAAGAACCAGAAGACCCGAACGAGGAAGAAGAAAATGACTCTGAATCTGAGACAGACGAAAATAATGATCAAAAAGAAAGCATAGATGAAGAGGAAAACCAAAATACCGATAATGAAAATAGTCAAGATGGTCAGGAACAAGAAAATCAGCAGGAAGATCAAGATAAAGAACAAGAAGATCCACAAAGTGATCAAGGACAGGATCAGGATCAAGAACAAAATCAAGACCAAGATAAAGAACAAGAATCAAATAATCAGGAACAGCAACAGAATGATGAGGAACAAACAGATCAAAGTGATCAACAAGGAGATACGAACTCAAGTCCCTCTGATAATAATGCTGATAGAGAATAACAAAAAAGAGGCATTCCCTATGACAATTTAGGGAAGGCCTCTTTTCTATTGTAGTTAGATGTCACTTCGTTTTTTTCAACCTCTTTTTCCCTTCACGGCATAGGTCTAACAAAGGGCATGTTGGGCACTCAGGATTTCTAGCTTTACAATGGTAACGACCAAAAAAGATCATACGATGATGCGTTTCCCCCCACTCTTCCATTGGTATTTTTTTCATTAGAGTTTTTTCTACTTCTAATACGGAGTCTTTCCATCTGCAAAAGGCTAAACGTTTAGCAACCCGTTCTACATGCGTATCGACTGCGATTGCTGGTTCCTTAAATGCGACGGAAGCTACTACATTTGCAGTTTTTCTACCTACACCTGCAAGTTTCATTAGTTCTGTTTTAGAGTTAGGAACTTCTCCCCCATAATCATCTATTAAGGATTGACATAATTTGCGGATATTTTTTGCCTTATTTCGATAAAGTCCGATTGAACGGATGTCTTCTTGTAATTCTTCTAAGGGTACAGACAGATAATCCTCTGGTGTTTTATACTTTTTAAACAGATCCTTGGTTACTTTATTTACAAGTACATCTGTACATTGAGCAGATAGTAGTACAGCGATAACAAGTTCAAATGGATTCGAGTGGGTCAATTCACATTCTGCACGAGGAAACATGTCCCTCATGACATCTAAACAATGGGATATTTCTTTTTTATTTAACATATCATTCCTCGCTCTCCAACCAATTGTAATAAAATGATGTATCTCTTTTTGCATTGTTATTGGGTTTCATCACCTGTTTATCACGAAATGATTTGCTTTCTTCTCGAGCTTGTTCGACAGAATGTATTCCTTTCTTTTGCCAATCTCTTAGTATACGATCAATGTATTTGAAATTTAACTTTCCCATTAATACGGATTCTCTCAGCCCGGCTTTTATTAATGATGGGGCTATTTTATCCGCATCTAGCCATGAATTAATTGTTTCGATTTCAAAAGGTGAGAGCGGTCTCCCAAATTCTTGTTCAAATAAAATAAATATAGTTCCATCCAAATTTTCCTTTTCTATTTTTTTTTCATTAAAGAGCTTTTCCCATAGTGGATTGAGACAATACGCTTCACTTAATTGGTTTTGATTATTTTCCGTTTGTTCAATGGTAAGCAAATCTTTCTGAATAAGTCTTCGAAGTATGTTTGCACATTCTTTTTCATTTACTGTTAAGTATGACGAAAGATCAGCCGGAGTAGGAAAATCGTTATTTTCAAGCAAAAAGCGATGTAGCTGTAAAACAACCATTACTTCTTTCTCGTTCATTCCTAGGGATTTATAAGATGTGAGCAACTTTGTTGGAATTTGGATTTGATTTAATAATAATTGTTGAATCGAAAGGGATTTTGTCATTATATAACACCTCATTCTAAGTATATCATGTAAAAATAAACAGATGTCATATGAAAATCCCTTGCTAAAATTTCATGCAAGGGATTTTTAATTCCATTTAGTATTTGTCAACATTATGGATATAAACGATTTAATAAGCGTGGGAAAGGAATCGTTTCCCGCACATGGTCTATACCAGCTATCCATGCAACTGTGCGTTCAAGTCCTAGACCAAATCCCGAATGTGGAACGTTGCCGTATTTTTGTAAGTCTAAATACCATTCATATGCCTCTCCGGTTAATCCGTGTTGTTCATACCTTTCTTTCATTAATTCTAAATCATCAATACGCTGAGAACCGCCTATTATTTCTCCATATCCTTCTGGCGCTATTAAATCTGCACATAAAACCACTTCAGGGTGATCTGGATGAGGTTTCATGTAAAACGCTTTGATATCTGCAGGATAATTTGTAATAAATACTGGTTTATCAAAGTGATCAGCGATAGCCGTTTCATGAGGAGCTCCGAAATCTTCTCCCCACTCAATATCAGAAAATCCCTTTTCTTTTAATAAGTTAATTGCTTCATCATATGAAATTCTAGGAAACGGTGCTTTAATTTGTTCTAACTTAGATATATCACGATGGAGCGCAGCTAGTTCCAGCTGGCAATTTTTCAGTACAGATTGCGCAATAAAACTTACATAGTTTTCTTGTATTTCTAAACTTTCATCGTGGTCTACGAAAGCCATTTCTGGTTCGATCATCCAAAATTCGATTAGATGCCTGCGTGTTTTGGACTTTTCTGCACGGAAAGTTGGTCCGAAGGAAAACACTTTACCAAAAGCGAGAGCAGCTGCTTCTAAGTATAATTGGCCGCTTTGTGATAAATACGCCTCTTCATCAAAGTATTTCGTGTGAAATAGTTCAGTCGTTCCTTCTGCAGAAGAAGCAGTTAAAATAGGTGGATCAATTTTGACATAACCATTATCGTTAAAAAATTGATAAGTTGCACGAATAATTTCATTACGTATTTTCATTATTGCATGCTGTCTTTTTGAACGTAACCATAAGTGGCGATGATCCATTAAAAACTCAATTCCATGTTCCTTAGGTGTAATTGGATAGTCATTCGCTTCGTGAATAAGTTCAATATTCTCTACCTGCATCTCATAGCCTAAAGGAGATCTTTTATCCTCTACGATCTTCCCCGTGATATAAAAAGATGACTCTTGATGCATATTTTTAGCTAGCTGAAAAGTATTCTCACTTACATCATTTTTAGCTACAACTGCTTGCATAAAGCCAGTTCCATCACGTAGTTGTAAAAAGGAAATTTTTCCGCTTGACCGTTTATTCGTTAGCCAAGCTCCAATTGTTACTGTTTGTTCTTCATAATTAGCTGCCTGTGCTATCGTTGTTTTCAAAACAATGACCTCCATTACTCTGTATTATCCTCGATGATTTTCTACAAATCGTTTAATTCTTTTTGCTGCTTCTTTTAATAAATCAGTTGCTGCTGCATATGATAATCGTACATTGTCAGGTGATCCAAAGCCAGACCCAGGTACTAGAGCTACATTTTCTTCTTCCAGTAAAGCTGTAACCCACTCATCAACATTATTATAACCATTTATGAGTGCAGCTTCTTTTACATTAGGGAATAAATAAAATGCTCCCTTAGGCTTTACGCATTTAATTCCGGGGATTTCAACAAGTAATTCATAAAGAATTTCAAGTCTTTCTGAAAACACTTTCTTCATATTTGACAATGTTTCTGTGTCGGTTTCCTCGTATGCTGCAAGTGCTGCGTATTGAGCGATTGATGTAGGGTTAGAAGTAGATTGAGAAGCAAGGCTGGTCATCGCCTTAATAATTTTCGCATCACCCGCAGCATAACCAATACGCCATCCAGTCATAGCATGTGATTTACTTACCCCGTTGATAACAATTGTTTGTTGCTTAAGCTTATCGGATAAAGATGCAATTGATACATGTTTATCTTCTGTATAAATAAGTTTTTCATATATTTCATCTGAAACAATTACTATGTTATGCTTTGCGCAGATTTCCCCGATTTTAGCTAATTCATCTCTGTTATACATCATTCCAGTTGGGTTACTTGGTGAATTTATTACAATTGCTTTTGTTTTCTCTGTAATGGCTTGCTCTAGTTGTGATGGTGTAATTTTAAATTCATTGTCTTCTGATGCATCAACAATTACAGGTTTGCCACCAGCAAGTTTTACTTGTTCTGGATAGCTGACCCAATATGGAGCAGGGATGATGACTTCATCATCATTATTTAATATAACTTGAAATAAAGTGTATAAAGCATGCTTAGCTCCTGTTGTAACCACTATTTCGTCAGCCGAGTAGCTTAATTCATTTTCGTCTTTAAATTTGTGTATAATAGCTTGTTTAAGTTCATTTATCCCACCTGATGGAGTATATTTTGTCATTCCGTCTTTCATTGCCTTCTCTGCAGCTCGAATAACATAGTCAGGAGTGTTAAAATCTGGCTCTCCTACACCTAAGCCAATGACATCATATCCTTGTTGTTTCAATTCTTTTGCTTTTGCTGAAATTGCCAATGTTGATGATGGCGTTAAAGTTTTTACCCTATTTGCTAATTCCATACTTAAAAACCACCTTTAAAAATCTATTCTTATTTTTTATTAAAACATTTTTTTAAATCGATATTGTTCATAATGAGATCCATCATAAATAGATAAATAATCCAATGCATATCGGTCTGTACTATCAATATAAGTCAATTCCCATAATGGTTTATCTTTGACCATTGCTGGTTTAATTTTAATCATTTTACAGTCTTTACATTCGGAGTTCCACTGATTTAAAATTTTTTCTTTTGGAACGATTTTTGATTTATCTATAATTTTAACTTTTTTTTCTTTTTTCTTAAGTGGGAAAAAAACGATTTTGTTTTTCCCTTCTTCTGTTTTGCCGAAAAGAATATGAAAAGCCTGTTCACCATTAAAACGCTCTATTTCATCAATCGAGACAAGGTCTGTTTCCTCTAATATTTTTTCTTTGGTTTCTGCAAATCCTGCTACTTTGCTTTTTTGAATGGAATGGTATAAATAAATACTGTATATCAAGCCTACTAAAAGAAAAAGGCATAAAATCCAAAAGCCCCATTTTAACCAACTTGGAGCGTTGGATTGCATATAATTGTTCTTCATTTATTTTCATCCTTAAAAAATCTTCATTTTTTATCAAAATTTGCTACACATACAACATTATTCTTAGTTCAAACTAAGTATCACATATTAAATATGATATTAAATTATATTTGATGTATAATAAAAAATTTCTAACCTATACCATACCACAATCTTACTGATGCATGCGTGGATGCATCAGTATTTTTTTGTTTCTTTTGCTTTCTAAAACCATTCATCTGCTTTATTCATTAACTCATACGTAGGCTGGAAGCTAACTGGAACATTGGGAATTGATTCTATGAAAAACTTGCCATATCGTGCTTTCATAATCCGTGCATCACAGACGAAAACAATGCCACGGTCTTTCTTGGAACGAATTAATCTGCCAAAACCTTGTTTAAATCGAATCACGGCATTGGGTAAAGCTAATTCAAAAAATGCGTTTTTTCTTTCTTTTTTAATATGATTTGCTCGTGCTTCATAGACAGGATGGTCAGGTGGCTGGAAAGGTAGTCTTACAATCATCAAGCATGATAAGTCCTCACCAGGAATATCAACACCTTCCCAAAATGAACTTGTCCCTAATAAAATGGCTTTGTCAAAAGTTTGAAAATTCTTCTTTAATCGGGTTCTGCTACCGCTTGAGATTCCCTGTGCAATTAAAACATATTGATTTAGATCCATTATTTCTCTCAACAAGGAATAAGATCTTTTAAGCATGTTATAGGATGTGAAAAGTACAAGCATTCTTCCTTTTGTTATTTCCGCTAAGGATAATATAGCTTCACAAGTGGAATAAATAAAATCACCCAAATTTCCATGTTTAATATCAGGGAAATCATTTGGGACCATCAATTGAACTTGGTTCGTATAATCAAAAGGAGATATTATTTTGTTTGTAATTAATTTTTCAGAGTCTAAACCTAATCTGTTAACAATAAATGAAAATGAATTCCTCATAGTTAGGGTAGCACTAGTCAGTATAATGCTCTCTTTTTTATCAAAAAAGTCTTGTGCTAATAATGCTGCTACTTCCGTTGGTTCACTGTATAAGTATATCGCATTATTAAAGCTGTGTCTTTCCATTTCTACCCATTTTACATGTGTTGCAGACGCGTTTAACAAGAAGAAAGACTCGAGATGATCAATAAAGTTTTGTAAATGCTGCAAATGTCTCTTCAAATCTTCTTTATCATATTTATCAAAGACTTCCTGTTTATCCATTTGTTGATCTAAAAAGCTGAGAATATGGATTAAATCCCTTAATAAAAAGGATAAACGATTGGCCATTTCTTTTATTAATTGCCATGCCTTTGATGCTTCCTGGTCCTCTTCTATTTTGTATTGAATCCTCCCGATGTCACTTACAGATTTTTTATTCACTTTTTGATCCATTACATACTGAAATAGCGTACGAAATAAGTCATCTACCTCATATTTTGTCCGCAGGAAGATTTCGTTCCATTTTTCTAGTGATAATGCGTTAGGCCCTAAAGCACATTTTTCTACGATACGATTTAACCATTTTCCATCATCTGTTGTTCCAATTTGATTTAAGTTGTATTGCATATTTGAATAATCTAATTGCAAACCATAATGGCGTGATACAATATCTTCAAAATGATGAGCTTCATCGATAATTGCTTTATCATAACTTGGTAAAAATTGATAATCATTAAAAATATCTGTACATAATAATGCATGATTCGTTATGATAATATTTGCTTGTTGCGCCTTATTGCGGGCTTTTTGATAATAGGATTTAGAAAACCATGGTGAAGTTGGATCAACGTAGCTTTCTGTATCACTGGCTATTTTTTTATAGAAGAAATAGCCGTTTGAAGGTAAATGTATCTCGTCAATATCACCGGTTTCTGTCTCTGTTATCCAAACAAGAATCATCGCCTTTGTTAGTGTAATACCATAATTATCCTGTTCGCTTGAAGTTAATTCATGTTCAAATTTTTCCAAGCTAAGATAATGGTGTTTTCCTTTTAACAAAGCTGCTTGAAATGGAAGAGAAATTAACTTTTGAAGTAAAGGAATTTCCTCATCTAAGAGCTGCGTTTGCAATTGTGTTGTATATGTACTGATTACAAGCCTCTTATTTGAACGCAATGCTTCATAAATGGCTGTAATTAGATAAGCTAATGACTTTCCTGTCCCAGTTTCAGCTTCAATTAATCCATGTTTATGTGATTGAAATGCATCGAAAATGTCTTCAGACATCTCTCGTTGACCATCTCTTTTTTCAAAATTTTTCATTTGTTTTTGCATGCTTCCGTTCCATTCATAGATCGAATCTAAATAATCACCAAAGGACATATCCAAGTTAAGGGATTTTTCTTTTGAATTTTGAATTTGTTTAAATGCGAGACCCCGAAAAGATTCAATATTCTTTGTTTCGGTTGTAGAAAATGCTAATGCTTGCTGACGCTGCTCTAGCAGTGCATAAAGATCAGATTTTAGCATCTTTTCTAAATTGATTAAATGGGTTACTGTTTCATATGGTAAAGCATTTAGTTTTTCTTTAAGCTTTAGAAATAATTTTGCCGTGACATATGCATCTGATAAAGCTCTATGCGGGCTTTCATGAAATATCCCCAAATATTCAGCTAATTGCCCTAATTTATAACTGGGTGCCTGCGGATATAAAATTCGAGCAAGTTCCACTGTATCCAAAACAGGATTTGTAAGTTTATTTAGTCCATGGTTGCTTAATTCAGTATTTAAGAAGCTAAGGTCAAACGGCACGTTATGTGCTATTAAATAGTGATTGCCACATAACTCTATCATTTTTTTTGCTTTTTCTTTAAAAGTTGGTGCGTTTTGAACATCTTCATTTCGGATCCCCGTTAGATTGGATATGAAAGGTGGAATTTTTTTATTTGGATTGAATAAAGTAGAGTAATCATCTACGATTGTATCATTATCAACGATAACCATCCCAACTTCAATGATCTTGTCATTTTCTGTTGGAGAGTGACCTGTAGTTTCCAAATCGATTATAACATATCTCTCCACTTTTCTACCTACTCTCTTTCCATACTTTTATACGAATAAATAAAACTCTTATCATCATTCAAGTTGATAAGAGCTTTTTTAACCTTTATCTAATATCAACCACTTCCGTTAATGGTGGCTCTTGCTCTAAAAATTGCTCAATTTCATTATTTTCATTCATAATTGCAACCTTTGGCTTATGTGATGATAACTCCTCGTTAGAAAGGAGTGCATAAGATACAATAATAACAACATCATCAGGTTGTACATGACGAGCAGCTGCACCATTTAAGCAAATCATTCTGGAACCTTTAGGACCAGGGATAACGTACGTTTCTAAGCGAGCACCATTATTATTATTTACAATCTGTACCTTCTCATGCGGTAAAATGCCAACTTTTTCTAGAATATCCTGATCAATCGTAACACTGCCAACATAATTTAAATTTGCTTCTGTAACACGTGCCCGATGAATTTTTGCTTTCATCATCGTTCGAAACATACTGGTTCCTCCTATTATAAATGGTTTATGAGTTGTCCACGTTTATCAAAGATAAGATTGTCAATTAATCTAGCATGCTGAAAGTGAACTGCTAATGCTAATATAACAGGTTGATCAATTACAGTAATAGGTTGTAATTTTGGATAACTAAAGATTTCGACATAGTCAATAACCCCATTAGTTTGATCGATGATTGTATCCGAAACCTCTTTTACAATAATATCAGGATTTAATTCTCCGTCAACTACTAATTGTTGCCCCTGTAATAAAGCCTTATATAACCATGCAGCCTCTTCCCTCTCTTCATTGTTTAAATGTACATTTCTGCTGCTTTTTGCTAGTCCATCTCGTTCTCGAATAGTCGGAACACCGACTAATTCGATTGGAAAGTTCAATTCGTTGAGGAGTGCAGAAACAACAGCAAGCTGCTGTGCATCCTTCATCCCAAAATATACTTTATTGGGTTGGACAATATGGAATAATTTTGTCAATACTGTTATTACCCCTTCAAAATGTCCAGGTCGAGATTTACCACATAATACATCAATCCTACCTTTAATAGACAGTTCAATAATCCGTTTATTTGGATACATATCTTTAGCATCCGGAATAAATAAAATATCAACGCCTACTTCTTCAGCGCGTAGCTTATCTTTTTCCTCGTCACGAGGATACTGCTCATAATCTTCATTCGGTCCAAACTGAAGGGGATTTACGAATATACTTGTAACAACAATGTCATTATCTTTTTTTGCTTTTTCCATTAAATTTGTATGACCATCATGAAAAAAGCCCATTGTTGGAACAAAACCGATTTGTTTATTACTTTTTTTCAATTGATTAATTTTTTCAAGCATGTCTTCGATGGAGTGAATAATCTCCATAATATCAACCTACCATTCATTTGGTAATAATAGTTTATCATTTAAAAGAATGCGCATCTAAAGGAAATTCACCTTGTTTTACGTCTGATATATAGGATGAAATAGCTTCTTTACCCATGACATTAAAATCAGCATAAGGTTTTACGAACTTAGGTAAACGGTTTATCCCATATTTTAATATGTCGTGATAAACAAGAACTTGACCATCGCAATGAGCGCCTGCACCTATACCGATGGTTGGAATAGAAAGTTCATCCGTAACTATTTTTGCCAGATCTTGCGGTATACATTCAAGCACTAAAGCAATTGCTCCATGATCAACTACCTGTCTGGCGTCCTCAAGCAGTTTTTTAGCTGTATCTTTATCTCTTCCCTGAACTTTATATCCGCCTAATACATTAACTGTTTGCGGTGTTAATCCTAAATGTGCTACAACTGGAATCCCGGCATTAGTTAGATGTCTTGTTAGATTTAATACCCCACTGGAAGCCCCTTCTAGTTTGAGGGCTTGAGCATCTGTATGCTGAAAAATATTTCGTGCATTGGCCAGAGATTCTTCTAATGATATATGATAAGACATAAAAGGCATATCAACTACCATAAAAGTATCTTTTGCTCCTCGTTTTACAGCTTTTGCGTGATGAATCATATCATCAATCGTAACTTGAATTGTAGATGTATAGCCAAGTACAACCATTCCGAGAGAATCTCCCACTAAAATCATATCAACACCGGCTTCTTCTGCAGTTCTTGCTGATGGATAGTCATAAGCGGTGATCATCGATATTTTATCGTTCTGCTGTTTCATTTTTTGCAAATCAAGCGTGCTTAACATGTTCATTATTCCTCCTTTTGAAACCAATTGATTTCTCCAGAATATAATTGTTTAGTTTCTCCCTGTATTGTTTTTATTAATAATGCACCATCTTCCGCAATTCCTGAAAATATTGCTTTGAATTCTTCTTGTAATGTTTTAACCCAAATGGTTTTTCCGATTTTAAATCCGTAACTTTCCCATTTATTTTTAATATGTGGGAATCCATTTTTTATGTATGTATCATAACTTTGTTCAAATGTTACTAATATTTCTTGGATAAGTTTTACAATATCCCACGTTTGATTTGTTTCTATTTTTAATGATGTAGCTTTCTTTTGTATGATATCTGGGAAGTCATTCTTTGCTTGATTCACATTAATGCCCATACCTATGACAACATATTGTATTTGATCCTGTTCCGCTTGCATTTCAGTCAATATACCAGCTGTTTTTTTACTGTGCATAAGAATGTCATTTGGCCATTTAATTTGAGGTCTAATTTTGGTAACGGAATAAATGACATCTGCCAGTACTGTAGCGGTTAATAATGTTAATTGCGGAGCAAGGTAAGGTGAAATGTTAGGTCTTAAAATAAGACTTAACCAGATCCCCTTTTGTTTCGTCGAATGCCACTGCCTGCTCATTCTTCCTCTACCACTTGTTTGTTCATCCGCTATGACGACTGTTCCGTGCAGAGCATCATTTTGTGCTGCTTGATGTGCAATGATTTGAGTAGATGGTGTAGAAGTTTTGTGGATAATAGATTTACCGATCCATTGTGTATTTAATCCCCATTGAACTGTATTTTCACTTAGTTTATCCGGCAGGCGTATCATACGGTATCCTTGATTTGATTTACCTTCAATTTCATAACCATCTTTTTTTAATTTTTCCATGTGTTTCCAGATTGCACTTCGCGATATATTGAGCTTTTCTGATAGTAATTGACCAGATATATAGTCATCTTTACTAGCTGCTAAAAGTTTTATTAATTTATTTCGGGTGGATTGCATCGTATCCATTCCTTTAATGTGTATTTTGTATTTATTATTCTTCCTAAAACTACCTCTTTTTCCAGACGATTGATCGTATTTTTTAACCAAGGTCCTTTTGGTGCTTCTGGAAAAAGCTCCATTAAATGATTACCATTAAGAGCTAAATCTTTTTTAGATTGTATAGGGAGTTCACGTACCAATTTTTTCATTGTTGGTTCAATCGGATAATCCTCCGGATGAAAAATACTTATTAATCGGTCAAATCCACTATAATAGACTGAATCCAATTGATAAACTAGCCATTTATCTATTTGATGTTCCTGGTAATAACGAAGCGCATCTATCAATTGTATCGCTTCCTGCTTTATTTTATTGGAGCATTTCCATGCTTTGACCCAATTTATGATAGGAACTTGTGGTTCGATATAATGGAATAAAGCTATGGTTTCTCCAAAAGAATAGAGCGGTTTTAATGATTTTGGCAGTTTGTGAATAATACCTGGGTATTGTGCTATAATAGGCAGGTTTTTATAAATTTCCGTCCTTTTTAAATAGTCAATTCCTAAGTTTAAATAGCTGCCGGCAAATAGTTTTGTAATTTCTTGTGTGATACGCTCTTTCGCAAGGTTTTTAATTTGCTTTTTAACTTGTTCCATCGCTTGCAGTGTATCATGATCAATGAAAAAACCAAGCTGACCAGAAAATCGTATAGCACGTATAATTCTTAATGGATCTTCTGTAAACCTTTCATATCCATCACCTACCGTACGTATTACTTTTTGTTGTAAATCTTTTTTTCCACCAAATAAATCAATGATTTTTCCATTCATATCCATCGCTAAAGCATTTATGGTAAAGTCTCTTCGCTCTAAATCTTTATCAACGGCACTTACGAACGTTACTTCATCAGGGTGGCGCTGATCTGTATATTTGCCGTCTACCCTAAATGTAGTAACTTCAAAAGATTGTTGTTTGTGCCTAACAATGACTGTTCCGTGTTCAATTCCAACAGGGATTACCTTATCGAAAATATTTTGAACCATTTTTGGTGCTGCAGATGTTGCTATATCAATATCCCCTATTTCACGGTTCAATAACAAATCGCGAACGCACCCGCCAACAAAGAAAGCTTGATGGTTGTGACTATTCAATTTATCAATGACTTCTTTCCCTGCAAGAAAAGCTTCTGTGAGCATATGAATCACCTTTTTCTAGGATATACCCAATACGTTATTATAAATATCGATATATTGTTTTACTATTTTTTGAGAATGAAATTGTTCTTCAGCATCTATTAGAGCATTCTCTGAAATTTGTTGTAGTAATTCATGATCACTCAGTAATCGTATTGCGTAGTGGGCCGCTTCATCGGTATCTCCTAATTCTACCAAATAGCCGGTTTTACCATGTTGAATTACTTCAGGTATTCCTCCTACATTCGTTCCTATGCATGGTACTTCACACGCCATTGCCTCGAGCAAAACAAGTCCAAAGCTTTCTTTTTCGGAAAGAAGTAATTTCAAATCTGATATGGATAATAATTCACTAATGTTTTTTTGTTTACCTAAAAAGAATACATCATTACTTAATCCGAGGTTTTTGACCAATTGGCATATGGAAGAATATTCTGGACCATCCCCAATTAAGAGTAATTTGGAGTTTATTTCATTGTTTATTTTTTTAAAAGTTTGTACGACATCTTGAACACGTTTGACTTTCCTGAAATTGGATATATGGATGATTACTTTTTCATCTGGTTTAATCCCGTATTGTTGTTTTAACGTAGGGTCTTCCTTTTTTTCGTAATCCTCTTCATTTACAAAATTATAAATCACTGATATGTCTTTGGTTACTCCCAACATATCGACTGTCTGCTTAGCTAGACTTTGTGAGACTGCGGTAACTGCATCTGATTGTTCAATCCCGTGTTTAATCATCTTTTTAAATGTAGGATCGAACCCTAAAACTGTAATATCAGTTCCATGTAACGTAGTAACAATTTTTACATCATGTTCCGCTATATCTCTTGCTAATATGGCACAAATTGCATGAGGCATAGCATAATGTACATGCAAAATATCAAGTTTTTCTCTATCAATAACTTCTGCCATTTTCGTAGCCAAAGCAAGATCATATGGAGGATATTGGAAAACCGGGTAATGATTAATTTCAACTTCATGATAGTAAATCATTGGTGATACTGAATTTAAACGAAAAGGCAAACTAGATGTTATAAAATGAATTTCATTTCCCTGCTCAGCTAAGAGCATGCCCAACTCTGTTGCAATTACACCAGAGCCGCCAACAGTTGGATAACATGTAATTCCTATTTTTTTCATAATCTTCTATCCTTTTCTATATGTTTTTTTACAACATCTCGCCAATTCGAATTCCTACTATTACTATTTAATTCCTTAATAAATTGGTTTTTCTTATCATGTGCAAATAATGCTATATTCATAAAAGACCCCCTCACTTCCATGGGAAAATGCAGTATCTGTCTATATAAGAGGATAGGATGTTATTTGTTAAGCAGTATGTTTTCTAAGCCATAAATAAGTCCTTTTAAGAGCATCACTTCTTCTATTGCAAACTTGATTCCTTCCATAAAGCTTTGCCGGTTATAAGAATCATGCTTGATGGTAAGGGTTTGTCCAGAGCTGCCAAATGCAACTTCTTGATGTGCTACAAGTCCTGGTAATCGCATACTATGAATTCGCATACCATCAATATTGGCTCCGCGTGCCCCCTGCAATGTTTCTTTTTCTTCTGGATGTCCTTGATTTTTTGCATTTCTTGTATCCATGATAAGTTCAGCGGTTTTGATTGCTGTTCCGGACGGGGCATCTAATTTTTGGTCATGATGCTTTTCAATAATTTCTACATCTGGGAAAAATTTTGCCGCCATTTGTGCGAATTGCATCATAAGTACTGCGCCTATTGCAAAGTTGGGAGCAATAAGACAACCGATCTGTTTATCATTTGATAAGTAGGTGAGCTCCGTAATTTGGTCCTTTGTAAATCCAGTAGTACCTATAACGGGACGAATGTTGTATTGTAATGCCAATTTTGTATGTTCAAAGCCGATTTCTGGTATCGTCAAATCGACAAACACATCTGCATTCACATTTTGAAAGCATTCATTTGGGTTATCAAATATAGGTATTTCAATATCTGGCAAACCTTCAATATCTTTTACTTGTTTTCCATTATTCTTTCGATCGATACAAGCAACTAGTTCAAAGTTAGCTTCATGATAAACCATATTAACTGCTTCTGAACCCATTTTCCCCCGCGGTCCAGCTATAATTACTTTAATGTTCATCATTGTAGGCCCCCCAATTTATTATTATTCATTTGCGTGTCCACCGATTCTTATCTCTTGTTTCAAATTTTGTTATAGAAGATTCGAAGGCTTTTGATAAATCAATATCGAGGGAGTTTGCAAAACAAGTGAGGACAAATATTATATCACCGAGCTCCTCTTCTACTGTTTTTTCTGGTTCTGTTGCTTTTTTAGGCTTTTCCCCATGGGAATGATTTATTTCACGTGCTAATTCTCCAACTTCTTCCGTTAAGCGAGCCATTAAACTTAACGGGGAAAAATAACCTTCCTTAAATTGCGATATGTAGTCATCGACACGTTTTTGTATATCTTTCGTATTGTATATAACTTTATTGATAGTAAAATCCCCTTTTATGATTTATTCTTCTATTATGTTAGCTAAAAGAAGCCTCTTTGACAAATGATATATTCTGTTTAAATAAATTGCATAGGATTGTGCAAGGAATACATAATGAATTATAATGAGTAAAAGCAATCATTTGTTTTGGAAAAGAAATATATAAATGGGAGGTTCATTTATATGATTTTCGGCTTAAAATTTAAAAATATATTTTTTATTTTATTTGGTTCAGCTATTTTCTCTTTTGGAATTGTTCATTTTAATATGCAGAATAATCTGAGTGAGGGTGGATTTACCGGTATTACGCTACTTTTGTATTTTCTTTGGGATTTAGACCCTGCAATATCAAATCTCGTACTTAATATTCCAGTATTTTTTATTGGATGGAAATTTCTTGGACGAAATACATTTCTTTATACCATAATTGGAACAGTGGCTGTATCTCTTTTTTTAAGTGTTTTTCAAATTAACCCATTTCCTACTTATTTACAATCAGATATGACGTTAGCGTCCCTTTTTGCTGGTGTATTTATTGGAGTTGGCCTGGGTATTATTTTTCGTTATGGAGGCACTACCGGAGGGGTGGACATTATAGCACGGCTTGTCCACAAATATGTAGGATGGAGTATGGGAAAGACGATGTTTGCATTTGATTTTGTTGTTATTACCACATCCGTATTTGTGATTTTAGATTTAGTGGAAGGAATGTATACACTTGTGGCTGTTTTCATCGCTTCTCGAGTAATTGATTTTATTCAAGAGGGAGCTTATGCTGCTCGGGGTGCTACGATAATCTCTGGGAGAAGTGATGAAATAGCGGAAAAAATTAACGTGGATATGGATCGTGGCGTCACCGTTTTAGCTGGAAGGGGCAGTTTCACAAAAGAAAGCCGGGATGTTTTATACTGTGTTGTTGGAAGGAACGAAATCGTACGTTTAAAGAATTTGATTAATACCATTGATCCCCACGCATTTGTTGCAATAAGCTCTGTGCATGATGTTGCTGGAGAAGGATTTACATTAGATGAAAATAAAAACCCGATTAATACTTGAAATATGTGAAACAATTGTCGGAATAGTTGAATAAAAAAATGACCGTCTTCCGTGACGGCCATTTTTTTATTCATTACTTGCCAAAAACATCATCACAAATCGGATTAATTCAGCGACTGCTACTAGCGCTGCTGCAACATATGTTAGTGCTGCTGCATTTAAAACTTTTTTGGTTTCGCGTTCTTCATTGTTTTTAATAATACCTGTTGATATTAATTGTGTCATCGCTCTACTTGAAGCATTAAATTCAACAGGCAATGTTACAAGCTGAAATAAAACGGCAGCGGACATAAAAATAATACCAAATAGCACTAAATTCATCATACCAAAAATAAAGCCTGCTAGAATAAGAAAAAACGACATATTTGACCCTAAACTTGCAACGGGTACTAATGCACTTCTGAATCGTAAAAATGCATATTCTTCTCCATCTTGAATTGCATGTCCGACTTCATGTGCAGCAATAGCTGAGGAAGCCATTGAGTGGCCATGATAATTATCACTAGAGAGTCGAACTACTTTTTTTCGAGGGTCATAGTGATCAGAAAGCACCCCTTTTGTTTCTTCAATTTGGACATCATATAATCCATTGTCATCTAGAATTGTACGTGCAACTTCTGCACCTGTCATTGTTGATGATGTTGGTATTTTTGAATATTTTTTATATGTTTTTTTGACTTTAGATTGCGCCCACAATGGAATAATCATAAGCAGGGCAATATAAATAATATAACCACCCAGTGACATATTCATTCCTCCTATTTTACTATATCCATAGGTCAATTTTAGTCAAAAATAGGATTAACGTCAACTATTTGAATCCTTTTCTTTTTTTTCTTCGCCTTTATATTTTCTCCAACTAACATAGGATAATGTAAAAGCTATACATCCTCCAACAATAATAATCATCCAATAAAAAGGAATCATTTCAGAATCTTTCTTAGGTGCTGTAGCAGGTTCTGGTGGAGGTTGTTCAGCCGCTTCTATTGGATTAATATTGGTTATAAAATAAATAATAATCCCTACGAGTATGATGACGAGTAATTGTATCTGAGTTTTAACAATCTTCACCATAGAGATCACCTCGCATCCATCTTGTTATACTAATGTATGTGAGGAAGTAGGAAGATATAACAATTTACTTTTACACCATAGAAAAATCTAGAAGCTATGTTTTGAAGAAAGTGTTAAACGATAAGTAATAATAATTGAGATAATACTTAGCCAAAAAGTGAAGTAGCCTATTTCGTTCATGTATTTTGTTAATGATGAATAAACCGGCATCATTTCAAAAACGTAGTCAATGATGTCATTATGTAATGTCCAAATTGCTGCAACGGCAATATGTTTTAATCTAATTGCATAATAAGGGGCATATAATAATCCTTGAATTGCCATTGCACCATGGGAAATCATTAACATATAGCCTTCCCAGCCCAAATTACCACTTAGAATTAATGTGAGAAAGTTCATAATTACAGCCCAAACACCATATTTAAACAAGGTAATCATGGCAAGTGCCTCTATGTATGGTGTGTTTTTATTAAATAAGAAAAATAATAAGAAAATGGTAAAGAATAAACTTGCTGTAGGACTATCAGGCACAAAAGCTAAAAAGATACCAGGGGTTATGGCTAATTGGCTTTTATACCAAACAAAACCGTATATGGTTCCAATTAGGTTAATCAAAAAAAGTCCAAGTAAAAATCTTTTATCAAGCAAAATATATTTAATCATGGAAAATGCCCTTTCTTTAAATGGAAATAGGATGCAAACTTATTACTAATAAAGAGAGTTCGAAACAGCTAATTAGATGAAAAGAACATCTTTACCGATACATGGCAAAGATGTTCTTCTTTTAGTTTCGTTTTTTATTCAGCCTGTTCATTCACCGAAACAATAAAATCAACTAATTGCTTTAATTCCTCATCTGACCCTGTAAATTGATCTGCTGGCATACTTCCGATACCATTTTTTGCTATATCTCCTATTTCTTCAGGAGAGTGTTCGGTTCCAATTAAGGACGGTCCTGCACTTCCTCCAGAAAGATCTTCTCCATGACAGGACATACAGTTTGATTCAAAAATAGCATATCCCGGATCTTCTTGATCAATTTCTATGTCTGATTCTGGTACAGGTTTGTTCTCTTCAGCACGTGCCTCCCAGTCAACTGCAGCTGCAGATTCATAAGTTAGCCATATAACAGAGGCTAATCCTAGCAGCATCATTGTAACAGCGATTGGACGTCGGTGTGGTCTGCGTCCAGGTCCTTTGTCTAGAAATGGTGCCAGTAATAGTCCACCAAATGCTAAACCAGGGATAATTAGAATACCAAATAATACATACGGTCCACTTGCAAAGTCATATTTTAAAAGTTCATATAAGAACAAGAAGTACCAGTCCGGCAATGGTATATAGGCAGCGTCGGTTGGATCTGCAACCCCTTCTAATGGAGAAGGATGTGCTAGTGTTAAGCTAAGGAATCCAACTAAAAATACTGATCCTACTAACCATTCTTTCAATAAAAAGTTGGGCCAAAAAGCTTCTGTTCTCCCAGGATACTCGGAATAGTCTTTGGGTATATTTGGTTTACTTTCAGCAGAAATTCGTGAGTCTCCGACAAACTTCATACCTTTTCCTCTTTGCACAGTTATCCCTCCTTTTTATAGTGGTCCAGCAATACCTTGTCTGCGAATTAAGATGAAATGTACTGCTAATAATCCAAATAATGCTGCTGGTAAGAAGAATACGTGAATTGCAAAAAATCGAGTTAACGTTTGAGCACCAACGATATCTGCATCACCAGCTAACAATGTTTTTAAATGCGTGCCGATAAATGGAACTTGTTCTGCAATTTCAAGCCCAACCTGCGTTGCAAAATAAGCTTTATTATCCCATGGCAATAAATAACCTGTAAACCCTAAGCCTAGCATAACAAAGAAAATTAATACTCCAACCATCCAGTTAAGCTCACGTGGTTTTTTATATGCTCCTTGAAAAAACACACGCATCGTATGTAATAGCAACATTACGACAACGACACTAGCGCCCCAATGGTGCATACCTCTTACTATTTGACCATGTGCTACTTCTGTTTGTAAATAATATACAGATTTCCAAGCATTTTCAATATCCGGTACATAGTACATCGTTAAAAACATTCCGGAAAGAATCTGTATAACTACAACAAAGAACGTTAAGCCACCGAAACAGTATACAAATGCTGAAAAATGGTGAGCGGGGTTAACGTGTTCTGGCACTTCATGGTCAGCAATATCACGCCATATAGGCGTAATGTCTATGCGGTCATCAATCCAGTCATATATTTTTTGTAGCATGTTTTATTACGCCTCCTCTCTTGGTTTTGCCTCTTCTCGTGTTCTAACTTTACCCAGGAACAACATTCCATTTTCAATTTTTTGATCATATTCGTCCAATGGTGCCAAAGGTGGAGTATGCGGAACGTTCGTCCCATCTTTATAATAGCGACCATTATGACAAGGACAGAAAAATTCGTTAGGGTAATCTTCATTACCTTCCCAGGATACGACACAACCAAGGTGCTTACATACTGGAGAAAACGCTACAATTTCGTTTTTGTCATTCTTAAATACCCATGCCGATTTACTAACTTCTGATTCATACCATCCATCAACTTGATCAATTTTCCAGTCGACACGTTGTGGTTCTGTTGTTATATCATCAACAGCCAAGCCAACATTTGTAAAGTCGCCACCACCTGATGTCTGTAAAACTGGGTCGACAGCCATTCGTAACATTGGAACAAGCATGCCTGCAGCCATAAATCCACCTAAACCAGTAAGTGTGTAATTCAGAAATGTTCGACGGGATACTTGTTGCTTTTCTTCACTCATGATTTTCCCCCCTTATACAATAATCACGGACAAATAATGTTAAATCAGATTACTAGGACATTACCATAATAGCTTAAACTACTTGTCTGGTCAATATATTTCATTTTTTTACCTCAAAAATTCAAAAACAGGCTTTAATTGAGAGGTGAAATTTATTACCAATAGGATTGGATAAGCTCGCTGATTTGTTCCACCTGTCCATGTATAAAAGTGTGCATTTCTTTGGAATGTAAATCACCCGATTGTATTCCAGGGAGCCACAGTAAATGTCCGTTTAAAGATTCTTCATGTTTTTTCCAAGTTGAGTCAAATGTGATTAAGAAAATATGCTCAAATGGTTGTGTTGTTATTTCCTCAATCCAAGCATTAATTCGTTCTACTTCTGTTGTTTTATCAGTACTTTTTAAATAATTATAATCAGGAGTCAACATTATTCTGCCTGTAAGCTCTTGTTCGATTTCCGTTAAAAAAATGGATAGGACTTCCCGTTGAAATGCGCTTTTTTCTAATTCGGCATTCTGTGATAGATGGAAAGGCATTAATGGGAGCACTATGGTGTCTACATATTCCTTAGCTTGTACATATTGCTTGAGATTTTCCTTGTTCCACTTCATGCTTTTTAAACCTTCTTTCTATTCTTTCGCAAAGATGTAAAAATATAATACTATTTCCTAAATAATATCGTATGAATGCAAAAAAAATCAACCTATTGCATAAGTGTTTTAGGTTGATTCAAATAAGCTTCTTCTAACTTTCGGAGCTTTTCCGACAAATCCATGAATTTTTTTTCATTCATTTCATCTAATGCACAGTCAATTTGGTGTTTAAGTGTTTTTCTTTTATAATCAAAAAGCGATTTATCCATTATTCTTTTAGCTATTTGTTTATCTTTTTTTGTAATGAAATATTCATTAGGTATATAGGGGTTTTCTTCTAAGACTGCCACGTAAAAAGCACTTTGTTTTGCATTCTTAAAGTTTAACTGGATATATAGAGGTTCATCTTGATTTAGTCGTATATCATGAAAAGATTTCTCAGCATCCGTTGTTACTAATTGTTTTTTATAAAATCGAAATGGTACCTCATCAGAACAATACGTAGTAATGATGATCCCTCTGGGGCAAAATTTAGCTTCTCTTACAAAATGTACATTTGCTAAAATTTCACTATGGTTAACTAAATAATTTAATATCCAGACGCTTTCACGTTTTTTCAGTTGATAATGATTTAAAAACCATTGAATAAAACTTTTCTTGTCTTGTACGGAAATAGGAGTCTGCATCCGTATGTTCTACCCCCTTTAAAGTTTACTCTTTATCAACTTTCATTTGATTGTTTTAAGCGCTCTAAATATTCCTCTACTTCCATATCTAAAGGCTGTTGGATTAAATATGATTCTAAAATTGAAATTGCCTCTCTCATCCTCCCTTCTTCGATTAGAAAGTATCCATATTCTTTTAAAAACTCACTATCTTGGTTAAGGCTATTATATGCCTCGGTATAATGCTTTAATGCATTTTTATATGATTCAGTTTCAACAAATGCCCGGGCTAGCTCCCATTCGTATAATGGATCGTTTGCACCAGCGGTTTTTATATTCGTTATCAGATCAATAATATCTGTAAATTTATCTTTTTCTTTTAACATTTTAATCAAAAACATAATTGCTTCTTTATAATCAGGATCTAATGCAATTGCTTCACGGATATAGCTTTCACTTTCCGCATTCTTACTGAGTTGATGTGCTAAAGCACCGGCATAAAAATAAAGTTCTTTATTATATTCATCAATTTTTAATCCCTTTTTTGCGGTTTTATACGCTTCCTCAATCAGCTCTTCCTCTTCATATGCTTTAGCTAACTGATCATAAACAGTATGATAATAAGGGTCATTTTTAATGACTTGTTCCCATACTTTAATGGCTATATCTTGTCGATTTGCTTGAGAAGCTGTAAATCCATATTTAAATAAAGCATCTGCATTTTCATTATCAATGTTTTGGAAATATTGCAAGGCGATTTCATATTCGCCTGTGGCGGCATACGCTTCCGCTAATCGTTCGTTAATCGAAATAGTTGCTATTTCTTCTGCTTTTAATTTGACCTTCTCATAATATGTTATTGCTTTTTGGTATGCACCTGTCGAAAATAACAATTCTGCGAGCGCGAAATCGATGATGACTTCATTTGGTTCCAGTTGTTTTGCTGTTAACAGTTTTTGTTCTGCAACTTCGAATAAACCCTGTGCCTGGTACAAATCTGCTAGTTGAAGTAATGCTTGTATATAGGTTGGATCATCAATATCAATGTCACTTAATATGTTAATTGCTCTTTCATCATCTTCTAATTCTATATATATATCAGCGAGTATGATTTTTATGTTATTTTCATCTGGATACATTTGTAATAACTGAGTCAGGATACCCCTTGCCTCTTGTAAGAAGCCCCAATTCATATAAAGTTCAGCTATTGTATATTTTTCTTCATCATTTGATAATGGTAAATAATTCTCAAGTAGTTCTAACGCCTTATCTGTTTGTTTATTTTCCATTAATTGGATTGCTTCCATAACTGTTTCCATTTTAGGAACATCCTCTCTATATACATCAATAATTCTTTAGTAAACCTTATGATACAGAAAAGCTCTTTTTTGTTCAATCAAATAAGATAGCTAAAAAAGGAACCTACTATTTTGTAGATTCCTTCTTATTCATTAAGTATTAGCTTTAAATCTTCGAAAAATTTCGGATATGAAATGGCAATCGAAGAAGAATCATCGAGGATAACAGGCTCACTTGCTATTAGTGAGGCAATCACGTTTGTCATTGCAATTCTATGGTCGTGATAAGATGCTATTTTCCCACCACGTAAAACAGTTTTACCCTGAATGATCATTCCGTCTTGTGTAGCTTCAATTCTAGCGCCTAATCGGGATAAATTATCTACAATAGCTGCAATTCGATCTGTTTCTTTTACCCGCAATTCTTCTGCGTTTTTAATTATTGTAGTCCCTTCGGCTTGTGTAGCCAATAAAGCGATAACAGGAATTTCGTCGATTAACCGCGGGATAACATCCCCTTCAATCGTCGTGCTTCGCAAATTTGCGTATGTAATTTCAATATCTCCAAAAACCTCACCGCTAGTCGTTGATTGGTTTTGGATATGAATATTTGCTCCCATTCTTTTAAGAACATCAATTATCCCTGTTCGTGTTTTATTTAAACCTACGTTCCTTAATATTAAATTACTTCCAGGTACAATTGCGGCCGCAACCAGAAAGAAAGAAGCGGAGGAAATATCTCCTGGAACGTGAACATCCGTCGCATCCAAATGTTTTTGACTTGTTATGGTAATCCCATTTCCCTTTATGGTTATATCGGCACCAAAGGCACGCAACATTTGCTCCGTATGGTTTCTTGTAGGGGTTTCTTCAATAACAGTTGTTTCTCCCTTTGCCAATAAACCAGCTAGTAAAATTGCAGATTTTACTTGGGCACTCTTTACGGGAAGTGCATAGGTAATACCTTGAAGGTCTCCTCCTCTAACGGAGAGCGGTAAATATCCTCCTTTTTCTCTTCCGTCGAAAATTGTTCCCATTCTTTGTAAAGGGATTGTTACACGATCCATTGGTCGTTTCGTTAAAAAGGGATCTCCATAGACAGTGGAGAAAAAGGGTAATCCAGCCAGGACCCCCAGCATTAATCTAGCCGTTGTTCCAGAATTTCCAAAGAACAATGGGGTTTGAGGTTCTGTGAATGTCGAAATCCCGTTACTCTCAACAAGAATCGACGTATCATTTTTATCAATGGATACACCTAATGCTTGAAAGGCATTTATGGTTCGTTTGCAATCTTCACTATCTAAAAAATTGGTAATTCTTGTAGTTCCTTTTGCCATTGAACCTAAAATTACCGCCCGATGAGAAATGGACTTGTCGCCAGGAATTGTTATCTCTCCTGCTATCGCTTTGGTACAAGGTTGTAATGTTACTTCATTCATATTCTCCCCCCTGTTCATAATAAATGTATTTAACTGGTTTCTATCATTGTCTCAAAGCCATCTTTCTGTAATAAATGATAGCTTTGTTTTTGATCTTCAAGTGTTGAAACACTTAATCTTAGAGCACCGTTAATTCCATCACGAATTTCCAGTATTTGTAAATTTTTTATACTTATTTGTTCATTGGCCAGTAGCTGTACCACCGAGGCAATTGCACCCGGTTTGTCTCTTATATCAATATACAAATCGTAAAATGAAGGAATAGCTCCCTTTTTAGTCTGGCCTAAACCATCTCTATAATCTTTAGCTTGTTGTAAGTAAGCGATCATATGCTGTTTTTTGTTTCTTTCTACCAACTCTTTCAATGACGTCATTTCAGCTATCCATTCATCTAAAAGATGCACCATTTTAGCTCGATTATGATAAAAGATATCTTGCCACATTTCAGGATTGCTCGACGCTATTCTAGTGATGTCCCGGAATCCCCCTGCAGCTAAGTGTGGCAAGTATGGATGGGCTGATTCCCAACTTTTTGCCTGATGTACGAGTGCTGATGCAATCAAATGCGGAAAGTGGGAAATCACCCCAGTCATTTCATCGTGTTCGGTTGGGTCTAAAATAACAAAATGGCTTTTTGTTTGTTTTAATGTCTCTTTTAGTATGTCTACTTTTGTTTTGGATTTGTAGGTAGTAGGTGTTAATACATAAATAGCGTTTTCAAATAAATGTTCTTTTGCTGCTGTAACACCCTTTTTATGTGAACCGGCCATCGGATGACCGCCAATAAAAATAATGCGATCATTCGATAACAAGTTTGCTTCTTTTATGATCGAGCTTTTAACAGATGCAACATCAGATACAATGACATCATGCTTAAATACCATGCTGTTTAATTCTTGCATCAATTTGATTGTTTTTGATATTGGCGTGGCTAAAATAATGATATCGGATTGCCTCGCTGCCTGTTTAAAATTGGAAAAAGATTTATGAATGAGATCATTTTTGCATGCATATTCAAGTGTTTCTGCATTTACATCATAACCGATCACACGATCTTGTCCAGCAAGTGCAATTCCTTTAGCAAGTGACCCGCCAATCAAACCTAACCCGGCTATTAATACTGTTCGTGTCACGATTTTATCTCCTTGCTCACACTAGAATGTAAATGTTGTAGTAAATCTTTGAAAATATCCATCTCTTCTTCACTGCCTATAGTAACTCGTATTTTGTTTGAATCCTCTAATACCTTAACAGGTCGAACAATGTACCCTCTTTCTAATAAATAGTTGAACATTTCCTCTCCATCAATCGGTGTTGTGATTAAAATAAAATTAGTTTGCGAATCATAGGAATGCCACCCGAGGTCCTTCAAAAATTGCTGTAGATTTTCTCTAATTGCTTTATTTCTTTGTACTGTCTCCTCAATAAATTCATCATCGGATAAAGCAATCAAAGCTGCTTTTTGAGCTAGTGATGAGGTGTTAAAAGGGCCTCTGGCAACCTCTAATTTAGCAATAAGTTCCTTATTAGCAATTCCGTATCCAATACGTAACCCAGCTAATCCATATGCTTTTGAAAAAGTTCTTAGCGATATAAGGTTTGGAAAATCTGAAAAATGTTCAATTATTTTGCTATCAAATTCCGTTTCAACATATTCAAAATACGCTTCATCCAGTACAACAAGTACGTGCTTTGGGCATTTATTCATAAAGTCATAAAGCTCCTCTTTTGGAATAAGCGATCCTGTTGGATTATTTGGTGTACATAACCAAACAACACTTGTATTTTCATCGATTGCTTGGAGCATTCCTTTTAAATCGTGATATCCATCGAGTGTTGGAATTTCTTTTATAGTTGCTCCCTCAATTGTAGCATTATGTTTATATTGGGGAAATGTAGGTGCGGCCATCACAGTATTTACACCTGGATATAAAAATGCCCTAGAAATAATCTGGATTAGCTCATCTGATCCGCCTCCAAAGATGATCTGATCTTCCTCGACATTTAATTTTTTTGCCAGTGCATTTCGTAGTTCGCTAGTGTGCCCATCAGGATAGGTATTTAAACCGTGATCTAAGGAAAGGGAATTTTTAACTTGATCAGAATAGCCAAAAGGATTTTCATTAGAAGCTAATTTTATTATTCTATCTAGCCCATATTCTCTTTTTACTTCTTCTGTTTGTTTTCCTTGTTGGTACGGAGTAAGCTTTTTTAATGCGTGTTTACTTTTCATCATTTTTCTAACCTCATTTCTGTATTAAGTCTGGTCGTAATTGGGTTGCATCATTATGAAAAACATGTTGTATGCTATCTTGCTCTATCTTTGTATTAACAACCATCATTACTCGGATGCAACGGGATAAGCTATTTGGTACATCAATTTCTTTCATGCACATAACAGGTACATAAGTCCAGCCAGGTATTTGCCGTAAGGATTTAGCTGGAAAAGTGGCATTTAAATCTTCTGTTACAGATATAAAAACATGAGAGATTGTTTCAACTATTACATTATTTTTTGAAACCATTTCCTCCACAAGTGTCTTTGTGTTTATAAGTATTTGAGTTTCGTTATTTTCAGTGACTGTTGTAGCACCGCGTATTCCACGCATCATTTATCCACCAACTTTCCTCAAGTATATTTTTCGAAGGGAGTTTAGTTCCTTATTTTTACTTGGATATACTCTAGAAATGCCTGTAATTGAAAATATAATGCATTATCGTCTACTTCTATCACACAAGGTTCGGCAATTTCTTTTAAAAGAACCATCTGAATATTATTATTTACTGCTTTCTTGTCGGATTTCATTTTAGCCATCAATACTTCCGGGTTAAGAGCAGGTAACTGGAATGGATATTTATTTGATTGAAACCATTTTTTTAGATCCTCTAATGGGAGCTTATTATTAAAATGATTTTCACTGACGAAAAGTGCAAATAACAATCCAAGTGCTACTGCTTCACCATGTGTAATTGTTCCATATCCTAGCTCTGCTTCTAACGCATGAGCTAATGTATGGCCAAGGTTTAAGTATTTTCTGATTCCAGCTTCTTTCTCGTCTTCTTCTACAATTTTAGCTTTTATCTTTATACCCTTTTTTAAATGATCAATTAACTTAAAATTGTCAATATGGTTTAAGTTTGTATTTAATAATGTATGAAAAAAGCTTTTATTGGCAATAAGTGCTTCTTTTACCAGTTCTGCGTAACCAGATCTAACTTCTTTTTTCTTTAATGATTGTAACGTGTTTACATCATAGACAACCATTTTTGGGGGATAAAAACTGCCGATTAAATTTTTACCCAGTTTATGATTGATAGCTACCTTTCCCCCAACACTACTATCATGAGCTAGAATGGTGGTAGGTACTTGGATATAATTAATGCCGCGCATAAAGGTTGCAGCTGCAAATCCTGCTAAATCTCCTACAACACCACCGCCTAAAGCAATAATTAGCGATTCTCTATCTAAATGACTTTCAATCGCTTTGGTTTGAATACGATGAAATTGTTCCATGCTTTTTGATTGTTCACCCACAGGTACGATAATAGAATAAATGTTTGATTGAGGTAATACCTGAATTAGATCGTTTAAATAAAGGTCAGCCACTTTTTCATCAGTTACTACTAGAATAGATGAATACTTTTTAGTTATGTAATGACTAAGGTCATATCGGATATTCTCTCCAATATGAATGGCATATGAATGGGAACTCGACTGAATTATAATAGGTTCCACTAAAAGCACCTTGTCTCTTCACGGTACGCTTCTATTGCTTTTTTTAGCTGTGGGAACTGATCGCTTGTAAATTGTTCTGTAATGGCTTTAGCTAGCTCAAATGCTACAACATGTTCCATTACTACTGCTGCAGCAGGTACAGCACATGCATCCGACCTCTCAACAGTGGCCTTAAACGGATCTTTTGTTTCAATATCAACACTTTGTAGTGGCTTTAGCATTAATGTAGGTATTGGTTTCATAATCCCTTTTACAACAATTGGCATACCAGTTGTCATTCCGCCTTCAAAACCACCAAGGCGATTGGTTGATCGATAATATCCTTGTTTCTCGTTCCATGCAATTTCATCATGAACATTACTGCCATTCATTTTTGCAGCTTGGAATCCAATACCAAATTCGACGCCTTTAAACGCATTAATGCTAACAACACTGCCAGCTATTTTGCTATCGAGCTTCCTGTCGTAATGTACATACGAACCGATCCCTGCTGGCATTCCCTCTACATATACCTCTGTAACACCACCAATTGAATCACCTTCTTTTTTTGCCTGGTCAATTGCATCCATCATTTTAACTTCTGCATCGGCATCTAAAGTCCTAACAGGCGAAGACTCGGAAATCTCCATACGTTCTTTCATTGTAAATTCATTTTCCTTTGCACATATACCGCCTATTTCTTTTACATATCCACAGACTTTGATTCCCAAATGCTTTAGCAATGTTTTTGCAACTGCACCAGCAGCCACACGGACGGTAGTTTCACGTGCCGAAGATCTTTCCAAAACATTTCGTATATCGCGATGACCATATTTAAGTGCACCATTTAAATCTGCATGCCCAGGTCTAGGTCTGCTTACTACACGTCTTAATTTAGTATTATTTTCGATGGGGTCTTCCCCCATAATATCAATCCAGTGTTTAAAATCATCATTATGCACGACAAGGGATATTGGTGAACCTAATGTATAACCGTGACGAACACCGCCTGTTATATCCACCAAATCTTTTTCAATTTGCATTCTTTTTCCTCTTCCATAGCCTTTTTGTCTACGCAACAATGAGCTGTTAATATCTTCTTGCACTAAAGGCATGCGCGCTGGAATTCCTTCAATGATTGTGGTTAATTGTTTTCCGTGTGATTCTCCTGCAGTTAAATAGCGCATAAAACATCCTCCATCTAAATTAATTTTGTATTACTATATCATATTTTTATTTAATTTTGGTACAATTTTAAAATATATTTATTTATAGTAAAATATAAATTTTAATTATAATTGTTTCTGTAGATTTATGCAAATTTTTATATTTTAATAAAACAAAAAATGCTCCAGTTTAAGAGCATTATTTCTTTTGATAAAAAAAAGTTTCTAATAAAGATAAATGATATTTTTGTGGGTTAAAAATTTGTTCTGTACTTCCTATGAATAAAATCCCGCTTGGAGCTAATACGCTGCTAAATTTATGATATATCGATTCTTTAGCTTCATCTGTAAAGTAAATTAACACATTTCGACAAAGAATGAGTTGAATATTTTGAGGATAACGATCTGCTAATAAGTTATGTTTTTTAAATGTAATGTTTTGTTTAAGTGTATGATTTATGTAAAAGAGATCATTATTTTTATGGAAATATTTGCGCTTTAATATAAATGGAACCTCTTTTAAAGCTTTCTCTTGATAAATTCCCTGTTTAGCTTTATCAAGTACATTTTGATCGATATCTGTAGCTAAAATTTCATAAGCAATATGTGGAAAATATTCCTTCATCATGATTGCAATGCTATAGGCTTCTTCTCCAGTTGAGCATGCGGCACTCCAAATACTTATTTTTTTATTATCTTTTATTATAAATGGAAAAATATCCTTTTTTAACGTTTCCCAACTTTTTACGTTTCGAAAAAATTCAGATACGTTGATTGTTATTCGATCGATAAATTCTTTTAGTAAAGGTTTACTTTTATCCAGTGCCTTATAGTATGCCGGAAAATTTGTATACCCATTCTTGTTACGTAATGAAGTAATCCGACGTTGCATTTGTGCCTGTTTATATAAATTTAAATCAATACCTAATTTTGATTTAATGTGCTCAATGAAATCAATATATTCTTGTGACATTTCAGTGTGCCTCTCTTTGTTTTTGTAAAAAAACCTCCGTCATAACGGAGGTTTTCATCTAAGCTCAAGCAGCAAAGTTACCTTTAAAAGCTGCTATTTTTGTTAGTACACCCAAGCACTATCGTTTTTAGAGTAGCTTAGTACTTCTTTTTCATCAAAAAATAAGTTGATTTCTCTTTCAGCACTTTCTGGAGAATCAGATCCATGAATGACGTTTTTTCCAACAGTCATACCGAAATCGCCACGAATAGTTCCTGTTGCTGCTTCTTGTGGATTTGTTGAACCCATCATATCACGTGCGATTTTAATTACTCCTTCACCTTCCCAAACCATTGCAAAAACGGGTGCAGAAGTAATAAAATCAACTAGTTCACCAAAGAATGGTCGATCTTTATGTTCACCGTAATGGTTTTTAGCGAGCTCATCTGAAATAATCATTAATTTAGCCCCTACTAATTTAAAGCCTTTCTTTTCAAATCTGCTAGTGATTTCTCCAATCAAATTTCGTTGCACACCGTCTGGTTTAACCATTAAAAATGTCTTTTCCATTTTAACACCTCTTCAATATGTATAGTAGAATATTGTGCACAGCAATTAGAATTTTAGCAAATTATAGCGAAAAAGACAAAGTTAGGAGCGCCTTTTTCCGATATATTTTGCGATATTTACTAAAGTTAGTTTTGCTTTATGATTCGGAAATGAATCTAACGCTTGTAAAGCTTTATCTAAATATTGATTACTTAATTTATATGCAGTCTCAATGGCATTCGTTGTATTCAGTAAATCCAGCAAATGGTTAAAGTGATCTGTATCTATTGTTTCAGGATTGGAGAAGGTTTTTTTAAGTTCATTTTTAAACCCTATATCTCTCATAGCAATTAATACAGGTAGTGTCACATTTCCTTGTAATAGGTCGTTTCCTACAGGTTTACCAAGTACTTTTGCTGAAGAGGTGAAATCGAGAATATCATCTATAATCTGATAGGACATTCCAATATAATATCCATATCGATATAACATATTTGCTTCCTTCTCGGTTACTCCTGTAGCTATAGCTCCCAATTTGCAGCTCGTTGCAATTAATAAAGCTGTTTTACGTTTGATTCTACGTAAATAATCGCGCAGGTTCTGTTCCCATATATACTTGTCTTTAATTTGTTCTATTTCTCCAATAACTACTTCTACTAGAGATTCTGAGAGTAGATGATGAATGCCTGGCTCTTTGATAGTTGTAATATGCTCCAATGCACGTGCAAGTATATAGTCACCCGTATACATAGCAACTCTATTGCCATAAAGCTGTTTTATAGTGGGCTTTCCTCTTCGTAATTCCGCTTCATCAATTACATCATCATGGACAAGCGTAGCCATATGTATTAATTCCAGGGAAACGGCGACAGTTTTAATGCGGTTTATATCATAATGACCAAACCTGCCTGATAACAAAACAAAAACAGGACGAATACGCTTTCCTCCCGCTTGCAGTAATTGCGTTGATGCTTTTCTCAGCACTGGATGCCTTGCCTGGATAGCTTCATTTAAAGCATCTTCAATAATATCCAAATCTTTTTTTAAATATCCGTATGTTTTGGCTAGTTTCATGCGTGTCACCTTTTAATATTCTGTCCACTTATTATTATTTGAAATTATCTTTTAATCCCCATATGCATTGCTGCTACACCACCTGTATAAGTCTTCATCTTAACTTTAGAAAATCCAGCTTGCAGAAACATCTGCTTTAGCTCATTTTTATCAGGGAAGCTTTTTGCTGATTCGTGTAGCCAAGCGTATTCATCATAACTCTTTGCAAACAATCTGCCAAGTAGAGGCATAATAAAACGAAAGTATAAGTAATAAATTTGCCGGAATCCGAAAATAGTGGGTTGGGAAGTTTCCAAACAAACAACTTTTCCGTTTGGTTTAACAACCCGATAGAGCTCTTCTAAAACGGTTTGATAGTCTGGAACATTGCGCAAACCAAAGCCAATTGTGACGTAATCAAATGTATTATCGTCAAATGGCAGTTTCATTGCATTACCATGAATGAATTGAAGTCGTTTGTTAGGCGGTAGTTGTTTTTTCTTTTCTTTAGCGACTAAAAGCATATTCTCGCTGAAGTCCAGGCCAATTACCTTTCCATTAGCACCTACTGCTTTAGCAAGAGCGATGGACCAATCTCCTGTTCCGCAACAAACATCAAGGGCGCTTGCCCCCTCTTGAACTTGCATTAGTTTCATTACATCTTTTCTCCATGTCTTGTGCTTTTGAAAAGAAATGATTGAATTCATCTTGTCGTACTTTTTATATATATTTTCAAATACGTGATGTACACGTTCTTCTTTGGATTGTCCGTACATATCTTACCCTTCTTCCATCACAGAGGTTTTATCTCCCAGCTTTTTTAAACCAGAAAGGATGTATGTTTTAAATAATTTATGCTGATCAGAAAGCCGTAATGTGTGTTCTTCTATTCGGTTTGTGTTCTTTATAATGATATCTTTCATGCTCGTTACTATCGATGAATCATCTTGCTCTTTTGAAAAATTCAACCACGTATGAATGATTGGAGAGAAACGATTATTATCAAAATTATTTGTTTCCTCCATTAATCTTTTCGTCACTAACCATTCTTCAATAATCGGTATTAACACAGGTTTTTTTATATACTCGGCGATTTGAAGAATCAATAATGATTCTATTTTTTTCAAAAGTAAAATATAGCTTTCAAAAGAGTCTAATTCTCTATAGTATAGCTTCATTTTGTATTCATTAATTTCTTTAATTGCTGAAGCAAGAACCTGTATCATATCATAAGCTTTCAGCTCCGACAACAGAAAATAATATAGGCCACTATAGTAATCACCAGCTAAAACTGTTAATTGTTTTGAAACTCTGGTTGCTTCACTTTCTTTTTCATCATTGGATATGGGCACCATATCATGGGTATCTAATGCTATTTGTACTAGCATCGTTGTAATAATGGTCTGCTTTTTTTCGGAAGCTTTCATAGATGTATTATTTATCATTGCGTTTAAGATACAAAGTTTTTCCTCATCTATCATCGATTTTTCTATGTTTTTATCTAAATATGTATGCTGCATTTTATCTTCAATCAGCACTTTTAGTTCTTCTATTTCTTGTCTAGAGCCATGCAAAGCAACCACCTAGGTCCTTTCATTCAAACTTTAATGTTATTATAGCACAAATTATATATCATCATAACCAAAAAAATAAAGATGGCAAGACTCCATTATAGTTTATAAATGATTAATTATTTCCTCATACCTGTTGGAAGAGTTGTTTGCATTTTACCTATAATCTTAAAAGCAATATATGTACTACAAATTAGGCAGGTTGTCCATATATACACATAAAAAAGGGTACGTTTTAAACGCACCCTTTTGCCCTATGTAATGTTATTTTACAGCATCTTTAAGGGCTTTACCTGGTTTAAAAGCAGGAACTTTACTTGCTGGGATTTCAATTTCTTCTCCAGTTTGCGGGTTACGGCCTTTACGAGCTGAACGCTCACGTACCTCAAAGTTACCGAAACCAATTAGTTGTACTTTTTCACCATCTTTAAGTGAATCCATGACAGTTTCAAAAACTGCGTCAACAGCCTTACCAGCATCCTTTTTTGAAAGTTCGCTTTTTTCAGCCACTGCATTTACTAAGTCTGTTTTATTCATGACATTCACCTCCTCCCAATATTTTTAATTGTCACTAATAAATAATAAGACTCTTATTATTTATTCACCAAATTACAACCTTTTAAACTTACAAGCCATCTATATCAATGGATGACAAGGCTTATCTTAACTGACTTCAAAATAAAATTCAACAATTTTTATCTATTTTTCGGGATTTTTGTGTTTTTTATTAAAAAATTGGTCGCTATGAGGTTTTTTCTAATTAAAATAGCTTGTTTTATTATATTACATATATACGACGGAAAATATGAAATCCCTGCTATTTTAGTGTATTTATTTGTTAAGAATGTGTCAAACAGATAAAAACCCAAAACACCTATAAATAAGCGTATGGGTTAGTGATGTTAAAAAATAAAAAGCAGCTATTAACAGCTGCTATAGGATAATTGCTATTAATCCGCCTGAACCTTCATTTATAATTCGTTCAAGCGTGTCCTTTAATTTATATCTGGCGTTTTCAGGCATAAGTGATATTTTCCCTTGTATGCCTTCTCTTACAATTGAGTTAAGTGATCGGCCAAAGATATCTGATTCCCAGATCGATAATGGATCTTCCTCAAAATCTTGCATAAGGTACCTAACTAATTCTTCACTCTGTTTTTCTGTCCCGATTATAGGGGAGAATTCTGATTCTACTTCTACCTTAATCATATGGATAGAAGGAGCTACTGCTTTAAGCCTTACCCCAAATCTAGAACCCTGACGAATAATCTCCGGTTCATCAAGTGCCATGTCTTCTATAGTTGGTGCTGCTATCCCATAACCAGTCTGTTTCACCATTTGCAGGGCACCTGCTACTTGGTCATACTCCCTTTTGGCATGCGCAAACCCTTGCATGAGCTCAAGTAAATGGTCTTTGCCCCTGATTTCTTCTCCTACAATTTCCTTTAAGACTTGATCATATAAATAGTCTGGTGCGTGCAAATCAATTTCAGCGACACCTTCTCCCATTTCCATTCCAGCTAAATTCGCTTTGTCAATATAATCATAATCTGCAAAATCATTTACAATATAATCTACATCCCTCAATCTCCTAATATTTTTTACCGTAGATTGAATTGCTTCTTGATAATTTTCTCTTAGCCAATGCTCTTCCTTTAGAACCATCACCCAGCTAGGAAGGTTAACATTAACTTCTAATACCGGGAACTCATACAGTGCTTCGCGCAACACGCTATATACATCGTGTTCTGTCATTGATTCTATATTCATTGCGAGTACTGGCATATCATGCTTTTCAGCTAATTCTTGACGCAGAAATTCCGTTTCTTGATCATTTGGTCTTAAGGAATTAATAACCATGATGAAAGGTTTTCCTACTTCTTTTAATTCCTCTACTATTTTATCTTCTGCATCCACATACTCTGCTCGGTCAATTTCACCAATTGTACCATCTGTTGTTACTACAACACCGATAGTAGAATGTTCTTGAATTACTTTACGTGTGCCAATTTCAGCTGCGTCGTGAAACGGTATTGGGTCTTCATACCAAGGTGTATGAATCATTCTAGGGCCATTTTCATCTTCAAATCCCCTGGCGCCATCAACAGCATATCCAACACAATCAACTAAGCGTACATTGACATCAAGTCCTTCCTCCACATTTACAGATACAGCTTGATTGGGTATAAATTTAGGTTCTGTAGTCATAATTGTTTTACCAGCTGCACTTTGAGGAAGTTCATCGTGTGCTCTAGCACGTTCACTCTCATCTTCAATATTAGGCAAAACGACTGATTCCATAAACTTCTTTATGAAAGTTGATTTACCCGTCCGAACTGCTCCTACAATTCCAAGATAAATATCTCCATTCGTTCGTTTCGAAATATCTTTAAAAACATCAATTCTTTCCAAACGATCCCCTCCCGATCTCCTATACCATTGTATAATGAACAAATTACGATTAATTGACATTACAAGTCTATGATGTTGTCCGATAAGAATATGACTTAATTTTGCATGAAATTAAAAAGAATGGTTTCTATCAGTGCAATGAACAAAAATAGAGGATAAATAAACAACCCTTGCAACATTTTATGTTACAAGGGAATGATTATGATGATTTATTTATTTTGTTCTAAAAAAACTGGTTCACCGTTGTCCACCGTATATGGTAGTGAATATGCAGGAACGAAGGGAGTGTTTTCCGGCAAAATAGTACGAATATCTTCGCCCTTTTTATAATGATTATCATATTCTTTTAGTGCATTGTTTAAATCGATTCGATAATCGATATAAAGTTGTCCATCCGTATCCATAATAATAGGTAAGTTTTCTTTCGAATATGGACTTACCACAGATGGTTCAGATTTTAGTCCTAACTTTTTATAATCAATCTTAAATATTCCATTCGCAATTTCCTCACCGAATGGTGGATAAATATGTTTATCTCGATAAATTTCAAGTTTAATATTAACTTTTCTTAATTCTTCCGTACTGCGTAAATCAATTAATTTAACACGAGGGTTATCCTCAGGGGTTATGATTGTATATTGATATACACCACCATTTTCATAGGCATTTCCCGGTATTTCAGCCAAAGTATTTTGTTCCTTTAATGCATTGAAATCAATTAAATACTTTTGAAATATTGGTGAATTGCTCTCTTTTGTCTTTATTGGGACCAGCCCATTCGTTTGTTCCTTGTATTTATCGACTGCTGTCTGCACTAACTCTAGTTGAGCTTCATTTGGTGATTGATTTTTTGATAGCTCGCTTTGTGGATATAAACAACCACTTAGAATAAATAACATAAATAGCAAACTAAAGAGTCGCACATATGTATATTTCATTTAATAGCCTCCTAATGCAGCCTACCCCGTTGGACCGCTAAAAACAATATATAAAATAATTAATGCGCCTAGAATGAAGGATATATATGCAAGGAACGATACAATTCCTGCTAAAAAGCCTTTTAATTTGTATCTGCTTAGTAAGATAAGTCCAATTGCTAAAAGCAAGAGTATCATACCAGCAAATGATACATACATTTTAAGCATTGAAACTGACATTTTTTTCACCTCTTACTTTGTGTTCCTTTTTCTTTGCACAAAGTATTATAACATACGGTGTATATTCAGGCATTAAAATATGATATAAAAAGCAATATAAAAAAATGAACAATTTAAAACCGGGATGAAAGGGGCTAGTTTCATCCCGGTGTAACTAAATAACACCCACAGCAACTCTATATATCTATGCATCTGTGCGATTATATTCTATGCGAGTACACGAATTCATGTATCCTCACTTGCCCAGACATCGTTAATCTTTAAATAAACGATTTAAAGATTGCATATCCATTGGCATATTATTTTTGGTTATTGCTTGAACAATTTTATCCTCTTTTGCCTTTGAAACAGGTTTATTTGCTAACCTTGCTAAGTGGCGTACCAATTTCCTTACTGTTTTTTCATTTGAAAAATCAGCGTTTTTAACAGAATTAGCGATTTTATAAACTTCATCCGGATTGATATTCGAATTTTGCTGTATTTTGTCAAAAAGTCCCTTTTGGTTACTCACATGCTCTCCTCCTTGCAATATTTCTTCAACATAGTATATGCGAGGAGGATAAATATGTTATTTTGTATTTATGCTTCTTAATAATGCAGCTAGATCTTCCATTTCTTCGCGCTTATTTCTATTCATGAGCTGTTCTACCACGTCTTTCGGATTTTTGTCTTCAAATAATATTTGATATATGCCAGTTGTAATGGGCATTTCAACTTGTTGCTTCTTGGCAAATTGATATGCGGCTTTCGTTGTTCTTACGCCCTCAACAACCATGCCCATTTGATCTAAAACTTCTTCAAGCTTGTTTCCCTTACCTAGTAAATTCCCAGCTCGCCAATTTCTGCTATGAACGCTTGTACAAGTAACAATTAAATCTCCCACACCTGGTAAACCTAAAAATGATAATGGGTTTGCTCCGAGTGAAGTGCCTAAACGTGCTATTTCAGCTAGTCCCCTTGTGATAAGAGCTGCTTTCGCATTATCGCCATATCCTAGCCCGTCTGAAATTCCTGCACCTAAAGCAATAATATTCTTTAAGGCTCCACCGAGTTCGATCCCAACCATATCTGTACTTGTATAAACACGAAAAGATTCGTTGATAAACAAATCTTGAGCGATTTTAGCATTTGATCGATTAACAGAAGATACAGTTACGGTTGTTGGCTGTCTTTTAGCAACCTCTTCAGCATGACTTGGTCCGGACAACACAACAATATCTTCATATTGATACCCTTCCATTTCCTCTTCAATCATTTGTGATACTCGTTTTAATGATATAGGTTCGATTCCTTTGGAAGCATGGATTAAAGTTGCTGAAGATGAATCTAACAACCCATTTAAATTTTTACATACTTCTCGTATTGCTTTTGTAGGAACAACAATAACAATTGCTTCTACGTTAGTGATAGCTTCTTGTAAATCATGGTATGCTTTTATTTGTTCAGGAATCATGATTTCTAGATAATTTTCATTTTTGTGTGTTAAATTAATAGCGTCTGCTTGTTCTTTGCGATGTGTCCATAGTCGAACATCATGTCCGTTATCTGCTAGTACAATGCCTAAAGCTGTCCCCCAGCTTCCAGCTCCTAGTACTGCCACTTTTGCCATTATTCTTCCTCCTTCTTATCTTTTCCTGGAAAATATTTTAATCGGAGTACCAACAAATCCAAACGCATCCCTGATTTTATTTTCTAGAAAGCGTTTATACGTGAAGTGCATTAATTCAGGGTCATTTACAAATATGACAAAACTTGGCGGTTTTACTGAAACTTGTGTTGCATAAAGTACTTTCAATCTTTTTCCTTTAAATGTTGGAGTCGGATTCATTGCTATAGCATCCATAACTACTTCGTTTAAAATGTTTGTAGAAATGCGTTTAGTATGATTTTCACTTGCGATTTTAATGGATGGCATTAAGGTATGTAACCTTTTTTTTGTTTTAGCTGAAAGAAACACGATTGGGGCGTAATTTAAAAATTGAAAATGTGCTCGTATTTTATTTTCAAAATCCTTCATTGTCTTTTCGGTCGTTTCTACTATATCCCATTTATTGACAACAATGACAATTGCACGACCAGCATCATGTGCATAACCTGCAATATTTTTATCCTGTTCTCTTATCCCTGTTTCTGCGTCAATCAAAACGAGAACCACATCAGAGCGTTCAATGGCTTTTAATGCGCGTAAAACACTATATTTCTCTGTTTTTTCGTATACCTTTCCTCGTTTGCGCATACCAGCGGTATCAATAATCACGAAATTTTGATCATCTTTACGTATGGGAGTGTCAATGGCATCTCTTGTTGTTCCTTCCATCTCACTTACAATAACCCGTTCTTCATTTATAATGGAATTAACTAAGGAGGATTTTCCGACGTTAGGTCTTCCAATAAGGCTAAAATAAATGGTATCCTCCTCTGCTTCTTCCTTATCAGTAATTGGAAAATGTTTTACTACTTCATCAAGTAAATCTCCGAGTCCAAGTCCATGTGCACCTGAAATGGGAAATGGTTCTCCAAATCCTAATGAATAGTATTCATAAATGGTATCACGCATTTCAGGGTTATCTATTTTATTAACTGCTAACACAACTGGTTTATTTGATTTAAATAAAATCTTTGCAACTTCATCGTCAGCTGCTGTAATCCCTTCTTTTCCGTTTACCATAAAAATGATTACATCTGCTTCATCAATGGCAATTTCTGCTTGATTTCTCATTTGTTTTAATAATGGTTCATCACCAATTTCTATACCGCCGGTATCAATAACACTAAATGTAGTCATTAACCATTCAGCTTCAGCATATATCCGGTCCCTAGTAACTCCTGGGGTATCTTCTACTATGGATATTCTTTCGCCTACTAAGCGATTAAATATTGTTGATTTTCCAACGTTAGGTCTTCCTACGATAGCTACAACAGATTTCCTCATGAAAGGAACTCCCTTTCTTTTATACGTTCTAAACAACGCTTTAATAATGTGCTTATATTTATAGTATTTTTTATATTTTTAGCAACATTAATTTATTCTAGCAAAAGAAATTGATATTAACAATTGATTTTGAAGAATGGTGTTGATAAAAAGTATAATGATTAATGTTGCCATTTTATTATTTTTTTATGATGAACAGGCAGGATGAATAATTTAGACTTTACCTTCTGTAGTGTATCCAATAATACAATGAACATTAACGTAACTATAAGCATATCAAAAAAACTCATTTCTCCTATTGTTTTCTGTAAATCATATTCTATTAATAGGATACTATAAATAAATTCTCCTGCAGTTATGCCTAAGAATCCGGTAACAATTTTATTACGCACCCCTTTTACCAATAAGGTAATGACTAGTGCACTGATGAATGGAATCATGATGAAATCATGAGTAAGAAGCCAAATAGGCGTATTCATTTTCCATATTAGCATAGCCGCATAACCAATCATCATTGTAAATGAAATGAACACATGATATATAAAATGAGGCGGTCGGGAAAGTAATACCATTGTTACAAACAGTAATAATATAATAGTTACAGAAATACTGTGACTATTAATTGAAATATAGGTATTTGAGCTTATTATTGCTATTAATATATAGCAAGCCAGTAATGTTCTCCTTTTATTTTTTTTCATTAAAAAGGTTACTATGATCCACAAGATCCAACTGAACCAATAGAATATCAGTCCTTCCGTCATATCGATCACCACCATTAGCATTATGACTATAACAATTATTTTTTAAACAAAAAAGGCTTATCCTATTAAGGAAAAACCTTTTTCTGATAATAGCCTACTTCATACGCCGTTGGTGGAAGACGTACCAAGGTTCCTGATACAAAACAGTGTTCTTATTTATATTTATTTAATTTATCCCCTATAAAATCACCAAGTTGAAAGCCGGATTGGTCTTCCGTTTTTTCATATTGCTTATACTCAGTTGCTTCTTGTTCCTGTTCAAGTTCTTTAATACTTAGCGAGATACGTTCTTCCTTCTCATTGACATCTAATACTTTCACGTCTATTTGCTGGCCGGTTTCTAGAACTTCTTGAGGGGTACCAATATGACGATTAGCAATCTGAGAAATATGAACTAGTCCCTCTACTCCTGGTTGCAGTTCTACAAATGCTCCAAAATTAACTAATCTCTTGACGGTTCCATTTATAATATCACCTGAAGCAATTCGATTACTTATGTTTTCCCATGGACCAGGTAATGTTTTTTTATGTGAAAGTGAAACACGCTCATTATCCCGATCTATTGATAAAACTTCAACTTTTATATTCTCCCCCTCTGAAACAACATCAGAAGCTTTTTCAACATGTTCATGTGCTAGCTCAGAAATATGGACAAGACCGTCTATCCCTCCAATATCGACAAATGCACCAAAATTTGTTAAACGCTGAACGGTTCCTTCTATAATTTGTCCAGGCTCTAATGTTTGTAATAAAGCTTGTTTTTTCGAATCAGCCTCTTCTTCTGTAACTGCTCGATGAGATAAAATAACTCTATTTTGATCTCTATTTAGATCTACAATTTTTACCTTAAGGATTCTATTTTTATAATCGGAAAAATCCTCTACAAAATAAGTTTCTACAAGTGAAGCAGGTATAAATCCACGAACACCTACATCTACAACAAGTCCACCTTTTACTACTTCTTTAATTTCCACTTCAAATATTTCATTATTATGATATGTTTGCTCTAGCTTATCCCATGCTTTTTCTGAATCTACTGCCTTTTTAGATAAGACTACCTCATCGTCGTCTACTTTCTTTACTTTTAATGATAATTGATCTCCTTCTTGAACAACATCACTAGATGTTTCGACATGAAGATTTGATAATTCACTAATTGGTACAATTCCTTCTGTTTTATAGCCAATATCAACTAAAACTTGTTTCTCTTCTATTTTAACAACGGTACCTGTTAAAATCGATCCTACACTCACTTCTGCTAATTCGTTATTTGCTTCATCCATATGCTTACCCTCCTAATCACATTAAAAAAACCCTTTATCTAATTGTTTATGGAATATATTAATCCATTATAAACGTTCTTTTTTATAACTTCTAATATTTTTAATTATTTGTCAAGCAAAGCAGATTCAAAATATTTTTTTAAGATTATCATAAATGCTTATAACTGGAGTTTTTGTTCAGCAATTTTTAAAATTCGATTTGCAACATCGTCTATTGTTAATGTCGTCGTATTGATTTCAACTGCATCATCTGCTTTGACTAACGGTGCTATCTCCCGTTTCGTATCGATCGAATCTCTTCGCTCTATTTCCGCTTTCAATTTTTCTATATTTGATGGGAATCCTTTTTGAAGATTTTCTTTATGACGTCGCTTTGCACGCTCTTCTGCAGAAGCTACTAAAAAAATTTTTACTTCGGCATGAGGGAGTACGTGGGTGCCTATATCCCTTCCATCCATCACAACACTGCGTTTTTCCGCTAGTTTCTGTTGTCGATTCACCATTTCTTCTCGAATGAGAGGGTGTTTGGCGACGTAAGAAACATTATTTGTTACATCTTGCATCCGAATTTGTAAAGTGGCATCGTTGCCATTTATACAGACCATTTGACCTTTTTCATTTTGTTTGAGATTTATTTCTGTTTGTTTCAGTAATTCAACGAGAGATTGTTCATCATCTAAGTTTATTTTTTCATCCAGCGCCTTTTTTGTTAAAGCTCGATACATTGCTCCAGTATCAATATATATAAATGATAATTTGTTTGCCACCAACTTTGCCACTGTACTTTTTCCTGCTGCAGCAGGACCATCAATAGCAATTGCGATCGATTTACTCTTCATTATACCCTTCAGCCCTCTCATAATCTTGTAAATGTATGTAAGTTTCAGTTTTCCTTGTTCAATTCTTCATAGCCATATGATTAAATAATAACATATTGAAGAGGGATCCGTAGTTTTTAAAATAAAAAATATATGGTGCTAGCGGAAACGTACATATAGTTTAATGATACCAAAAAAGGAAAGGCGTAGGCCAATCCTTTTTTGATCTTATCTCGTACTAGCAAAATTTATTTCCTTTCCGTTTAACTTTTCAACCTTTTCTTCTTTTCCGTCCATCGCATTTATAAAAATACGATATGTTTCATTATTTAAAACACCTAGAAACTCATAGACCAATACTTCTTCTCCCATTTCATTTTCAATCATGGCTAGAGATTCTTCGTTTATTTTCACTTGAGAATTAACTTTTTCCCTAGCTTCTTCCTGCGATAGCTTTGGTTTAGAGATATCTCTATCTGTATGGTTTTTAAGATAGTTCCTCGCATTAAATCCTAATATATCTCCATTATCCAAGGCTACTTTTACTTCTAAAGAGTCGGGGTATACATGTACATCATCATCTTCATATAGGAATGAATATACGCCTACATTGTCATATTCACTGCTTTGATAAACAGTCATGTTCTCAAAATCGAATTGCTTAATGTATTCCTCCGCTCTCTCCTGTCCTTCATTTAAGCTGATTTTTTTATCTTTCACATCTCTATTAACTAAAAGTGATATCGGATGACCACCTTTTTGGGACATATCCATATAGGCACTTTTGTCCCCGTTTTTATAGGATATACTGTATAAAGGAATTTCCGATCCTTTACCACTGTTTGTGATTTTTAAATTATTTTCATTTGAAACATTAAATATCTTTTTGCTGCGGTCTAAGGCTTTTTGTTTATTTATTTTTTTCCCTGTTATATATTTATAGCCTTTATCTTCGTTTGTATCTCCATTAATGGAAGAATTTTGATTTGCTTCAGCAAAGCCTTCTACTTTCTTTTCAACGGTTTCAAATCCGTCGATAATTGTATTATCTGCTGGTTCCTCCTGTGTGGCTAAAGCAAGCTCGACATCCATCCAACGTAAGTTATTTTTTAAGGTAAGGTGTTGAACTTCTCTTAATTCATCTTTGATTTCACCAGCTTGTTTATATAAATTTTTAAGAGATTTGCTTTCTTTTTTTGAAAGAGGATCCTTTTCTAAATCTCTAACAGCTGTGCGATAAGTAAAATCACCTATTTTTGATAGAAATTCTTCTGTTTTATTAAAAGGAAGTAATGATAATGGCAATTGGCCAACATCTGCTTGTGCTTCCGAAGTGAGGCGCCATATCTCTACGAGTTGCGGAGAGAGGATTTCATTCGAATCCATCGCAAGTGTGGTACCAATTTTATCATGTAGCAAATCCATACGATATGATAAATCATGGAAAGAACGTTGGTACGTATTCTCTGCTTGGATTAATACAGCATTTTTTTCTTGATGTTCTTGGTATCCCCAGTAGGCTGTTCCAGCAATACCTAAAGTCAGAATTGTAATCAATATCCAACGAATCATGTGACTCACTCCTTTTCTACTTTGCAAATATATGTTTTCCGATTTTTTTAATTTGTGGTCTAGACCAGATCCAAGCTGAGGTCGCTGTATCTGGATTAAAATAATATTCTGCATTACCTGTTGGATCCCAACCATTGATTGCATCCAGAACAGCCGATTTTGCAGTGTCATTTGGTGTTAGCCATATTTGTCCGTCCGCAACTGCAGTAAATGCCCTTGGTTCAAAAATAACCCCTGATACAGTATTTGGGAAAGTAGCACTTTCTACCCTATTTAAAATAACTGCTGCAACAGCAACTTGTCCTTCATAAGGTTCTCCTCTAGCTTCCCCATAAACTGCGTTAGACATTAATTGAATGTCATTTTGAGAATAACCTTGGGGTACATTAACTGCGGTGGTATTTTTCTCCTGTGAAGCATTTTGATTTGCTGTAGCCCCATCATAATTTTTACTTGCTTTAACGAGCTTTTCTTTTGTTGCCGCTCCGGCAAGACCGTCAACTTTCATACCAAATTCATATTGAAAATTTCTTAATGCCCAATATGTCCCCCAACCAAAAACGCCATCAATTTTCCCATTATAAAATCCTACATGTTTTAATCTTGATTGCAATTCGATAACGTCATCTCCAGTAGCCCCGTGTTGAATTACTTGTGGGCTAAAAGCATCAACAACTTTCGGGGAAGTTAGGGTGTTTAGCCCAGTCAATAAAAAACAGACAATGATTATTAATAGAGACAGCTTTCTATAGGTCATACTTTTTCCTCCTATTTTTCCAAAACTTTATTGTGATACCTATTTTTTGAATAAAACTTCTTTTTATTCATGATTAACGAATAAGTTTTAGAGAAAATAGTATGAAATATATATATAATAGTTTTACACTTGTTGTTTTTGGCGCTGGAAGGTAGTATTGAACTAGGAACTGAAAAATTTGTTTCATGCAGGTGGGTGAGGACAATAAAAAACATATTAATTATTCATACAGGCGGTACGATTTCGATGTTAGAAAATAAAAAAAATGGGGAAGTAACAACATCGGATAAGCACCCTTTAACAAATTTGTCTGCTCTTTTACATAATTATGCCAATGTTGATGAGCTAATAGAGTTTCATTTGCCATCTCCGCACATTACACCTAAACATATGCTTAAGTTAGCTAAAAAAATAGAACAAAAAATAGTTTATTATGATGGAATCGTCATCACACATGGAACGGATACATTAGAAGAAACAGCTTATTTTTTAGATCTAGTGCTCAAAACGAGTAAACCAATCATTCTTACAGGTGCAATGCGATCTAGTAATGAAATAGGTTCAGATGCTATGTACAATTTAATTAGTTCAATTCGGGTAGCATCTGAGAACAAAGCATCCAATAATGGAGTTTTGGTTGTAATGAATGACGAAATACATGCTGCTAGAAATGTAACAAAAACATCTACAAGTAACATCGCAACATTTCAAAGTCCCCAATACGGCCCAATGGGCATTGTCACAAAAGAATCTATATTTTTTCATCATCGGATACACCGAAGCCGAAAGCATTCCGTAGCTGATGTAAATAAGAATGTTTTTTTACTAAAGGCTTTTGCTGGAATGGATGAAAAATTATTGAATGCGGTACGACAAACGCACCCGGATGGAATCGTTGTAGAAGGTCTTGGTCAAGGGAATTTACCAATTGAAACTATCCCCCCCTTACAACAGATGGTCGATAGCAATATCCCTGTTGTGCTTGTTTCTAGATGCTATCAAGGTATTGTGCAGCCAACATATGCCTATGAAGGCGGCGGTAAGCGGTTAAGGGAAATGGGGGTTATTTTTACAAATGGGCTTTCAGGTCCTAAAGCACGTATTAAATTATTAATTGCTTTAGAAGAAACGAACGAAACCAATTTAGTAAGAAGAATGTTTGAAGAGGATTTATAAAATGATTTTAAAAGATAACGGAGGTATTTTTTACCTCCGTTATTGATTAACAATCGCTTTTGCGATTATTTCACCGTGTAAACGTCCATTTTCAATAAAAATTTCATTATTGTTATATCCGGATGCAACAACTCCGGCTACATATACATCAGGTATATTCGTTTCCATGCTATTTTTATTGAAATGTGGTTTTCCGTTTCTCGGGTCCACTTCTATTCCAATCTCTTTAAGAAGATGAAGATTGGGTTTGTATCCTGTCATTGCAAATACAAAGTCGTTTTTTATTTCTTTTCTTTTTCCGTCTACGGTGTAATAAACCTCATTTTCGGTGATTTTTTGAACGTGTGCATTAAATTCCATATGTACAATACCTTTTTTAACGAGAGAATCGAATTCAGGTAAGATCCATGGCTTGATGCTTTTGGAATACGTACTGCCGCGATATAGTACCGTAATTTTAGCCCCTGCTTTATGCAACTCTAATGCCGCATCAACAGCAGAGTTTTTTCCGCCTATAATGACTATATCCTTGTTGTAATAAGGGTGTGCTTCTTTAAAGTAATGCATAACTTTATCAAGTTCTTCGCCGGGAACATTGATGTAATTCGGCTGATCATAATAACCAGTAGCAATGATTACATTATTAGCTTGATATCG
>NZ_JFBD01000034.1 GCF_000709085.1 Virgibacillus alimentarius | reverse complement strand
AAAAAGCTGTCCATAATCAGCGTGATCCGTAATTATGTTTCCTGTAAGACTTAGCCCAGAGTAGATGATAATCCATCCACCAACAACACTATAAAAAGATAATAATAGAAAACAACCAGCAACACCTAGACGTCCGATGATTCTCCAGGCCGAGTCTGGCGCTAAATGATCATAGGCCGAAACTGCTTCTTTTTTTGCTGCCCTTCCGATAATAAATTCCGAGATAAGCATCGGCAATCCGATAAAGATAGTGAATAGTACAAAAATAAGAAAGAATGCTCCCCCACCATTCATTCCTGTTACATATGGAAACTTCCATATCGCGCCAAGGCCAATGGCGGCCCCGGCAGACGATAGGATAAATCCAATCTTTGATGACCATTGCTCTCTTGAATCTTTCATCTGTTTTCTCCCCTTTTTGTAACAGATTTAAAGTTCCGTTCTTAATTCCCATAGTTCAGGGAAAAAGTATTGGTCGAGCACTTTTTTCAAATAACTTACTCCACCTGATCCTCCTGTACCAATTTTAAATCCGATAATACGTTCTACTGTCTTCATATGTCTAAAGCGCCATTGCTGAAATAAATCTTCAATATCAACAAGTTCCTCAGCAAGCTCATATAACTCCCAGTATTGATCCACATTTTTATAAACCGTCATCCATGCTTTCTTAACACTTTCGTTCGGCTTGTGCGCGATACTTACATCACGATTTAATACTTCCTCATCAATAGGAAGACCTGCTCTGGCAAGCGCTTGAATCGATACGTCATAAAGACTTGGTGCTTTATGTGCCTCCTTGAGCATTTGATGAAGTTCAGGATTTTTTTCATATATTTTCAGGACATATTCTGTTTTATAGCCTAATGCAAACTCAATTAAGCGGTTTTGATAAGATTGAAACCCAGATGCATTCCCAAGCTTATCACGAAATTCGATATATTCACTTGGTGTTAACGTTGCAAGGACATTCCAGACATTTTTAAGCTGTTCTTGTATTTGTGATACGCGGGCGAGTTTTTTAAAAGATGTTGATAAATTGTCTGACTGGATATCTGAAATAGCAGAGTTTATTTCATGTAAAATCAATTTCATCCAAATTTCACTGACATGATGAATTGTAATAAATAACATTTCATCATGATGATCGCTTAACGGGTGCTGGCTGGAAAGTAATGTATCCAGCCCTAAATAATCACTATATGTCATTTTTTCTTTAAAATCCGTATGAATACTTTTTTCATCTTTAAAAGCTTGATGTTTATTAATATGCTCCATTTTTAACTCCCCTTTATCGGTTTAATTACTGCCCTGACAAGACTCCCATCCGCTTCTTCAAGCGGCAATGGAAGTGCAATAAGTTCATAATCACCTTCTGCCACATGATCCAGCATCACATTCTCAAGAATGTAAATGTCATGCTGATAAAGCGCATGATGGCCTGCGAGTTCTTTACTTGTAATTGGATCCATTGATGGTGTGTCTACACCGACAAGCTGCACACCTAAGGATTTCATATACGCAGCACCATCTGGTGTGATGGGTGATACGTCTTTTGGAAATCTTTCTGGACGATTCGGTAAAGACGTGCGAATTAACAACCGTTCAGCTGCATCTATATTTTTAGATTCCAAAGCACGTTGGTTGATTTCATCAAAGGCACTGAGATCGATCAATGTGCATGGACCAATATAGCGGTCAATTTCTAAATCTAGAATGCGCTTTCCATTTTCTAAAAAATGGAAGGGAGCGTCCACATGTGTACCAACATGTGTACTAGTCGTGATTCTTCCTATATTTACAGACCCTGTCATATCCTTTGTCAACGGTGTATGATAATGAAAAGATTGATCACCAGGCCAGTGTGCTAATTGATTATTCAACGGTTGAGAAATATCAATCCATTCTGCCATTAGGAAACAATATTCCTTTCATTTTCGAATTGATTATATCGCTTTTCTTCCATTATCGTTTTTAAGATTTGCACACAATCATACACATCTTCAAATGAATTATATAAAGCTACTGGCGCAAGACGAATACCGCTTGGAGTTCTAAAATCAGGAATTACTTTTTGCATTTTAAGTGCCTTGCAAATACGTGCCGCCTCCGGATGTTCTACATATACATGGCCACCGCGCTGTTCATGATTTTTTGGATTGCAAATGACGATACCATCATCTTTTAATTCATGTTCAATCAATTCCATCATATAGTCTGTTAACTGAAGTGATTTCTTCCGTACATTTTCAATTCCCGCTTCATGAAATAGTTCAAGTGCGCCAATTAATGGTGCTACACTTAATACATGCGGTGTTCCAATTTGGAAAGCTCCGGCCGTTTGAGCGGGGGTTAATGTATGATCCATATCAAATTGCTTTTCTTTGTCTGAACTGAACCACCCTGCAAGACCTGGTGAAACACCAAAAAATTTTTCATTTAAATAGAGGGCTGCAACACTACCTGGTCCTCCGTTTAAATGCTTATACGTACACCAAAAAGCAAAGTCAACATCCCATTCATGTAATTCATGCGGAATAGAGCCAACAGAATGACAAAGGTCAAATCCAATTTTAATATTTCGCTCATGTGCTGCTTCTGTAAGACGCTTCATATCTAAAATCTGACCGCTTCGATAGAGGACACTTGGAAGGACGATTAATGCAATCTCATCCGTCATTGCTTCGATAATATCCTCTTCTTTTAAAAACTGTCCATCTTCACTTTGTACCTGCACGAGATGGGAGTCATCATACCCTTTTAATTTTAATTGCGCTTTTAATGCATAAATATCAGTCGGAAATGTTAAGGAGTCAGCAAGTATTTTGGTCCGTTTTCCTTCTGGTTGATAAAATGTAGAAACAAGATGGTGCAAATTTACAGTTGTAGAGCCTGTAACAATCACTTCATCTTTTTTCGCTCCAACAAGTTCGGACATCTTTTCCCCAAGGGACTCGGATAGGAAATACCAAGGATGCTCCCCTTCTGTCCATCCATCTATCCCGTATTTCTTCCATGAGTTTAATAAATCAAAAGCAGATTGTTCTGCTCTTTTACTCATGAGGCCTAAGGAATTTCCATCCATGTAAACGCCATCATTATTGAGATAAAATTCATCTCGATATTTACGTAATTCATCTTTCGCATCCAAGCTGCGCGCATATTCTCTCGTAAATTTTTCTGTCAATGATACCACTCCTTGTATTTCTATATTTTCAGATAACTTGAATTAATCGTATAATTTATAGTATAGTCATATTATATTTAATTCATGACATAATGTCAATGACATTGTATCAATAAGATCGGAGGTTAGTAAAATGGGGGAAAAATTAACGAATCGTGATAAACAGGCACTAGAAACAAAAAGAAAATTAATTCAATCTGCCCATCATATTTTTTTGCAAAACGGTTTTGATAAAACAACGATTTCCCAAATTATTAAAGATGCAGGAGTCGGATACGGAACTGCCTATGTTTATTTTAAAAATAAGGATGATATGTTTAATACCGTAATGGAAGAAGTAATGGGACAATTTTTTAAAGTAGCCAAGCAAGTATTTCAGCCTACTTCGATCGACGAAGCCTGTCAGCAAATAAGAGATCAAGTGAGAGCATACATGACTGTAGCAATTGAAGAACGAGCAACCATGCAAGTTGTGAAAGAAGCGATTGGTTCAAGTGAGATTATCGAATCAAGATGGCTTGAGATCCGTAATGAATTCATCGAAAGTATTACTTCAGATATCAACTATTCCCAGCAAAAAAAGCTGGTCAGTAGTAAATTTGATCCGAGAATCACTGCGCAAAGCTGGTATTACATGAATGAAATGTTTATGTGGAAATTTGTAGAGGATAAGGGGCTTGAGCTCGAACCCATTGTTGAGCAATTATCCCTGTTTTATACAGCAGCGTTGTACAGGGTGTAAAAGAGTCAGGCATGGACAAAGAATAAGCATTTTCTCGTAATAGGAAGTGCTTTTGTATCTGTGATCGGTTGACATTAAGAGGATCAACGCCGATATTTTTCTTGCTGGTTGATACGCGAGTTGCTCCGGTTGATACTGTGGACCCTTTGGTCGATATGTCCGCGCTCCGGTTGATACCGGAACTCCTTCGGTTGATATTTTGTCTCTCCGGTTGAAACGCTCGGCTTTCCGGTTGATTATTTTTTGTCTCCCTGTTGTCCGTTTAGAAAATGTATTCTTCATCATGTAATAAATAAAGAAATAAGCATATAAACAGCCGTAATAATCGTGATAATTCCAATAAAAAGGCGAAGGTACTGGGTAGGAACTTTGGTTGCATAATAAGCACCAGTAAGAATCCCTGCCGTGATACCTATTAGACTGCTAGCAATGAGAGTCCATATATTATCCATAGTTGCATAAGCAAAATAGCCAAAGATAGCCGGAATTGCGATAATAACCGAATTTAGCAGACTAACACCTACAGCTATACGAATATTTATCCCTAAGCTTGCAAGGAGCGGCACTAACAAAATTGGTCCTCCTGCCCCTGTCAGGGAGCTGATCGATGCGGTTAAGAGTCCAATAATCATAAGCACCGCATTGCTATTTAAGATTTTCATCGATCTGCTATCTATGTCGATACGTTCTTTATTTTGCTTAAACAAAGATAAACCCGCAACTAATACAAATAAATAAAGGAACAGTTTAGCCAGGGTGTCAGAAATCAATACGTTTATTTGTACTCCGAGAAAAGCGCCAGGTATACTTCCGATGCTTAAATAGAGAGCAAGACGAAGGTCCATATTTTTCGATTTTAAATAGGAAAGAGCTGCAATGACACCTGAAACAGCAAACGCCAAAAAACTAAGTGCGAGTGAGTCTTTCACTGGCATATCCAAAAAACCTACGTAAATCATCGGGAGGAGAAATCCTGAAATCCCGGAAATCCCTAGAAATATTCCAATAATCAAATTTGAAAAGAAAACGATTAATAATAAATATGGAATCATGCGACAATCCTCAATTCTGCAATTAGCCGTATAACGCAATAAAAATCTCAGCTTTGGTTTCTATGCTTCAAACATCTGCTTACGCGTGTTAATCGCACCCTTACCTTAGGGTGAAAGTATATTCCTGTCGATAATAACACATTTAGACGCTAAACAAATACAGTTTTTCAGCCAAAAAAGCTGTTAACTCTCATGCCGAGTAACAACATGAAAGCTAACAGCTCCTAAAAAATTTCTAATCCACGACTACCGCTGTACCATAGGCGATAACCTCCGCAGCGGAATTCATTACTTGCGACGTTTGAAAACGCATACCGACAATTGCGTTTGCATCAAGTTCCTCTGCTTCCTTGATCAGTCGATTCACTGCAATGTCCCTTGCCTCTTTCATCAAATCAGAGTACCCTTGAATTTCCCCACCGACAAGTGTTTTTAAGCCTGCACCAATATCCCGTCCAACATGTTTGGACTGTACCGTACTGCCTTGAACCAATCCTTTTACAAGGGTTATCTCTCTGCCGGGTATTTCATTGGTTGTTACCATAAGCATGATCCATCCACCTCCGGTAATATGTATATCTTTAAGCACTAATAAACAATCTCTGTATTTCATTTAACTGTAATTAATATACAATTGAACGCGTGATTTGTCTATATATAAAAAAGGATTCACCCTAAGATGCACTTAGGATGGATCCTTCAACTTAACCGTTTGCTTCTTTTGCATCCGTCACTTTATCTTTATTTTGGCTGTCGGTTAAAGACACTGCGACCATAACGATAATGTTTGTGACAATTCCATATAAAATTGGATTACTGGAAGAAAGACCTTCCATTGCTAGCCCGCCCAGTATAACAACCGCACTAATGATCATCGCATAGAAAGCTGCTTTTGAAGTGGCTCTTTTCCAAAATAAACCGAACACAATGGGGATAAACACAGATCCTGCTAATAAAGCATAAGCCACGTCAATAGCAACTAGAAGTTCTTGAATCCACAGAGCGATAACAATTGCTATGATACCAATAACAAAGGTGGTAATTCGCGAAAGAAGCAGGAATTGTTTGTCTGTAATATTTTTAAAATAATGGTCTTTTAAAATATCCTTAGCAATCAAAGTAGATGATGCGAGCAACGTTCCTGAAGCTGTAGACATGATAGCCGCTGCTACGGCTGCAAATACAACACCAAGAAGACCTGTTGGTAATGTTTCAAACGCCATACTTGTAAATACATTTTGTGTGTTTTCAATATTGGGCAGAATGATCAGGGCACACATACCGATGATAACCATCGCCATAGAGTACAGGAAACTATAGATTCCGACAAGCACGCCACCTGTTCGTGCAGTTTTTAAATTTTTAGCAGTAAAATAACGCTGCCAAATATCCTGTCCGACCATCATTCCAAGCGTAAATGTCAAGAGGTATTGCATAATTTCCCTGAAGCCAATAGCGGAAAAGCTAAAATATGAGCTGGGGAGTTGTGCAGTCAATTCACTAAATCCACCTGCTTTTGATAAGCTGATCGGAAGCATGATCAAAAAAATTCCAGCTGTCATGATGACAAATTGAATAATGTCTGTCATGGAAACAGACCACATGCCACCTAAAATGGTATAGAAAAAAACGATCCCTCCGCCAATTAACATGGCAAAAATTAAATTCCAATCAAAAATAGCACTTAATAATGCACCGATGGCGATTACTTGTGTAACACTTACCATTAATGCATAAATCGCAGCAACTACAGCCCCGATTAACTTTGACTCAACATTAAAGAGTTTACCAAGTAACTCACTAATCGTCATCAGTCTATAACCGGTTACACGCTTTAATAGTAACAGCCCAAATAGAGTTATTCCAAGACCCATCGAAAATACAAACCAAACACCAGAAAATCCCGTTTCATATCCAAGCTGAGCTGAACCAATCGTCGATGAACCGCCTAAAAAAACGGCTGTTAAACAACCAAACAACATAAAGACACCAAGATTGCGACCTGCTAGGATGTAAACCTCCGATGTTTTTGCTTTTATCGTTCCAATAATACCGACTATGACTAGTACAGCAAAATAAATAATGATAATCATCATGTCGAGGGAAGTCATATATTACCCACCTTTCCTTTGATATCGCTTTCTTTTGTGAAAAGGAACTTCAGCATTTCTGAAGTTCCTCACCTCATCATTTCTATTGTCTATTTCCTCTCCTGCTCCGCTCTTTTTTTCATTGCAATGAGACTAATCATTTCAAAAATTACGGATGACGCTGCTACGGCAGTAATTTCGCCGCTATCATAAGTTGGTAACACTTCAACCAGGTCAAATCCTTTAATATCAAGTCCATCAAGTCCTCTGACATATTCAAGGCCCTCATAACTTGTTGGACCACCTACTTCTGGTGTACCTGTGCCCGGAGCATAGGCTGGATCAAGAAAGTCAATATCATACGTAACAAAGACAGGTTTATCTTTCACACGTGCATGAATTCTCTCCATTACTTTATCAAAGCCAATTTTTCTGACTTCCTTCATTGGAATCACTTCAAAACCTAAATCTCTTGCGTCTTCAATATCCTCCGGTCCATATAATGGTCCACGCATTCCGACTTGAATCGAATGATTCGTATCAATCAATCCTTCTTCAACAGCTCGGCGAAACGGAGTGCCGTGCATATATTTTTCGCCAAAATAGTCTTCCCATGTATCTCCATGAGAATCAAAATGGACAAGTGCAATCTTCCCGAACTTCTTTGCAAATGCACGCAAATGTCCGAGTGTAATGGAATGGTCTCCTCCCATCATAACTGGGATAATCTCCTTATCGAGTACTGGTTCAAGTGCACGTACGATATGATCATAGGTTCTGTGAATATTTCCTGGTATAACATCCACATCACCATAATCCACACCTGAGCAATAATCGAAAATATTTATTTCCTGATCTGGATTATATGGACGAAGCAATACAGAGAAATCTCTTATATGTTGCGGACCATATCGTTGTCCTGTTCGATTGGATGCAGCCGTATCAAACGGTACTCCCATTACAACAAAGTCTACATCATTTGTTGTTGCAATATTTTCAAGCCTCATAAATGTGCGCGGCCCTGTAAAACGCGGTGATTTTGATGAATCTTTTGGTTGGTACATAAATATCCTCCTCTAAAACTTGTTCATGGATATTCATGCAACTTTCATGCCAACTTTATTTCAATGTTGTGATTATGTTTTTAAATAAAAATTAATTCACAATTGAATGATTTAGTTCTTTTCAATTCAATTATGAATTAATGATTCATTTTGAATTAATATTGTATTTTTTTAAGCGGCGTACAACGGTTGACTGGCTTAAACCAAGATATTCAGCCATTTCATACGTTGTTTTATATTGCTTCGAAGCACGTATTAACCAATTTCTTTCGACTGCCTCTAAAACTTCTTGTAATGTCAAACCCTGTTCTTCAAATGATTCAAGCTGCCATTCTTGTTTTGGCAATTCCGATGCATCCATTTGATTCACAAACGGGAGATTAGATGCAAAGATCATATTTGTATCGGTTGTCACTACTAAACGCTCAATTAAATTTTCCAATTCGCGGACATTTCCCGGCCAATCATATTGTTGCATAGCATTCATTGCTTTCGAATGAAAAAATTTATTTGTATGATATTTTTCATTAAAAATCGTTAAATAATGCTGAGCAAGTTTGTAAATATCATCTTTTCTTTCCCGCAGTGGAGGAATGGTAATCGGGATAACATTCAATCGATAGAATAAATCCTCTCTGAATTTCCCCTGTTTCACCAATACTTCTAAATCTTGATTTGTTGCAGTAATAAGTCGAAAATCAACTTGTTTTGCTTCTGATCCACCGATTGGGGTTACTTTTTTTTCCTGCAACACTTTTAATAGTTTCACTTGAATGGATAAAGGAAGTTCAGCTATTTCATCTAAAAACAATGTCCCTTGATCAGCAAGTTCAATCATCCCTTTTTTCCCGCTTTTGCTTGCACCAGTAAAGGAACCCGGCTCATAGCCAAATAATTCCGATTCAAAAAGTGGTTCGGGTATTGCGCCACAATTGACCTCAATCACTTTTTTCTGATTACGTTCACTTTCCTCATGAAGCGCCTTGGCAAATACATTTTTCCCGACGCCTGATTCCCCAAGCAAGACAACGTTTGCATCTGATTTAGCAACGCGTTCCACCAGTTCACGGATCTGAATCATCGTTTTACTTTTAATGATGACATTTGTTCTTTTTTCCTGTTCCCTTAATTCTTCTATTTCAGATTCATAGCGTATCATTTTTGCCCTGAGTTCTTCATAGTCTTCTTTTAAAAGTTGAATTTCTGTTAAATCATGGGAAAAGCTGATGATACGAACGATATCCCGTTTCTTGTTAAACAGTGGTATACCAGTAGCCATAACAACTTTCCCAGTAGGTGTGCGCTGCATAACCTGCACTTCTTTTTTCTCATTTAAAACGACCGCTGTTACAGACGGAGAAAAAGTGCGATCTTTTTCCAGTTCGAAAACCGTTTTTCCAACTAATTCATCTTCTTCTTTTCCGTATATACTAGTGCAATTGGAACTAACCCTAATGACTTTTCCCTCTCCATCCGTCATGACAATATTATCATTCGAAGCATGCATAATGCCTTCCAGTTCCAACTGCAGCATTTCCGGTTCTTTATTCATGATAACACCTTCTTTCATTCTCCATATTTAACAGAATTAATATCACAAGAATTTCCTTCCTCTTTATCATTTCTTTCTTAGCTTGAATTCTTTTAAAAAAAGCTGTTAACAGGTAAAAGTTAACAGCTTTTTCATTCGTCTTATCCATTATCTATACGCATCACATTAGATTGTTCTGGATTTTTAATGAAGAATGATATACCAAGACCAACAAGGGAGATGATGCCAGCAACAATAAAGGACACGTTTACACCATGTATCATTCCTTCAACCCCTTTGTCCGGAATGGCACCTGTCGTCATGACAGTTACAAGCAAGGCTGTTCCAACTGCACCTGCTACTTGACGCATCGTATTATTCATTGCAGTGCCGTGCGGAATTAAATCCGGCGGCAACTGATTGAGTCCAGCCGTAGTTACAGGCATCATTACCATAGCAACGGAAAGCATTCGAAATGCATTTAATGTCGCTATATAGGCGAAACTTGTCTGCTCAGAAAGATCAGCGAACATAAATGTCGTAATAACCAAAATCAAAAGACCTATAATGGAAAGCCATTTTGCTCCATATAAATCAAATAATCTGCCGGTAACCGGGTTCATGAGTCCCATAATTGCTGCTCCCGGCAATAAGGCCAACCCGGATTCAAATGCAGTAAAGCCAAGCATATTTTGCATAAGAAGTGGTAAAACAACTGCAGCTCCAATCATTGCAATAAATACTACCATACCTAATGCTGTAGTTAAGGTAAACATTTTATATTTAAATATCCTAAATTCAAGGATTGGCTCCTTTAGTTTCAATTGTCTTCGTATAAACCAAATAAGGGCAATGGCACCGATGCTCATCGAAATAAATACCTGTTCACTAACCCAGCCACTGCTTCCAGCAGTACTGAATCCGTATAACAAGCCGCCAAATCCAAAGGAAGATAGAATGATTGATAAAACATCGAGCTTCGGATATGTTTGTTCAGTAACATTTTTCAAAATAAAATAAGCAATAATAATATCGACAATAATGATCGGCAAAATCATGTAAAAGAGACTTTCCCACGGAAATTGCTCGACAATCCAACCGGATAAAGTTGGGCCAATTGCCGGAGCAAATGCGATCACGAGACCGAACATTCCCATCGCTGTTCCTCGCTTGTTGATTGGGAAAACAAGAAATAAAATCGTCTGCATTAGCGGCATAATAATACCAGCCCCAGCAGCTTGTAAAATTCTACCTATCATTAGAATGGTGAAATTCGGTGCAACCGCACAAATTGCTGTACCGATAGCAAAAGAGCCCATGGCTGAAAGAAATAAGCCTCTTGTCGTAAAGCTCGCAATTAAAAAAGCTGTGACTGGTATCATAATCCCGTTCACGAGCATGAAAATGGATTGCAGCCATTGCGCTGTACTGGCATTTAAGTCAAGGTCCCTCATAATATGCGGGAGAGCAGTACCTAATAATGTTTGATTCAAAATAGCAACAAAGGCACCTGAAAGCAATACAATCAGGACAACAATGAGCGATACCTTACTTCTTTCTTCCCCTGTATGTGTTGTTGATTTCTCTCTAACCATAGATAACCTTCCTTCTTGCAAGCTTTACTTGTTCATTAGCCAACATGTGATAGTACATTTTAACACAACATCTTGGATAACGAAAAGAACTTGATTTGTAATAAAGAAATATCGGCGCGCACCTTGACAGAAGGCATGAACAATCGCAAAATTTGATCCTATCTCCCTTAATGAAACCGCTTTTATTTTCCTATATAATGAACGTATAGAAGCTGTTCTACAAGGGAAGAACATATATGCTGAGAACATCAAAACAAAAAAACGCTATTGATAAGCGTGAAGTTATTCGGATTTACAACCAAATCAATCAGGAAATCTATGATACTGGGATTAGTCAGCAGAAAATAGAGATTTCGGAAAATAGCTTGATGATATTCGCAGTGCACAAACGGGTAGAAGCATTGAAGATCATGCGCGATAACTATCCGGAATTAGTGTCCTATGCGAATACAGCTCTATTTACAGAATTTAAAGCGAAATTAAAGGAAAATATTGAAGATCTTACTGGTATGAATATTTTTATGTTGATGCTTGACGATTGACTTTCTAGGACTTCCCTTTATTATAAAAATCCTTGCGATCTTTTCTTGGAACAAGTCCTCCGCCTGTCGCCCAAGCGATATGAATGATGTTACTCGGGTTAATATGATGTTGATGGATATAATTTGTTTCTAAAATCCTAACTGGCCCCGCGAGTCCGGCTGTTGCGGAAGGTTCCAAGTAAATATTTTCACGATCTGTAAGTAATGTGAGTAATTGATATAATTCATCATCTTCTATGGTATAAATTCCACTGACTAGCTGGCCACTGATCGTTGTCGCAAATTTTGACGGGCGCCCGACTGCTAATCCATCCGCTTCCGTTTTATTATCAATTCCAAAATCCTGCACACACACTTTCTCTTTTTCACCCGTCAGCAAACCGATCAACACAGACGGTGCGTGTACTGGCTCCACAAAAAAACAATGGACATGGTCGCCGAATAGTTGCTTCATGCCGAACGTAATGCCTCCCGGCGATCCGCCAACTCCGCATGGCAAATACATAAACAAAGGATGTTCCTTATCCACATTGATATTTTTCTTTTCCAATTGTTTTTTCAAACGAAGAGCAGCCGTGCTGTATCCTAAAAATAGATGCTGTGAATCTTCATCGTCAACAAAATAGCCATTTGGATCTGCGTGCGTTTTCCTTCTTCCCTCCGTAATAGCCTTACTAAAATCGCCTTCAAATTCATATACAGTTGCACCCTTATTGCGAAGTAAATCTTTTTTCCATTGTTTTGCATCTTGTGACATGTAGACGAATACATTGAAGCCTAGCTTCGCGCTCATGATTCCGATGCTTAACCCCAGATTTCCAGTAGATCCAACTCCAATCGAATATTGCTTGAAAAATGATTTAAATTTAGGAGTGGAAAAAATTTCGTAGTTTGCTCCTTCTGATAAAATCCCAGCATCTTTTGCTAGTTGTTCCGCATGATGCAGCACTTCATAAAAACCACCTCTCGCTTTAATAGATCCAGCGATCGGTAACTCGTTATCACATTTTAAGTATAAATCTCCTTCTACTGGCTTGGAAAATGAACTTTTCATTGAATGGATAAGTTTAAGTGGAGATTCAATGATGCCATTTGTCTCAATGGTTTCGGGAAATTCTTTTTTTATAAATGGCGCAAATCTTTCCCATAAGGATGCCGCTTCCTCGATATCTTTTCTATTTAAAGAAGTTGTGTCGTGTTCCTTTTCATTTTGTCTGGGATTTAGCCAAAAAACCGGTTGTAATTCCATGATCTTCTGAAGCAGCGGGGTCTTTTTCTGATATTGTTCCATCTTTTTTTTGGAAAAAATTCTCCTAACCTCCTTCGTGCAATATTGTTAATGTTAGATTATCACTCACTATAGCATAGTCTATCATACAAATAAAACAACTTCCTAAAAAGCGTTAGCATGGTTAGGCTACAGTATTTGTTTTAGGCAGGTGAACGGTCCTGATTTAAAGGAGGGAATCGACCGGAACGGCTTAATTTTAACCGGTGAGTAGAATGATCAATTGGAGGAGTTACACTTTCAAACGAATGAAAGAAATATCAAACCGCATGGTAATATTTATCAACCGAGATGGAGAGTTATTCACCCGGAGTATGAAAATTGACAACGATATTCGAATTCGTTTAAAATTCTAATAAAAAAACATTCATTCTTACCGGCGTTGTATTACTGCAAGCCGCCAAAAATCCGGATAAAAAAATGAAAGCAGAGAGAGCATCAATAAAGATGATACAGGAATGACTGGTATAAGGAGTATATAGCTATGATTCGAGTCCTGGCAATTACGCATGAAAATGAAAAAATTACTGATTTAACAATGGATAATGTTGATTTCAGTCTTTACAAATGGTGGTGGATTGACTTTCAGCACCCAAGCATGGAAGAAGTAAAAGAACTACAGACTAAACTTCATTTTCACCCACTTGCGGTTGAAGATTGTATACACAGCATGCAGCGCCCTAAACTTGATTATTATGATCATTATGCCTTTATTGCTACACATACAATTGGACCAGAGGCATTTAACCAGCATGAAATTGATTTTTTTATCGGTAATCATTTTATTGTCACCTTTCACCACGAAACGCTGTCTGAAGTTAGCCGAGTATGGAATAATTTACCTGAGGCAAATGAAATTCATATGTGGGATGAATTTAAGGTATTTTATGAAATCATGGATAATGTTGTGGATAATTACTTCCCGATCGTTTATCAGCTCGAAGACCAAATCAATGATGTAGAAGATAATCCAAATAACCTTTCCATGAATATACAGCTTGATACTCTGTTTGCGTTAAGGCATAAACTGCTTGAATTACGTCATACAATCAATCCGATTCGTGATCTATTTTATCGGATTTTGAATTCACGGCATTTAAAAAATTTAATTGAGCATCGTGAATATTTCGCTGATTTATATGACCATCTTTTAAAACTATCAGAAATGGTCAACTCCAACCGGGAGATTACTAATGATATTAGGGATAATTTCATTTCGTATAACTCCTATCAACAAAATAAGGTGATCCAGATTCTGACTGTGATTACTTCTATCTTCGCACCGCTCACTTTTATCGCCGGGATTTATGGGATGAACTTTGTAAATATGCCCGAGCTTGAGTGGCATTACGGTTATTTTATTGTGATGGCTGTGATGTTCACATTATCGGTACTGATGATTCTTTGGTTTAAACGAAAAGGCTGGTTTCGGTAGTTTGATGTGGACTGGTATTTTTTGGTTGAGAAATGCTTATGTAGGGTAAGTTGGCGGCAAAATTTTTGCTGCGCGACTCCCCTCGTTTATTGCTCGTGTTCGGTTTCTTAATGCATGAATCTCCTTCCATATTGCTCAAGTCGGCACGCTTATTGCGCGCGTTCCTTCATGATTGCTCGAGCACTCCTTCCTTGTTACCATTCCACACAAAAAAGCACTTCTAGTAAATGAGCTCATGTTTACTAGAAGTGCTAAACTGATCGTTATGAAACGACTAAACTTGGCCTTCGTCCTTGTAGTGGGTTGGTTTGCTCCAGTGCATATCCTGCGTTCAGAATGCGTTTCTCTTTGAGTGCAGGTCCCATAATTTGCAGGCCTACTGGCATATTACCTTTTGTTCCACATGGTATGGAAAGTGCGGGTAATCCCGTCAAGTTGCCTGGTCCAGTAAAACGGATCATATGATCAATTAAATCTACTTTTTCCCCATTTAAATTAGCAAAATCCTCTCCTATTTTTGACGGAATGACTGGCAGTGTTGGGGAAATAAGCACGTCCACTTTTTCGAACGCTTCGGCAAAGTCCTTTTTTAACTGCCGCCTTACTTGCTGAGCTTGTAAATAATCAACGGCTGATGGGAGTTCCCCGAGTTCGAACAAGAGTCGGATGTCACTTCCAAAGTCGTCCGGCCGTTTTAATAAATTTCGATGATGGATCGTTGACGCCTCTGATAGGGACGTAACGAGTTCCGCCCATTCCGCATATTGGAGGGCAGGAATTTTTACCTCTTCGACCTTCGCTCCTTGATCAACGAGGTTTTGAATATTTGCGCGAACAAGTTTTTCAACCTCTGAATCTACTTGATGAAAGAAATATTCTTCATTAACACCAATCACTAAGTCCTTCACATCTCCGTTAAAATCGGTGAAATTTTCGTTGGGTACATGGAGGGATGTTGGATCATTTGAATCATATCCGCAAATAACCTCCAGCAATCCGGCTGCATCTTTAACCGATTTTGTCATGGGTCCAATATGATCCAGTGACCATGCAAGCGGGAAACATCCATACTTGCTGACCCTTCCGTGTGTAGGTTTTAAACCGACAATTCCACAGGCAGATGAAGGTATCCGTATCGATCCTGCTGTATCTGTCCCAAGCGACGCAACACTCATATCAGCTGCGACCGCTGCACCTGATCCGCCGCTGGATCCTCCGGGAATTTTTTCAGGATCCCACGGGTTCCTGCACGCTCCGTAATGTGGGTTATCATTTGTAATTCCCCAGGCATATTCATGCATATTTAATTTTCCCGTTAAAACAGCTCCAGCATCCCGCAATTTTTCGACGACCGTTGCATCGTAATCAGAGACGTAATCTTGATGAATTTTCGATCCCATGGTGCTGACTTGATCTTTAAAATAGATATTATCTTTGATCCCTATCGGAATGCCGTGATACATTCCCCGGTAATTTCCATTTAAAATTTCCTCTTCGGCCCGTTTGGCGAATATTTCCGCTTCCTCCCTCGCAATTTGAATGTAGGCATTGATTTGTTCGTTCATTTCTTCTGCGTGATCTAAAACTTCTGTCGTTAACTCCACTGGTGATATCGATTTCCCTTCAATAAGACGTGCCAGTTCGTCTACTGTTTTTAAAATTAATTCTTTACTCAATATGATCACCTCCAGGAATATTTCGTAAGCCAATATCAGCATCATCCACCTGAATCGTGTCCAGATCACCTTTGAGTACCTGTAGCCCTTCCCAACGGTCTTTTAAAATCCTCAGATGATCCTCTTGCATCTTAAGACCCTTGTCTTCCAGTAACTCACGAACGGTTAACGACAAACAAACCACTCCTTTTATTCTAAATAATTTATCTCATAGGCAAATGCCTACAAAGATCAATACAAAAAATTCCTTTCATGTTGGAAATTCATGGTTTACATTTGAATGAAAGAAATAGATGCACATAACAAAGGACAGCAGTAATAAAAAGGGTTATTTACGTTTTATAAAAATACTCTATTAAATCTATCACGGTTCATTATAGCAATATCAAAGTAGTTGTCAATGTATTTTCAATAGTCTGTCATTTATTGACAAAAGCTTTTTAAAAAAACGAAAAAATGATCCGTTATCGCCCATCGACAACGATCATTTTTTACATGAATAGCTATAAAACTTACATCCACTCTTCTTCTAATTTTTCAAATTCACCATTTAATTTCATCTCGTCCATCCAGACGTCGATCCAGTTTTGGAAGATAGGATCACCTTGTTGCATCATATAGCCTTTTTGGCTTTTCGTCAGTGTATCATCCCTAAATGCAACGCGAAGGCGTGAATCCTCCTTGGCATACAGATCAGCTTCCACAGTATCTGTGATCATCACATCGAATGTTTCTTCCGCTACCTTGCCGGGAATGTCCAAATTTTCCTCAACAACCGTCACGTCCGCATCTTTTAAATGCGCATCCACGTATTCTTTATTTGTTCCACCTGGATTCACACCTACTTTAACATCAGGCTGATTCAAATCTTCAGGTTTCTTAAATTTATCCTTATTCTTTTTGTGAATGAGAGCTACTTTTCCAAAATCAAAGTACGCATCTGTTAAGTGCGCTGTTTTCTGCCTGTCCACATTTCGGCTAATTCCACCAACTGCAAAGTCAAATTTATCTTCTAGCAGATCATCCATTAAATCCGGCCATGTTGTTTTTACAAATTCCACCTCAACACCCAGATCTTCAGCAAGTATTTTCGCCGCATCAATATCATAGCCTTCAAATTCTTCTGTTTCAGGATTGAAGTAGGTAAATGGTTTATAATCTCCAGTTGTCCCGACACGAATGACTCCTTTATCGATTATTTCCTGTAGCTTGGACGGTGATTTTTCATCCTTATTTTCTGCTTGTTTTTGCTCTTCGTTATTTGCTGCATTTGCCTGATTTCCTTCACTAGACTGCCCAGGAGAACATGCTGCAATGAAAATAAAACATAATAAACTCATAAATAAAACCCTTAACTTTTTCATCTCCAATATCCCCGCTCACCTTTCTACAATTTCGTAATATCGACTATTATATGGGATAAATTCCTATTATTCAAATAATTTTAATTTTTACATTACCCTATCAAACACATTTCTTGTTTTTTATGCTGGAAAAGGTTATCTTATCCCTACAATGATCGTAAAATAAGGAGGCTATCACAATGAATTATGCGGATTTACTGATTACATTAACTGCTCATGAAAGCGATGAAAATAACGTAACCATTGCCTTCACCATGGGTAGTAAGGCACTCGAAAAGGGACATACCGTTGAAATATTACTGTTATCTAATGCGGTTCACCTTGCAGAGAAAAATTATGCGGATAAAATTGATATCGGAGCCCCGTTTAAACCGATCAAAGACCTGCTTCCTACTTACATGGAGCAAGGTGGAAAACTGAAAGTGTGCTCTGCCTGCATGGAGCATAATGGTGTCTCAAAAGAAAATATTGTTGATGGTGCAGAAGTGATCAGTGCAGATTATGTCATTGATGCGCTCATGAATTCCAAGAAATCGTTGCAGCTCAATTAAGAGATGAAAAAATCCTTCCACTAAATATTTCTGTGGAAGGATTTTTGATTATTTCAAGCGTTCTGTGGTCTGAGTGTATATCCAATTTCAATCTAATAGTGATAAATGTTCTCCCTTCAAAATCTGCAAAATGAAGGATTCCAGCAATCTTACATCTCTCCTTTATCCGCTTCTCTTAGTACAGCGGATTTCACGTTACCATCTGACTCATCATAAACAAAGTGTAAATGATTTTTTCCTTCTATATAAATAAGCAAATTGGATTCAGACATTTCATCATACATATCTCGACGTGGTTTTCCTAATGTATCTTTTATTTCTGAAACGGTCATGTGAATGCGTTCCCCAGGAATAATGATCATGGTAACCTTGCCATCTGAGGACTCCAGATGCTTGGGAGCATATCCAACATTGTAACCCGGATAATATAAAACTTTGCCGCCCTCATACCAGTTTTCAAACTGAATTCGCTTATTTTCTTTTCTCATTTTTTTAATATTGTCGTTCAACTTAACAGGTGTGTCAGCGATTCGGCCCGCTGCAGCTTCGTTCAATATCTCTTTCGTGATTTCCCATTCTTCCATTTCTTCTGATTCCTTATAAGGGATGATCGATGCTTCCTCGTCCATCCATGTAGCATAACGATCATGACCGTAATCAAAGCCATTCGGAGGATAAGTTATATCATTATAGATTTCTTCTTTTATTAAGGTTAATTGATTCTGCTCGGCATCAAATTCCAAAGTAGGAAAGTGCCATCCCCCGTTCTGTCCACTTCTATTATTAACCAAATATGCTGTCTGAAGTTTATTATCATCAAACACTTTAAACTCCGTAGTTGATGGAGCTTTAAGATCTTCTGTATCGATCTTCACTAATTCACCATTTTGTAGCATAAACATATATGGGTAGATAAACTTTGGTACTTCATTTGCAAATACCATAAACACATCGTAGCCCTCTACTTCTATTGTATTCTTTAGATGATGATCGATGTTAAATTTCATGTCCAAGGAATCCAGTTGTGTTTGTTTATACGCTACATCACTATTCTTTTCTGCCAGATAAAAATCATATTCTCCAGAAACCACTGGGTCTCCCTCTTGACCAAAGAAACTGGTTTCTTCTAATGACTTTTCCGCTTGATTTTCAGCAAAGAAATAAGCAAAGAACTTTGCGCCATCTACTTCCCCTTCAAAACGAAATAACGCATCTTCCTCTAACGTTGCTTTATCCATTTCAGGTTTTCCTTCTGTTTGAATGATGGGAGCTTTTTCTTTTTCGTTATCATGATCATGATCGACATTTGTAGCTGTTTCACACGCACTTATGAAAGCTAGACAAATCAAACTAAAAATGATGACATACTTTCTCACTCCATTAATCCTCCTTATCTTGTTTCCATCGCTTTTTCCTTCTATATGCTTTTTCTCGTTTAGAGATAATCTTATCCCTATTTGGCAGCTGGTGCTTATGTATCAATTGTTCATCGCTCATATCACTCGGGTTGCCGAATACACACCCTTTTCTCCTAGAAAGCTTTTGACATATCTGGATAAGTTCCGAATCCTTAATTGGAAAATTGATACTTTTATAAGGTTTTCCCGCGTGAATTTCTCTTATTTTCTCCCTCAGCTGGTCCATCAGCACATCTGCTTGAAGTCCAAAAGATTGAATCACAGAATGGTCATCCTTCAAACGCTTTACGGCATTTTCCATTGCACGTTTAGCCCCTCTAAAATTACCGCGGCGGTGATGGTACTGAGAAACTGCAATGGCAATAAATCCTTTCAAGTACGATTTTCTTTCACCCGGAGGATCCTTTAGCCATTCGTCCTCCAAAACCTCATGACATTGAAAATAATCACGGACTCCTTGAAAATAAACCAGGAAATCAATAAATGCCTGTGATTGCATCCATCTCACCTCACTATTCTATAAATCCATCATCATATAATACAAAATTTACTTCATTAGATGATTTTTACTTATCGGTTTAAAGAAGTTCCATAGGAAAAAGAGTGTGGATTTTAGTCGCGCAATAAACCAAGAAAGTTAAGCAATAGAACGATAAACTCAGGCATTCAGGATCTTTAGAGATTGGAATGACATTTTCCATTTGGCCCGTGCATGTAATCATGACAATTTGCTTCGGGTCAACCCCACTTTTCCACCACTTTGAGGTAATTTCCTTTAAACCTTTCCACCAATCGTAGGGGTGTTGTTCTACTTGCCCGCTTGGTCCGAAATGAGTATCGAGCAACGCAGAATCAGTGTGTAACATTTCTGCCTGCTGATTCATCAGCACTCCCTTCATGGAAGATGTTCCAATAGCAAACACAGCAATATATTCCAATGTTATTCCCTTCCTTTTTATAGCAATGCTAGAATAGTATTAAAGTACCTTTCATTTTTATCATTGTCAAGATGATTCTGAATTTTATACTTTATTTTAAAAGCAATACTCTTTTCTTTCTTCTCCATGCTACTCGTGTTTTCATTTAAAATTTTGGTATACTAATAACAGCGATTTTATAAACAGATGGAGGCTAACAAGTGGGCTTTTTTTGGAATAAAAATAAAGATGACTTGGACGAAGAGAATATAGATCAGGAACATTCTCCAGAAGCGAAAAACGAAGTTCATGAGCCGCAGTCAACACCGCGGGTAACACGCAAAGAATATAAGGAGATGAAGCGGTCCAAAGAGGCATCCGAATCTGCTGATCATAAACAAACGATGTTTCGTGATCGTTATGGAAACTTGTTTTTACGATATGTATTACCACCGATCATGATCTATTTAGCATATATGCTATATTTATATGTGAATGGAAATTTTTTAGCTAAATTTTTTGGGAATACTTATTTCTGGATTCTCGATATCATTGTACTTATTTTCTTCACGGCAATTATTGCTTTTGCTTTGTTATATATGTTTGAGCGAATGCCTACATTCACCCATTATTTTGGAGCGATTAGCTGGTTTGCAGCTGTATATTTTTATATTTTCTATTTAATCCATCATGATGCCCGCGGTCCAATTCTTGCTGCAATGATTCTTTTTGTAACAGGCGTTATTCAACTGACACATTGGAATCATTATATCAAGGGAACGTTTATAGTACTTGCAGTTTTATATGGAAATTATCTTACCGCACTTGATTTTCCGGAAGTCTGGCTCATTTTGGGTGTAGGCGGATCAATGATATTGCTTAAACGAAGATGGAAATATAGATAAATACGTACCATTTCCCGTTGGTTAAAAAGGGGGATCGTGTAAATATATTTGACAGGTTTTCGAAACTTTTTCCCGGAAGAGATAGAGGTACAAAAATTATGTTAAACTTTCTTAGTAATATATATTGAAACCTTGAGTTGGAGTGAATACGAATGGATATAAACAACCATGAGGAATACGGCAGGCAAGTAAAAAAACGTAATTACCGTCCGGCAATCATTACGATATCAATCATTTTAATTGGTGCGATTATGATTTTGTCAGGTATGCCCGGCAAAGAAGATTTTGATTTATTCGACGTGACGATCTTGCCACTGATGAATGCTATTTTTAACAGCTTTACCTTTCTATTTTTAATTGGTGCACTTATTGCTATTTTAAAACGAAATGTCAAAGTGCATCGCCGTTTTATTTATGCAGCGCTTGTGACAACTACTCTTTTTCTCGTAACGTACGTGACATTTCACTATTTAGCACCTTCTACTTCGTATGGTGGAGAAGGATTCATGGCAGGACTGTATTACTTTGTTTTAATTACACATATTATCCTTGCTGCAGTGATTGTACCGCTTGTTCTTACAAGTGTGGCTCGCGCGTGGAATATGGAACACGAAAGACATAAAAAAATCGCACGCTGGACCATGCCGCTATGGCTCTATGTTAGCTTCACCGGCGTCCTTGTATACATTTTAATTTCGCCGTATTACTAGGAGCCGTGTTTTTCTCGAGGCGCCAGGTTCCTGCTTCCCACAAGTGCCTTTCTATGGATACTGGCACCACCAGAATTTTGTCAAACAAAAACATAAAAGCATACCAAATAGGGACAGTCCCCCACTGCTTAATCACTTTAGCGTAGTGGGGGACTGTCCTCTTACTTCATACTTCTCCATAGTATGGACCGACGTCATTTTCTTCTTTCAGTTTTAGTAATTGGGATACGGTAACAAATTCATACCCTTCTTCTTTTAGTTTTTTTAAGATTTTTGGCAAGGCATCTGCTGTTGATGAGTGTATGTCATGCATCAGCACAATTGCGTTTGGTGTTGCTTCATTTAATACGATCTTTTCAATCGATTTTGCATCTCTTGATTTCCAGTCCAAGGAATCGATCGACCACATGGCAATTTGAGTATTATGATCTATCGCATACTCCACTACGTCAGAATTAAAAGCACCATATGGTGGCCGGATCAAACCCGGTGAAACCCCAGTAACTTCTTTCAGTTTTTCATGTGTATAGTCCAATTCATCCTTAATGCCCTCCTTATTTAAATTAGGCAGTACCGGATGTCCCCTAGAGTGATTACCTATTTCATGGCCGGCAGATGCAACTTCATAGGCAAGTTCTGGATAATGATCAGCTTGACTTCCGAGCATAAAAAAAGTAGCTTTCGCATCATATTTTTCCAACGTTTTCAACACGCCTGGAGTCACTTTTTCGCTAGGTCCATCATCGAATGTTAAGGCGATATATTTACCATCGGGGTCAAGTTCTTCCCTTTTTTCATGCTCTTTTTGAATGATTTTTTCCTTTTCTTTTTGCTGTTCTTTCGGCATCTTTAGGATGGAATCAATATCATCATTTAAATATACATAGAGTTTTTCAATAGGAATTTCCAATTCGATCGTTCCCGCTGCACCAGCTGCGATTTCATATTCATCGAAGTAGAGGGTCAGGGCTTTTCGATCAAGTGACCATTTCCATTTAGCTGGTTGCTTCAATGTTTCATCAAGTAAGTCATCAAAAATAAACGGTTTTACTTCTTCCTTCTTTTGCAGTTCCTCTTTCACTAATTCTTGAATTTCCGGTAATGATTCCTCATCTATTTCAATAACATTTGATAGTTTCAGAGATTTATCTCGTCCTATATCGACATTGAATACTTTCATTATTTGCTGGCCATTTGCTCCACCTGTATATGTATAGACACGAAAAACAAGGCTATATAGTTCATCCGTAATTTTCTTTGTCTCCACTTGAACATTTAATTCTCCCTGAATTTCTTTCTCTTTTAGCCCTGTTTCTCTTTCCTCCATTTCTTCTAAAAACGTATTCCTTTGATTATTTATCCATTTATCAATGGAAGTATTGATGTTAGTACCTTCTGTTATAGGTTTATGCACAAAGATTCGATATGTATCTGCTTCCTTCGTTTCTATTTTTAACTCTAAATTTGGATACTTGCTGCTAACTACTTCTTCCGTTTCCTCTGATTGAACCGGCTTATCTTTCATTTTATGAATCGTTGCATGCACGAGTTTATTAATACCTAGTGTGGCCAAAAATACGATTACAACAGTAACGAACCAACTCAAAATTTTCCTACGCCTTACCACAAAGCAAGTCCCCTTTATATCCTTATCTAGCAAAATAGGTTCACAAAAAATAACCCCTTTCTATATTACAGAAGTGTTACAAATATTTCAATAGAATGATGGGTGCCTGTCACTTCCCGATTGTAGTCAATTTATGTCGAATTTGCGTTGTGACCTTTAAAAAAAGTATGGCTCAACCGCAGTAGCAGCTGAGCCATAATTTTAAAATAAATATATCATTCGACAAAATTCGGGAAGTGACAGGCACTAATTCTCCCCCGCTTACAATTCCGAAAACATTCCTGCGTAGTATTGGACTTCCCCTTTGCTGTTTTTTATTTTGTTAATGCTGAGCCATTCTTTGTATATATCTCCATTTTTGCGTTTATTCCAGATCTCGCCTTCCCAGTGGTCATTTTTTTCAATGGAATTCCACATATGATTATAAAAGGCCTTATCATGTTTTCCTGATGATAACAGTTTTGGTGTTCTCCCGATAGCTTCTTCTTTCGTAAATCCCGTTACGCGTGTAAAAGCTGGATTTACGTTTTGAATAATGCCTCGCTTATTCGTAACCATAACACCCTCCGCTACACCTTCAATAATATTTCTTTCCATGGACATCCGATCACTATAATACATAAAAATAACAATGATAAAGCTTGCCAGTGCCAGTTCCGAAAGCAACATAAAAGCAATGGAATATTGGCCAGTGATATTATAAACCGCAGTCAATAATAGCGGAGGGAAGAAGCCGCCAAGTCCTCCCATTGCAGAGACAATGCCGTTGACAACGCCGGCTTGTTTGGAAAAATAAAGAGGTACCAATTTAAATATGGTTCCATTTCCAATTCCGATACTTACACCAACAACTAAAGCACCGATTGTGTACCATTCAATAGTTGGTGAGAATGAAAGCAGCACACCTGATAAGGCTACACCTAAGAAAGTAAACATCAAAATGATAAATGCATTGAATTTATCCGCCAACCACCCACCAACCGGCCGGATAAAAGTTGCAAGCGCGATAAAGCCTGCAGTCCGCAGACCAGCATCAACTGGGGTAAGATGAAAGTCATCTACAAGCGTACTTGGCAAAAATACAGTAAATGCCACAAAAGCGCCAAATGTAATAAAATAGAATAAGCTCAAGAACCATAGTGTCATATTTTTGTACACGCCACTAATTTGTTTTACCATCGACTGTTTAACTTTCACTTCTTTTTTATCCCCTAGCAGGAAATTTAACAAAGCAAATACAAGCAACAGGATTAAAAATAAGCGTACAGTATTCACCCATCCAATCGATGCTGCCAGCACAGGAGCAGCAAAGGTTGTTAGTGCTGTACCTACGTTTCCAACACCATAAATTCCGTTAACAAGACCATGTTTTGCTGGCGAATAGTATTTAGGCAAAGAGGTAACACCAATTGAAAATGTAGCTCCTCCTACCCCGAGTATGAGTCCGCCGATAACGAGGTCGATGAATGAATTTGCCTCACTGATATAATAAACTGGAAACAATAAGATCAAAAAACTGATGACGAACATGTTTCTTGCCCCAAACCGGTTTGTATAAAAACCAATGGGGATTCTTAACAAAGATCCGAGTATAACAGGGATAGCTGTAACGAGTGACACTTGTCCTGGGGTTAATGTAATGTCTTCCTTAATACTTGGCATTAAAGAAGAGATAATCACCCAAACCATAAATCCAGCAATCAGACTTGACGTTTGCAGGGAAAGTTGAACATTTGCCTTTTTCATCTTCATTCTCCTATCTTCGCTTTACTACTATAGTTTCGTATTTACTTCATTTTAAACGAAAATAATTTTATACAAAGTGAAGTTAGTCACATAAAGGATGAAAAATAATAAATGGATGGCATTATGTTTGCATAAAGGGTGTGATATTTTTAACTACCGAAGAACTAGATGTATGATTTAATAGATACATCACATTGGAAAAAAGAAGCGCCTGAGCAAACCGAAAGAAGGGAGCACAGTGGCAGCTCCCCCCTTTTTTTAATTGATATTACAAACTTGAATAGGACAAAGCTCACAACCGATTTCATTTCTTAAAAATGCAATATCTTTAATGAGAATTTCCCCTTTTTTAGTCATTGCAATCACATCTAGATTTCTTAAATCGGTCAGCATTCGATTGATACTTTCACGCGTTGCTGAACAAAAATTTGCCAGTTCTTGATTTGTCAGTACGAGGTCAATTAAAATACCATCGCCTTGTTTTTTGCCAAAGCTGTTTGACAAGCGAATAAGTGTAGAATATAGTGCGCCTTTCTTCCCATGCAATAATAAATCCCTAATCTTTAATTGAAATTTGCGCATGTGATCACTTATCCATTTCATAAATTCAAAAGTCAGTGCACTATTTGTCATTAGCTCTCTTTCCAATTTCTCTCTGTTGATTACGAGCAACTCACCGGGCTCTATTACTTTAGCACTTAATAAATACTGAGGATTGTCACTGAACACGGTCAATTCACCAACGATATCGCCCTTTTTACATATTCTTAGTGACAACTCTTTTCCATCAGACGTGAGTAATGCGATGTGAACAAGCCCCGATTTTAATAAGAAAATTTCATTAGCATCCATACCGCTGTGAAAAAGGTATTCATTTTGCTGTTTTTTCATTGGGGTTCCTATTTCATTTAATAACGTATATAGCTGTTTGGAAATTACATTGTTTTCATGTGAATAGGCGAGCATTTCCATCTGCACGTTACACACCCCTCTCTTTCGTTGTCTATTACCATTTTATCATTGAACCATCTGCCTTTTTAGTATTGAAAACCGACAAAAATGTGAATTTATTCATTTTAATTTCCGCAAACACAAGCATTTTATAGTTAGGTTAGACCACTTATCGTGTAAAGTGGAATGTAGAACAGTTCGTATAACAAAGGAGATGAACCAAATGGAAAAACAGACCATTAAAACAGCTCAGAAATTCGATAAAAAGAGCTTTACGAAAAAAGACGTATTTCGAACAAAAAACAGCATAATGTTTATGCTTAATTTTTTGCCAAACCAGCAAATGCCTGCCCATAATCATCCGGGTTATGAGTTATATTTGCATGTGGTCCAAGGGGAAGGAACCTTTACCATTAACAAAGAGAAAGTTGATGTCGTAGAAGACGACGTTATTCATTGCGGGAACGATGAAATGATCGAATTTACAAACACTGGTAGTGAAGCAGTATCCATCTATGTGACGATGAGTAGGTTGAATCGATAAGGAAGGAGAAGCACTTTTAGAATTTTTGTCGAATTGTATATACTGAAATGTCAAATTTGCTCATAAATTAGACAAAGAAAAATTCTGGTCCACAATAAGATGATAATAGACTTAAAGCGTCGGAGAACGGTACCTGAAAAGGAACCTGCTCCGACCTTTTATATTTTCCGACAATATTCGGGTGGTGCCAGGCACCATACTCAAAAGTTGAACATTAAACAGATTAATGTTATTATTGTTCGGTATTTAAGAAATATTTTTTCGATCTATTCTACTAAAAAAGGGGAAACGAGATGGATATTCTAAAGGATATACTTGCAGCAATAAGTGGTGTGCTTAACGGTCTTCCTCAAGGTTTGCTTGCCATGACATTCGGCTTTGCATCTGTTCCCACTGCTCTTGCCTTCATTATTGGTGCGTTCGGAAATACATTGACGAGCAATGTCGCTGTCATATCATTTCAGGCAGAGACAATTACGGTAGCAGGAACAATGGGGAAAAATATTCGGGATCGCTTATCAATGATTTTCTATGGCGCACTCATAATGCTTATCATAGGAATGTTCGGAATTCTAGAGAAAATCATAGATTGGATTGGTCCAGTCATTACAAACGGTATGATGGCTGGAGTTGGGATTATGCTTGCAAAGGTGGCCTGGAATATGGCTAAGAATGATCGCATCGTCGGTATTTCTTCCTTTGCCAGCGCGCTTATTACGTATATTGCAACAAATGATCTTGTTTATACGATTACCATTTCCGTTATTTTATCCAGCTTCATTTATTTTTTCATACAAAAAGAGAAACCTGGTGCTGGTAAAAATGCAACACAGGAAAAATTTATCCTCCAAAGGCCTAAACTAAGCCCGACGATTATTCGTGGATCCCTAGCGATGGTTTGTTTGAATATTGGTGCGAATATTGCCTTTGGAAAAATAAATGCCGATATTGCAGATTCTACGGTAAATATAGATACTATCACCATTATCAGCAGTCTAGCTGATATGGGATCTGCTCTTGTTGGCGGTGGTCCAGTGGAAGTTGTTATCTCTGCAACTGCCAGCGCTCCCCATGCAGTCTTTGCTGGTGTTTTAATGATGGGACTCATGGCTATTATTCTTGGCATGAAATTATTACCTAAAATCGGTAAATATGTACCAAGCGCTTCGATTACAGGCTTTTTATTTGTCTTAGGTGCTATTGTTACATTGCCTAACAATGCAGCTTCTGCACTTACTTCTGGAGGTGAGTCAAGCATAATTGGTGGTGTAACCATGATTATCACCGCTATTTCTGATCCTTTTTTAGGGATGTTGGCTGGCGTTATCATGCAGTTTTTACTCGGTATTTTTTAAATGTAATAAAGATGAAATTGGATAAATAAATAGAGGTGGTTGACAAATGAAAACTTATGAACTAAAAGTAGCAGGGGTAACACGGAAACTGCCGATTGTCCCTGTAAATGAGAACTTAAAAATAGCAAGTTTTGTTATTTTAGGAGATACGGAGCTTGTTATTGCAGCAGCTCCTGCTCTTGCTGAAAAATTGCCTGAGGTGGACGTTCTCGTTACAGCAGAAGCAAAAGGAATTCCGTTTGTCCATGAAATGACAAAAGGGATGGGAATGGATCGCTACGTTGTGGCCAGAAAAAGTGTAAAAACTTATATGGAAAAACCGCTTGTTATCGAAGTTTTTTCCATTACAACGCAACGTAAGCAATTATTATTTCTCAGTTCACAAGACGCTGAATATTTGAAAGGAAAACGTGTTGCGTTAATCGATGATGTCATCAGTTCTGGTGAGTCCATCAGCGCACTTGAGAAGTTAGTAAATAAAGCTGGTGGGGCCGTTGTGGCTAAGGCTGCTATTTTAGCGGAGGGTGACGCTGCAAGACGCGATGATATTCTTTACTTAGAAGAGCTCCCTCTCTTTTAATGGACTTTTATTCGACAAAATTCGGGAAGTGACAGGCACTCATACAAAAAAGCCCTATCCTAATTATAGGAAAGGGTTTTTCGTTTGTTTTGGTTTGCAACATGGACTCCGCCTGCAGCTGAAACGACACTTCCTGTAATCATGTCGGAGTCTTCCTCACATAGGAAGCCTATAAGACGTGCCAGATCTTCGCCTGAACCTGGACGGCCGACAGGAGTAGTTGTGTCTTCGATTGTTCTAGCTGTATCGATATCCGCTTCTTTCATTTTTCCAGTAATATCACCGGGCGAAACCATATTAGCGGTAATCCCGTTTTTCGCCTCTTCCGTCGCAATACTCCTTGTCAATGAAACAAGTCCTACTTTTGCTGCGCCGAATGCAGAACGATGCAACCAAGCCGGACAGTGTTCTGCGTCCTGAAATCCATATGTGATAATTCGGCCAAATTGCTGTTCACGCATGATTGGGATAACTAATTTAGAGAAATGGAATACGGAACTTAAATTCCCTTCCAACATCTTATACCATTCATCATCTTCATAATCTACTAATTTCTTTTCTTCAAATACATAGGGACCTGCATTATTAATCAAGTAGTCAATTCTTCCAAACTTTTCTTTTGCTTGCTTTACAATTTTGACAATGTCCTCTTTTTTCGTTACATCCCCTTGAACAAATTGCAATTTATCATTATAGGTTTTCCATTCTTCTTTTAGTGCTTCCACTCTTTTTACATCACTCAGATAATTTACCGTTACGGAGCAATTATTTTTCAGAAAATGTTCGGTTACTTTTCTGCCAAGTCCTTTGGAGCCGGCTGTAATAATCGCATGCTTCACCACATTCACCTACCTACATTGAACTAATTCTTTGACTTGAAACTGGTCTAGCGTTCATGTGCAACCTTACCGATCAAGAAGTGATAAAAATTCTTTTCGTAGCTCCGGATTGTCTGTAAAAAGTCCTTTTGAAGCGGTTGTCGTTGTAGTGGAATCCTTTTTCTTAATGCCTCTTCCACACATACACATATGTTTCCCCTCGACTACAACCATCACACCAAGGGGGGTCAACACTTCATCCATGGCACTTGCAATCTGGTTTGTTAGTCGTTCCTGCACCTGGAATCTTTTAGCATACCCATCTACCATTCTGCCAATCTTTGATAACCCAGTAATTTTTCCATTTGGAATATAACCAACATGAGCAACCCCAAAAAACGGGGCAAAATGGTGCTCACATAAAGAATAAAATTCGATATCTTTGACAACCACTAGTTCATTGTGATCTACATCAAAGAATTTCCGCAAATGCTCTCTCGGGTCTTCCCTGTATCCTTCCGTATATTCAAGATGCGCTTTAAGCACTCTAAACGGCGTTTCTTCCAGCCCCTGGCGGTTAGGGTCATCACCGCATAATGCAATTAAATCTTTTACAGCATCCATGTAATTTTGTGACTGGAGCTTTTTTTCATCCTTATCAATAGAATACTTTTCAAACAGCTCATGCAGTTTTTGATTAATGATTTGATTATCAGCCAATTTCATGATATATACCTCTTCTCTATCATAAAAGAAAAACCGGATTTTACATACCCCACCCGATTCCACTTTACTATCTTGTTTTGACTCTAGCATAGTGTATTTTTTTTTATAAAAGTCAATAAAATAACTCAAAATAAAGGAAAAGCTTTGAAAAATAATTTACATATTCCCTTTAATCTGTAAAAACAGGAAAATACTGTAGAATGATGCTGAATATCCACTATAAGGAACTGATTTTTTATACCTAAACGGAAAGAAAACAAACATTTTGAACAGTGTTCAATTCCAGCATTTTCGTCGATATTTCCCGGGAAATGATGTTTATTGTCATTGATTTTGAAAAATGATCCCTTTTCACTTAGCAAAAACAACTTCGAAGCAGGGAGCATTTCGATCTATCCATTGGTCAACATGTCATGCACTTTTTGTCTTTCATCCTCAGGTACGATTAAGTAAGATTCACCATCAATATATGTTTCGTTACCCTCTATATAATAATTTATAATATTTTTTCTGGTATTTTTATACTTCGTGAGCAATTTTTTGATGTCATCAAAATCCAAATTGGCAGCCATATTTCGTCCTAACGTATGGATTAATTTATTAACCTTTGGGACAGTACCAACCCTAGCTCCACGGCTGATTACACCTTGAACTACTTTACGCTGACGTTTTGTTCTTCCAAAATTTTGATTTGGATCTTCTTCCCGGTCCCGAACAAAGTGACTTGCCTTATCACCATCCAAGTCGATTAAACCCTCTTTAAAAGAATATGTTCCATCATTCCATTCCATGTCATTTTCAACGGTAATACCGCCCAGTTCATCAATGAATTCTTCAAAACCAGTCATATTCATACTGACATAGTAATCGATATCAACTTCAAGAAAATTTTCCATCGTAGAAACAGATCCTTCTACCCCGTTATACATATAGGCATTACTCACCCTGTCATTAATATTTCCATCAGCGATCTGAGTTCTCGTACTACGCGGAACACTAATGAGGCGCATCGTATCTTTTTCAGGTTCTAAAGAAAGAATCATCATCACATCTGTACTTTCTTTGCCATCTTCTTTTTTGACGCCCATCAATAAAATATTTAAAGCTCCCGCAGCTTTTATTTTGTTTTTGGAATCATTTGGGTTAATTGCTTCCACAGGCGAATATATTTTATTGTTGATTGTGTTTTTGGCATTATAATACACCACTGAAGCATACACTCCACTGCCAAGCAAAAAAAGAAAAACGATAATAAATATGATGACTAACCAGTTTTTTTTCGGTACTTTTCGTGTTGAATTTTTCATTGAAGCACCTCAATCAACTTAAAATTGCAAAAGCGTACAAAATATTTATATGTAAGAATACAACAAAATTCCCGCCAGGTAAACGTTTTTTACGATAATTACGTAATATTTCAAAAACATTTCTTTGTAAAATGAAAAAAATCGACAAAAACCGGGAAGTGACAGGCACCTTGAAAGAATGTTACAATAATTGTTAAATTAGTTACGGAGGAGGTGAATACAGATGGTTCTTGATTTGTTAAATGAGTTTATCAATGGTACGTCACCATTTTATTTCTATTTTAATTTGCTTTGGGCTACGGTGGGGGCATTGCAGTTAATCCATTTTAATGTGCACCAATTCATGAAGTACCGCGAACTTCACACTAAACATTCGGCTAAAGTTCAAGTTGAAAAATTTGCGACCGATGAACCCATTGTAGAAAATTTAGAAATTAGAAAATGGCTTACAAACAAATTTAAGCGAATCGAAGCGCCTGATGATGATACGGACAGCGATTCCTTCTCTTTTTTCACCAAAGCTATTGAAAATAGAGGAGGACGAGAATGGAAAAACGTTCTGTATTCACCGTTTTTAAAAAACATAGCTTTATCGGCATCCTGTTAGCCTTATTCATTTTATCAGGTTGTTCTGATTTACATGAACCAATCAACGAAAATACGTCAGGATGGTTCAATCATTATTTTGTCTATCATTTTTCAGTTTTAATTAAAAGCTTAGCTTCTTATCTCAATGGAAGCTACGGACTATCCATTATTATCATTACATTGGTCATCCGCCTTGCGGTTATGCCATTTATGCTGAAACAAACGCGTAGCAGTATCGAGACACAGGACAAAATGAAAATTCTCAAACCTGAAATAGATGCGATTCAAAAAAAATATAAAAGTAAGAAAGATCGTGAATCACAAGTCCAGATGCAGCAGGAAATGATGCAGCTTTATCAAAAGCATAATTTTAATCCACTCGTATCTTTTGCGGGCTGTCTGCCGTTGCTCCTGCAATTCCCAATTCTAATCGCCTTCATTTATGCGATTCGAAGGACACCGGAGATAGCTTCACATCGTTTCTTATGGTTTGATCTAGGCCAGACAGATATCCTGCTCACACTTCTTGCTGTAGTCATTTACTTTATTCAATCGAGAATATCCTTAATCGGACTTGGTCCAAAACAAAAACAGCAAATGGCGATCATGGGAATTATCTCGCCAGTCATGATTGGCATTGTGTCTCTGAACGTACCAGCAGCATTACCATTATACTGGGCCGTTGGAGGTTTATTTATCATCATACAAACACTTATCTCTAAGAAAATATATTTATCCCATGCAAAGTAGAGAATCCACGCTGACGCAAAGTCATGGAACTAAAGCATCCCGAATACAGGTTGAACCAGCTTGGTATTCGGGATTTTTTCTGACCTTCTTTCATTCGACAAAAATCGGGAAGTGACAGGCACCATAATTTATGGTATAATTCAAGCAGTGAAATCGCATACATTATGGTGGATGGGGATAGTTTGAATGTTTGATGAGCATACGATTTATGTTGTTGGAGATGCGAAGGCTCCCTCCAATAATCCAATTACATTGAAATACAGTAGCCTCTTCATCGGATTTGTTGTTGATACACGAAAAGATGAGATTGTTGATGTGGAGAGTTCAACAACCATTGACTTAACAGCAAAATTTATCCGCTCTTTATTAATAGGCGAAACATTTACAGATCCAGATACAATTATACAAAAGATTGAATCCCGATATTTCGGTTCATCTCAAAAAGGTTTAATTGTAGCATACAGGGATGCTGTAAAAAAGTATAACCAAATTAAAAATTCATAATTGCTGCTTTACCTTTAAACAGGGTGAAACCCAGCATGGAACAATATTATTAATATTGCTCCATGCTGGGTTTTATTTTTAAAATTTTATATTAGGGGGATTTGCTATGATTCAAGATACTTTTTTATATCTTAGTGTACTCATTGCACTTGCAGCTGTGATCGCGTGGTCAGAAAAGACTTCATCCAGCAAATTTTTCAAATATGTGCCTGGTATTGTATTGCTTTATATTGGCGCGGCTTTGCTGCGTACTTTCGGAATTTTCGGTGATACAGAACCGATCAGTGAAACAAACAGTAATCTTAGAGGTATACTTCTGCCGGCCATGATTGTACTCATGCTGCTTAATTGTGATTTAAGAAAGCTAAAAAAACTTGGGCCAAAAATGCTGCTTGGGTATGGAACTGCAGTTGTTAGTATTATTGCCGGTTTTACCATTGCTTTTCTCATCTTCAGCAGCTGGTATGCACCGGATACTTGGAAAGCATTTGGGGCTCTAGCAGGAAGCTGGACTGGTGGATCTGCCAATCTTGTAGCAGTGCAAGGGGTTCTTAATGTTCCTGAAAATATCTTTGGTTATGTGCTTATTATGGACACGGTCAACTATTCCGTCTGGGTCATGTTTATGTTTTGGCTTGTACCCTTTGCTGCAAAATTCAACCGTTGGACAGGTGCAAAAACAGACCATTTGGATAAGATCCAGGTTGAACTAGAAAATGAAACGGATGATAGGCGAATCGGATTCCCTCAAATGATGTTGTTATTAGGACTTGGCCTCCTTATTTCTGCAGTATCAATCAACCTTGGGGAGAAATTGCCAGAACTTGGTACCGTTATCAATGCTACGACCTGGACGATTACAATCGCTTCTGCAGTTGGATTGCTACTTGCAATGACGCCTGTTTCAAAAATTGCCGGGTCTTTGGATATTGCGAATGTGATGCTATACATTATTATTGCTTTAATCGCCTCACAGGCTGACTTTACTCAGCTATTTCAAGCACCTATTTATATACTGAGTGGGTTCGTTATAATGGCTGTTCATCTAATTGTTATGCTTTTACTAGCCAAATTATTTAAGCTTGATTTGTTTACACTCGGTATTGCCAGTTTGGCTAATATCGGTGGAATGGCATCAGCACCAATTCTAGCCGGAACGTATAATCGTTCATTAATCCCAGTTGGTGTTTTAATGGCATTAGCTGGTTCTTTTTTAGGAACTTATTTTGGACTGCTGGTTGCACAAATTCTATCACTTCTATAGATAGATGCCCATAAACTGTACATGAGGAGGACAACAATGATTACAGATATTACAATCGAAACGACAAAACATGAATTAAAAGAACCGTTCATAACTGCGGTGCGCAGTGTGAGTGAAATAGAAACGTTAACCGTCCATATTGAAACGGATGAGCAAATTCGCGGGGTAGGAGCTGCCTCCCCCACTTTAAAAATTACAGGGGATTCCTTTGAGAGTATTCAAGGTGCTATTCTTGGACCAATAAAAGCAGCAATAATTGGAAAACCCCTACAATCGATCGAACTACTATTAACGTTAGTACGTGATTCCTGTGTTGGTAATACAAGTGCTAAAGCTGCGGTTGACATCGCTTTATATGATTTATTTTCAAAAAAATATGATATTTCTCTTTATCAATATTTAGGTGGTTATCGCAATAAAATAACTACAGACATGACATTAAGCATTGGAAAAGAAGCAGATATGGCAAGGAAAGCAACAAGCCTGGTAAACGATGGTTTTCAAACGTTAAAAGTGAAAATCGGTGGAACATTCGAGGATGATTTATTACGTATGAGAATGCTTCGTCAAACAGTTGGAGAGGACATTACACTGCGCATTGATGCAAATCAAAATTGGGATGTTAAAACGGCAGTTCGTTTTATCAAAGCTTTGGAAAGGGAACAATTAAATATTGAATTAATTGAACAGCCTGTTCAAGCGGCTGATTTCGAAGGCTTAGCTACGTAACCCAACATGTGGAGACACCAATTATGGCGGATGAAAGCCTCTTTTCAGTAAAAGATGCACTTCGCCTTATCCAAATGCAAGCATGTGATTTATTTAATATCAAATTAATGAAAACCGGAGGAATCCGCGAGGCTTTGGCAATTGCTGACATTGCCGAGACGGCAGGTATCCCATGTATGGTTGGCAGTATGATGGAATCCCCAATCTCTGTTTCCGCCGCCATTCATCTAGCATGCGCCCACCGAAATATCCTTTATGCGGATATGGATGCACCACTATGGCTTAAAAACATAGACCAAATCCTCGCGGCATCTGGCATTAGATACAGCGGACAACACATCAATTGCCTCGATAAACCAGGACTGGGGTTTTAAGTTAGGGTGCCTTTAGGGTGCCTGTCACTCCCCGAATTTTGTCGAATAATTTTCGTGTAAGTTTAAAAATCCCAAGTATAGGAACATACTCGTTTATACTTGGGATTTTCTCTAAATAATGAGCTTCTATTTTTCTGAAATTCATTCATTATCATTATCTAACGTTACTACATGACAATTGTGTTCCAACGGTATAAAAGAACAGTCACTGAATGAGTACCATGGCTGCCAACCTAACCATACACATGAATGACAAAAACCCCTATCTCATTTGTGGATAGAAAAACTCCTCTGCATCTTTCATTACTTGATAGGATTCATCCACTCTAATTCCTCCCTTTAACAGGATTATACCATTTTCTTAAAAAATGCCCTGTTCAAAGCAAACGCAAACCTTTATAAATGATTTACATTTAACCGATTAAAACCCATCTGTCACTATTAATTAAGCGACAGAACACGAACATATATTCCCTATAATTTCAAACACAGGATTTGTGTGTTTTCACCAAAAACGATTTTATATATGTTATAATAAAGAGTTTTGCATCCAACCCCCCATGATGATATACGAACATATATTCCCTATAATTTTAAACACAGG
>NZ_JFBD01000033.1 GCF_000709085.1 Virgibacillus alimentarius | reverse complement strand
GCTCAAAGTGTTATTAGGTAGATTGAAAATAATTAATAAGAAAATATTTAAGACTAAACATATTATACGAGGGGGAAGAAAGTGAAAACCAAATACCATAGCCTTATAAAACTCGGAATCCCACCCCAGAAAGCATGGGAGTGGGCTAATACTCGTAAAGGACATTGGAGAATAGCCAACAGTTACATTCTTCACAGAACCATTACAAATAAAATTCTCGAAAGAGTAGGCTACAAAGATTTAACCATACTCTTCGAGAAAGCACACTCAAACTACTGAACCGCCGTATACGGAACACATACGGTGGTGTGAGAGGTCGACTATCCAATTAATGGCTAGTCACCTACTCGATTCATTGGCTGGTGCATGAAAACGGTATAAATGTACATTATCAAATTAAATCTCAGTTAACCCTAAATTCATAGAACAATATTTGCTATAATAAACAAATGGAGAATGATATTGGAGGATTATAGACTGTGTACAATACAATGAAAGAATGGAAACATGTATTTAAATTAGATCCGGCGAAAGAGATATCGGATGAGCATTTAGAGCAGTTGTGCGAATCAGGAACAGACGCTATCATTGTTGGTGGAACAGACAATGTAACATTAGACGGTGTGTTGGACTTATTATCGCGAATTAGACGATATACGGTTTCATGTATCCTTGAAATTTCTACGATGGAGGCAATCACACCTGGATTTGATTACTATCTGATTCCAATGGTTATGAACAGTAAAGACAAAAAATGGATGATGGACATTCAACACCAAGCTATTAAACAATATAAAGATATGATGAATTGGGATGAAATTTTCATTGAAGGATATTGTATTTTAAATGAACAAGCAAAGGCTTTTTCACATACGGATAGTTATCTACCGGACGATGATGATGTTATCGCTTATGCCCATATGGCCGAACATGTCTTTCATTTACCAATCTTCTACATGGAGTACAGTGGTACCTATGGCGACGTCAATTTGGTAGAGACAGTGAGCAATGAACTGGAAAATACGTTGCTTTTTTATGGAGGCGGCATTGAACATCGATCCCAAGCAAGAGAAATGAAAGAACATGCAGACGTTATTATTGTTGGTAACAGTATTTATACTAATTTTAAAGATGCATTAAAAACAGTTAAAGCTGTTAAAGATATTGAATAAGGTGGTGGGTGTTGTGAGTCAAACAATGGGTGACTTATTGCAAGGACTAAATAAAGAACAAAAACAGGCGGTTAAACATACAGATGGTCCTCTGCTAATAATGGCAGGAGCAGGCAGTGGGAAAACTCGTGTGCTTACACATCGGATTGCATATTTACTTCGTGAAAAGGACATTGCGCCGAGAAATATCCTCGCGATTACATTTACAAATAAAGCTGCACGAGAAATGAAGGACCGTGTTCATAAGCTGGTTGGAACGAATAGCGATCAGATTTGGGTGTCCACGTTCCACTCGATGTGTGTGCGTATTTTAAGAAGGGATATTGATCGCATCGGATATAATCGCAGTTTCACTATTTTAGACAGCAGTGATCAGTTATCCGTGGTTAAACAAGTGTTGAAAAGCTTAAATATCAATCCGAAAAAATTTGACCCGCGTGCAATGCTAGGACAAATTAGTGCGGCGAAAAATCAATTAATTACGCCAGAGGAATATAACAATAATGTTGGTAATTTTTTTGAACGGCAAGTTGGACAAATTTACGAAGCGTATCAAAAGGTAATCCGGAAAAATCAATCGCTTGATTTTGATGATTTAATCATGCAAACGATCCATTTATTTAAGCGTGTTCCGGAAGTACTGAAATATTACCAGCATAGGTTTCAATATATTCATGTTGATGAATATCAGGATACAAATCATGCCCAGTATTATCTCATCAAGCAATTGGCAAATCGCTATCAAAACCTTTGTGTTGTTGGTGACTCGGATCAGTCTATTTATCGCTGGCGTGGAGCGGATATTGCTAACATTCTTTCTTTTGAAAAAGATTATTCTAGTGCCAAAACGGTTTTCTTAGAACAAAACTATCGTTCCACCAAGTCAATTCTAGAAGCTGCAAACCAAGTGATTGCACGTAACACAGGTCGAAAACCAAAGAATTTATGGACGGAAAATACAGACGGTAAAAAGATAAAATATTACCAGGGAACGACAGAACAAGAAGAGGCGCTTTTTGTAACAGATAAATTGCATCATCTTATAAGTGAAGAAGGATATTCACCGAATGACATTGCAATATTATATCGAACAAATGCTCAATCACGGGCGATTGAGGATAAATTAATGAAATCTACCATAGCTTATCAGATGGTTGGGGGCACGAAATTCTATGAGCGTAAAGAAATAAAGGATATGATCGCATATCTTCGCCTCATTATGAATCCACATGATGATTTAAGCTTTGAACGGATTGTTAACGAACCGAAGCGAGGTATTGGAAAAACATCGATCGATCGATTACGTGCCTATGCAACGGAACATGATATTTCATTTTATGATGCCGTCAAGGAAGTGGATTTCACAGGCGTAACCAAAAAGGCAGCGATGGCTCTTGTTGAATTTGAAACGCTTATTCGTACATTAACACAGCAGCAAGAGTTTTTAACAGCTACAGATATGGTAGAAGCTGTATTAAAGCGGACTGGATATGAAGAGATGCTCAAAAGAGAACAGAGTCTTGAATCACAAAGCCGTTTGGAAAACTTGGAAGAGTTTATGACTGTTACGCAAGATTTTGAGGCAGCAAATGAAGACGATAAAACACTAATGGCTTTTTTGACAGACCTTGCCTTAATCGCAGATATTGATCGTGTGGACGATGAGGTTATGCAAAATGAAGAGAAGGTTACGCTTATGACGTTACATGCTGCAAAAGGGCTAGAATTTCCTATCATCTTTTTAATCGGCATGGAAGAAAATGTTTTCCCGCATAGCCGTTCGATGATGGATGAAGAAGAAATGGAAGAAGAGCGTAGGCTTGCATATGTGGGAATAACAAGAGCTGAACGTGAGCTTTATGTAACGCATGCAAAAATGCGCACATTATACGGAAAAACAAACATGAACCCAATAAGCCGTTTTATTCATGAAATACCGGAAGATCTAATCGAAGGAATGGAGCAAGCGAAAGCGACAACATTTGGCTCATTCGCACAGCCTCAAGAAAAGCCTTCTTTCGCGAAGAAACGAAAAGCGCAGAAAATACAGCAAACAACCGGAGCAGATTCAGAAACATGGATGCCTGGCGATAAGGCAGTGCATAAAAAATGGGGCGTTGGAACAGTTGTAAAGGCTCAAGGAGAAGGAGAATCAATGGAACTGGACATTGCATTTCCAGCACCAACAGGGATAAAGCGGGTACTAGCTAAATTTGCTCCAATTACGAAACAGTAGGAGGCCTTTGTCAAGTGGGAAATCAACAGGTTCAAGATAGGATTAATGCTTTACGTGAAATATTAAATCAATATGGGTATGAGTATTACGTACTTGATAGACCGAGTGTACCTGACGCAGAATATGACCAAAAGCTGCAAGAGCTAAAGAAGTTGGAAAAGGCGCATCCTGAGCTTATTACTTCTGATTCACCAACCCAGCGCGTTGGTGCAGAGCCACTTGATGCATTTCAGAAGGTGCAGCATCATATACCAATGCTTAGTTTAGGAAATGCATTTAATGAAGCGGATTTACGTGATTTTGACCGTCGTGTAACACGTGAGACGGATCAGCCCGTGTCCTATGTTTGTGAGCTGAAAATAGATGGTTTGGCGGTGTCACTGACATATGAAAATGGTAAATTTACCCGAGGTGCAACACGTGGTGATGGGACAACCGGTGAGGATATTACAAGTAATTTAAGAACGATTCGGAGTATCCCACTATCCATTAAGGAAAAAGAAACAATCGAGGTACGTGGAGAAGCATTTATGCCACATCGATCATTTTTAGCGCTGAACAAAGCGAAACAAGCAAATAACGAAGAACCGTTTGCTAATCCCAGAAATGCTGCAGCAGGATCACTACGTCAATTAGACCCAAAAATTGCAGCTACCCGTAACTTGGATACCTTTTTATACGGTGTGGGCGAATGGGAAGCAGGGGCACTAAGTTCGCATAGTGAACGTCTGCACTATTTAAAAGAACTTGGTTTAAAAACAAATCCAGAATGGAAAAAGTGCGCAACAATTGAAGAAGTGATTGAATATGTCAATTACTGGACAAACGAACGACCTCATTTAGACTACGAAATAGATGGGATTGTGGTAAAGGTTGATAATCTAACGCAACAGGAAGAATTAGGTTTTACTGCAAAGACTCCCAGGTGGGCTATTGCTTATAAATTTCCTGCAGAAGAAGCGATAACGAAGCTCCAAGACATTGAATTAAGCGTAGGTCGTACAGGCGTTGTGACACCTACTGCAATCTTAGATTCCGTCAGAATCGCAGGAACAACTGTTCAGCGTGCCTCCTTGCATAATGAAGACTTAATCCATGAACAAGATATCCGGATAGGAGATACTGTTGTCATAAAGAAAGCTGGGGATATCATTCCAAAAGTTGTTCGTGTAGTTAACGAAAAACGAACAGGGGAGGAACAGCAATTCTTCATGCCAAAACACTGTCCGGCCTGCGGCAATGAATTAGTTCGCTTAGATGAAGAGGTTGCATTACGTTGCATTAACCCAAATTGTCCGGCACAGGTGAAAGAAAGCCTCATCCATTTTGTTTCCCGAGACGCAATGAATATAGATGGCTTGGGTGAAAAAGTAATTATACAACTCTTCAGGGAAAATCTAATCCACACCATTGCAGATATTTATCGTCTTGAACGAGAAGAATTACTTCAATTGGAACGAATGGGAGAGAAATCTGTAAGCAATTTATTACGTGCGATTGAGGTATCGAAAGAAAATTCGCTGGAAAAACTTCTTTTCGGATTAGGTATTCGTTTTATTGGAAGTAAAGCAGCAAAAATATTAGCAAGTCATTTCAAAACAATGGGTCGATTGCAGCGTGCAAGCTATGATGAGTTGATTGTGATCGATGAAATTGGTGAAAAAATGGCGGACGCTATTGTGCAGTACTTTTCAGAGGAAAAAGTGATTGCACTCCTGGAAGACCTAAAGGAATTAAACGTCAATATGCAATACAATGGACCTCAGAAATCGAATGAAGGTACTGTTTTTGCAGGGAAGACAATTGTACTAACAGGAAAAATGGAAAAGTTAACCCGCTCTGAGGCAAAAGAAAAGATTGAGGCAATGGGAGGTTCTGTTACAGGTAGTGTAAGCAAAAAAACAGACATCGTTATTGCAGGTGAAGATGCAGGTTCAAAACATAAAAAAGCCCTGGAGTTAGGCATTTCAATATGGAATGAGCAACAACTAATGGAAGCCATTGATATGAAGGAGTAAATAGTCATGAAAAAAATAATCGTCTATCTCATGTGTATCCTTCTTTTATTTTCAGGGTGTGCACCAAATGAGAAAGAAGATGAAGTTGTTAAAAAGGATGAAAAATCATCGAAAAAAACCTCAACAATTGTGCCAAGTTATCAATTATCCAAAGATGATTATAAAATGGTTCTGCCCTTTAGACCGAGTAAAGCACGAGGAGTTATTGTAAATCAAGTAGCAAATCGCCTTGATATTGATGAAGTGGAGAATGGATTAAGGCGTCATTCCAAAGAAGTTTTTGATCCAGATAAATATTACTATGAAGAAGGTCAGTATTTAACAGAGGAAATGGTTTATAATTGGCTCGGGAGAACGCTGACGAAGGATCAACTAAAAAAGGAAGTAAAAGAACAGAAGGAAAATTTGGAAGAGGCCGGAAAAGAAGTAGATGAGGAAAAAATAAAAAAAGACTTACAACAAGGATTAAACCCTTCTATAGAAGATGATTCTGATAAAAACGCGCATCAGGATAACCCGAAATACCTCTCTCATATCGTTGAACAAAATTACTTAAAGAAGAAAGAGGATAATTCCGTTAAATTAGCGGGTATATCAATAGGTCTTTCCATGAAATCTGTCTATCGCTATCAAACCGAGACAGGTGGACCCTATTATTATGAAGACATATCAAAAGAGGAAATGGAAAAGCAAGGGAATAAAATTGCTGAACGTGTGCTCAAACGCCTCAGGAAAATTGACGGGCTGGAAAATGTGCCAATTATGATCTCCTTGTATAGAGAGGCAAAACAAGGTTCTCCAGTTCCAGGGAATTTTGTGGCTAAAACAACTGTTCCAGAAGGAGAAAACTCGATTGGTAAATGGAAGTCTATAAAAGAAGAATACGTTTTATTCCCATCAGATCGTGCAAAAGAAGCGTACTATGATGATGCTGAAATAGTTAGCAGTTTTGGTAAAGATATTGCCGAATATTTTCCTAACTACGTAGGCGTTATTGGTGAAGGTCTATATGTGGATAAAGAATTAAGAAAACTGAGTATTGAGATACCAATCGAATTTAATGGAGAAAGTGAAATTGTCGGTTTTACACAGTATACATTTGGACTCATCAAGGAAATGTTTCCTGATTATTATGATCTTGAGGTTAAAATAACCTCAAGTGATCAAATAGAAAGCGTTATTTATCGGGAGTCTGGAAAAAAAGAACCGATCGTTCATATTTTTCACTAAAATTGGCAAGCATTTGTAATGAAGGCTTTCTGCATACGTGCAGAAAGCCTTCGTTATGCTAAGAAAAGATTCCTTTAAATATGAGATTTAAGTTTTGCGGCCGCTCTGCTAGTCTTCTCATAAAGTACCCATACCAATCTTCGCCAAAAGGTACATACGTACAAAATGCATAACCCTCTTTTACCAGTTGCTTCTGTAAATCAGATCGAAATCCATAAAGCATTTGAAACTCAAACAAGTCTTTCGATATATTGTTTTCTTGCACAAATTCTTTAATATCCTTAATAATATGGTGATCATGCGTTGCTATTGAAGTAAAACTATTATTAAGCAAATGGGTTTTGATTAATTTTAAAAAATTTTTGTCAATAGCATTTTTATCTTGTAATGCTATATCTTCATTTTCTTTATAGGCTCCTTTTACAATTCGTAAACGCACACCTTTGAAGTCCAGAATGTCCTTTTCAGCCTGGTGTAAATAGGATTGAATCACTGTACCCACATTATCAAAATCATTCAATAGCGTTTTTAATATATCCAGTGTTTGCTCGTAATGGGCATAATCTTCCATATCAATATTAATAAAAATATCAAGTTCCTTGGCAACATCCATGATATCCCTCATATTTTCCAAGCAAAAGTTGCGTTCGATGTCCAGTCCAATTTGCGTTAACTTTATAGAAACATGTGAATCTACTTGATTTTCGTTAATGGCATGTAATGTTTTGATAATCTTTTGTTTTGCTTTCAATGCTTCCTCTTTTTGAACGACGAATTCACCTAAGTTATCTAACGTGCAAGCAATGCCTAAATCATTCAGTTTTTGAATGGTCTTCATCGCACTGTCCATATCTGTTCCAGCAACAACCTTCGAGGCACCAAGTCTAAGTCCCCACCGCTTAGCTCCTTTATTTAATAGCCTATTTTGAGATAGCGAAATGAAAAAGTCTCTGGTCAAACTCATGAATATCCCTCCTATTTGGTAAACTTCCTAAACGATCATAAAATGGCCTTATAAAAGCGCTTTCATTTATAGAAAAATAACCCTTTTATCGTATATTATGCAAAAATCGTGCCAATTGTAGCTGGCTCAATTCATAAAGATGGAAATTAAACAAAATTGAATCAATTCCGTATATTGTTTATAATGAAGAAAATGTCTACTTTAAGTACACTTCTGTAAAGTTGTAAACAAAATGAACACAATTTACAGGCAGGAGGGATGAAATGAATACAAAATTAAGCGATGCGATCTATTATTTAACCGCGTTATTGGAAACAAGTTCGGATGCGATTGCGATTGTCAGCTCAAAAAAGGAAGTGATGTTTTGGAATACACATGCAGAGCGGATTTATGGGATTTCTAAAGATGAAATCATCGGAAAAAATATTGAAGATTTCTTTAGAAAGCAAGATTTGAAGTTACTTGAAATATTAGAAACAGAGGAAGCTGTTTGCAATGTTCATCATGAACCCCTCCCTGACAAACATGTATTAATTAATTCTTCTCCTATTTATAATGATCATGGTGGATTAATCGGCGCTATTTCCATTGAAGACGATGTTACCAATGTAGTTAAATTAAATGAAAAATTGTCATCAACAACAATTGAATTACAAAAAGTAAAACAACAAGCAAACATTCAAAATCAAACAGGTCCGTTTTCTGATATCAAAGGTGAAAGCGCTCCCACTAAAAAAGCGAAAGATTTAGCTCTGAAGGTAGCGCGCACAAATGCAACGGTTTTAATACAAGGGGAAAGTGGAGTAGGAAAAGAACTTTTCTCCCAGGGTATTCATGAAGCAAGTTTAAGAAACAACAAACCATTTATCCCCATCAACTGTGGTGCCATTCCTGAGTCACTTTTTGAAAGTGAATTATTTGGTTATGCCAGAGGTGCTTTTACTGGTGCTTCCAAGGAAGGGAAAAAAGGAAAGATTGAGCTTGCGGATGGCGGTACTTTATTTTTAGATGAAATCGGTTCTCTTCCTCTTGACATGCAAGTAAAATTACTGCGTGTACTGCAGGAAAAAGAAGTCTATCCAATAGGAAGCAATAAACCAAGTAACGTGAACGTGCGAATCATAGCTGCAACAAATAGTGATCTAAAAAAGATGGTAAAAGAGGGGAAATTCAGGGATGATTTATACTATCGATTAAGTGTAGTAGTAATCGTTGCCCCGCCTCTGCGTGAACGATTAGGTGATATCCCAATCTTAGTAGATCATTTCATGCAGGAATTTTCCATCAAACATCAAAAGCAGGTTCCGAGGCTTTTAGAAAGTACGCTGCTCATGTTTAAGGATTACAGGTGGCCTGGCAATATCCGCGAATTACGTAACATCGTTGAAAGAATTATATTATTCAATGAAAAAGAGATCATAGCACCACAGGATATTATAGATATTTTCCCAGTAAGCAATACACATGTAGTAAGGAAGGAAAATGTAGGTTTATTGCAACAAGATAAAGCGGCAATGGAAAAGACTAAGATTAAAGAAGCACTTGTTGAAACATATGGCAATAAGAGTGCCGCAGCAAAAATATTAGGGATTTCAAGGGTGAGTTTGTATAAAAAAATGAGAGAATATGAGATTCCAATATAGAAAAATTTAGTTTTAATTAATTGGCATGTTAATTGCATATAGATGGAGGGAATGGCTTTATAGAATATAAAACGATTCGGGAGGTTTTTAACATGGTAGTTTCATATAAGCATGAACCATTTACAGATTTTACTAATCCAGAAAATCATCAGCAATATAAAGATGCTTTAAGTAGAATACGCAGGGTGGATTTAGGAAAAGAGTATCCACTTGTAATAGGTGGTAAGCGCATTTATACTGATGACAAACTAGAATCCTATAACCCCTCGAATATATCACAATTAATTGGAAGGGTTTCCAAGGCGAAAAAAGAACATGTTGATCAGGCAATGGATGCGGCATATGAGGCATTTAAAACATGGAGAGAGTGGACTGCTGAAGAACGAGCAGGAGTACTTTTTAAAACAGCTGCAATTGTTCGGCGCAGAAAACATGAATTCTCTGCCATGATGTCGTATGAAGCTGGAAAGCCATGGGGGCAGTCTGATGCAGATACAGCTGAAGCGATCGACTTTCTTGAATACTACGGCCGGCAAATGATTGAACTTGGCAAAGGAAAGAAAATAAACGAACGGAGCTTTGAAGATAATTCCTATTTTTATCAGCCAATAGGCCCAGGTGTGACGATTCCGCCATGGAACTTTGCGTTCGCTATTGTATGTGGAACGACCGTTGGTCCGATTGTCGCAGGAAATCCCGTACTCCTGAAACCATCGGAAAACACACCGGTTATTGCATACAAATTAATTGAAGTGCTTGAAGAGGCTGGTCTTCCAAAAGGAGTAATCAACTTTCTGCCGGGAGATCCAGGAGAGATTGGTGACTACTTAGTTGATCACCCGCGTACCCATTTTATTAACTTTACTGGCTCAAGAGATACTGGTACACGAATAATTGAACGGGCAGCAGTAGTTCAGGAAGGTCAAAATTTCCTCAAACGTGTCGTTGCTGAAATGGGTGGAAAAGATACGATTATCGTTGATGATGATGCAGATCTTGACTTAGCTGCTGAATCGATTGCTAATTCTGCATTTGCTTTTCAAGGTCAAAAATGTTCCGCATGTTCAAGGGCTATTATTCATGAAGATGTGTATGATGAGGTGTTGAAAAAGACTGTTGCTTATGCTGAGAAAATGACAGTTGGGGATGTTGCAACCGAGGATTATTTTCTTGGCGGTGTCATCAATCAGAAGCAATTCGACAAAATCAAAAATTATATTGAAATCGGAAAAAAGGAAGGCGAACTCGTATTTGGAGGAGATCCAGATGATTCTAAAGGATATTATATCTATCCGACAATATTTGAAAATGTTGACCCTGAGGCAACCATTATGCAAGAAGAAATCTTCGGCCCTGTTGTCGGATTTGCAAAAGCCAAAAACTTCGACGCATTGCTGGAAATTGCCAACAACACGAACTATGGCTTGACAGGGGCTGTCATTTCCAATAATCGAGCACATCTAAATAAGGCAAGGTATGCGTTTCATGTTGGGAATTTGTATTTCAACCGTGGATGTACAGCAGCAATCGTCGGCTATCATCCATTCGGCGGGTTTAAAATGTCCGGGACAAACGCTAAAGCAGGCGGACCAGATTACCTGTTGAATTTCCTTGAAGCAAAAACCGTTTCAGAAATATTGTAAATTTTTGGGAGGACAGTCCCTCACCGTTTTAAAGCGGTGAGGGACTGTCCCTGTTTATTTTCCCAAAAAATTTTTCTGATTAGTTGCCTAGAACAGTCTAATTCTGCTATTATCAATAGTGCCTGAAAGTATTTTTTACTTTCTAAAAAAGGTATAATAGATAAGTCATTAGGAAATAAATGAACTATTTGAGAAACATCTTTTAAGATACTATAAATGAGGCTTTTCAAAATAGATGGAGGTGTGGAAGTGATGGCAGAGATTACGAAAGAGCAAGTAGAACGTACAGCCGATTTGATAAGACTTACGATTTCAGAGGAAGAAACAGAGCTTTTAACAAGTCAATTAAATGAATTTATGAAATATGCAGATCAATTAAATGAATTAGATACAGAAAATGTTAAACCAACCACACATGGAAATGATGTCAAAGATGTCATGCGCAAAGATGAGCCGACAAAATGGATAACACAAGAAGAAGCATTAAAAAATGCTCCTGATCAAGATAGTGGACAAGTTCGAGTACCATCAATTTTAGAGTAAGGAGGGAAAACAATGTCATTATTTGATCATAGTATTAAAGAATTAGAAGAGAAGTTACATAATAAGGAAATTACTGTTCAGGACTTGGTTGATACTTCCTATAATCGTATTAAAGAGGTTGATGATCAAATACAAGCGTTTTTAACGCTAAATGAAGAGAATGCACAAGTGCAAGCAAAGGAACTCGACACTGATGCAGATAAATCAAAGCGTCTATTCGGAATTCCAAACGGTATGAAAGATAATATTATGACCAAAAATTTACGAACTACTGCAGGAAGTCAAATGTTAAAAAACTTCGATGAGCCGTTATTTAATGCGACTGTTGTTGAAAAATTAAATGAAGAAAAAGCAGTTATAATAGGAAAGTTAAACATGGATGAATTTGCCATGGGATCTTCAAACGAAAAATCAAGCTTCCAAACAACGCGCAATCCATGGAATACGGATTATGTACCTGGTGGGTCAAGCGGAGGTCCAGCTGCAGCAGTAGCATCTGGTCAAATTAAATTTGCTTTAGGGTCTGATACAGGCGGATCGATACGCCAGCCAGCAGCATTTTGTGGTGTCGTTGGGATGAAACCTACATATGGACTTGTGTCACGCTTCGGTTTAGTTGCGTTCGCATCATCCATGGATCAAATCGGCCCAATTACCAATACAGTCGAAGATAATGCACGTGTACTCGAAGTGATTGCCGGGTCCGATAAAATGGACATGACTACGGTGAATAAAGATGTGCCAGCGTATACAGAAAAATTAGCAGATGGTATAAAAGGTCTGAAAATTGCTGTTCCAAAGGAATACTTGGGTGAAGGTGTCGCGCCGGAAGTGAAAAATGCGGTTATGGACGCATTGAAGGTATACGAATCACTTGGAGCAACATGGGAAGAAGTATCCCTACCACATTCAAAATATGCAGTAGCTGCGTATTACTTGCTATCTTCTGCAGAAGGATCTACAGCACTAGCACGTTATGACGGAGTTCGCTACGGAGAGCGTTCAAAAAATGCAGATAATATGATCGATATGTACAAGCTATCCCGAAGTGAAGGTTTTGGTGAAGAAGTAAAACGCCGTATTATGCTTGGTTCCATTACACTTAGTGCTGGTTATCATGACACCCACTTTCAAAAAGCCCAAAAGGTACGAACATTAATTAAAAGAGACTTTGAGGATATTTTTGAAAACTATGATGTAATCATTGGACCAACAACGCCAACGCCAGCATTTAAACTTGGTGAAAAAACAGAAAACCCGCTAACGATGTATATGAATGATGTGCTAACCATTCCAGTTAACTTGGCAGGAGTACCTGGTATTTCCCTGCCATGTGGTTTTTCAGAAGAAGGGCTTCCACTTGGTCTGCAAATTATCGGGAAGCACTTTGATGAGAGCACCGTTTATCGCGCAGCACATGCTTATGAGCAAGCTACAGATCACCATACAAAACGTCCGGAACTTGGAGGTGAAAAGGAATGAATTTTGAAACAGTCATAGGTCTTGAAGTACACGTTGAACTTAAAACGAAGTCAAAAGTATTCAGTCCAAGTCCAAATGCGTTTGGTGATGAACCGAACGTTAACATGAACCCGATTGATTTAGCATATCCGGGAACACTTCCTTTAATAAACGAGGAAGCTGTTAACTACGCAATAAAAGCAGCAATGGCACTGAACTGTGAGATTGCAACAGATACAAATTTTGACCGTAAAAACTATTATTATCCAGATATGCCGAAAGCTTATCAAATCTCTCAAGATGATAAACCAATTGGCCAGCACGGCTGGATTGACATAGAAGTAAATGGAAAACAAAAGCGTATCGGCATTACTCGTATCCATCTGGAGGAAGATGCAGGGAAATTAACACATGGTGATGATGGTTATTCATTAGTTGATTTTAATCGCCAAGGTACACCATTGATTGAAATTGTTTCAGAACCAGATATCAGTTCTCCTGCTGAGGCATATGCATACCTGGATAAACTGAAGAACATTATCCAATATACAGGTGTTTCAGACTGTAAAATGGAAGAAGGATCCCTTCGTTGTGATGCAAATATCTCTTTACGGCCAATTGGTCAAGAAGAATATGGCACGAAAACGGAATTAAAAAACTTGAACTCTTTTGCTTTTGTAGAAAAAGGGCTGGAATTTGAAGAAAAACGACAAGAGAAAGTGCTATTAGCTGGTGAGGAAAACTTTCTACAAACACGTCGTTATGATGAAAAAACGAAAGAGACGTTCTTAATGCGCTATAAAGATGTTGCAAATGATTACCGCGTTTTTCCGGATCCGGATATTGTGCCATTATACATTGATGATGCATGGAAAGAACGCATCCGCAGTCAAATCCCAGAGCTTCCGGATGCACGTAAGAAAAGGTACATGGAAGATTTTGGATTATCCGAATATGACGCAAATGTATTAACTGGTTCCAAACAAATGGCTGACTTCTTTGAAGAAACCGTTGAAGCTGGAGCAGATAAAAAACAAGCATCAAACTGGTTAATGGGCGATATTTCAGGTTACATGAATAAACACACAAAAGAGTTACATGATTTAGCTATTACTCCAGAATCGCTGGCAAAAATGATACAACTTATTGAAGACGGGACGATTTCATCTAAAATTGCAAAAAAGGTATTTGCTGAATTAGTAGAAACAGGCGGCGATCCTGAGAAAATAGTGAAGGATAAAGGTCTCGTTCAAATTTCTGATGAAGGACAATTAAAGGAAATTATTACAGAAGTCTTAGATGCCAATGAACAATCCGTTTCTGATTATAAGAATGGTAAAGGCCGTGCATTAGGATTCTTAGTAGGACAAGTTATGAAAGCAACCAAAGGACAAGCAAACCCGCCAATGGTTAATAAAATCCTTAAAGAAGAAATAGAAAAAAGGTAATATTCATAACAAGTTTGAAGATATAAGGCTACTACTGCATCAGGTAGTAGCCTTCATATTGAATAATAGAACTCCGCTTTTCAATAGTATGAAACGGGCTATGATAGTCTTTGTGTGGAGTCATCTATGAGTAGTATCTACAACAAACGACCCTGAAGTAGTTCTTGAAGAAGTGGGGAGGGAATAAGATGAAAAAAGCACGAATTATTTACAACCCAACATCTGGACGGGAAATATTTAAAAAAGATTTGGCGAATGTATTAGAACGATTCGAGGTAGCCGGCTATGTAACGTCCACACACGCAACAACAAGTGAAGGTGATGCAATTGAAGCAGCTAAGTGGGCTGCAGAATGTCGCTATGATCTGGTGGTTGCTGCTGGTGGTGATGGAACAATTAATGAAGTCATCAATGGAATCGCAGGACAAGATGTTAGACCAAAGCTTGGTATTATTCCAGTAGGTACAACGAATGACTTCGCGAGAGCGCTGCTCATACCTCGGGATATAAAAAAAGCTGTTGATATTATTGTTGAAGGACAGTCTATGCCTCTTGATATAGGTAAAGTAAACGAACACTATTTTATGAACATAGCAGGCGGAGGTAAACTTACAGAGTTAACTTATGAAGTACCGAGCAAATTAAAAACAATGCTCGGACAGCTTGCTTACTATATAAAGGGAATCGAGATGTTGCCATCTTTAAAACCAACTGAAGTGAGAATTGAATATGATGACAACATTATTAATGAAGATATCATGTTATTTTTAGTGTCAAACACAAACTCTGTCGGAGGTTTCGAAAAACTAGCTCCAGATGCAAAATTTGATGATGGCTACTTTGATTTAATCATTTTGCGCAAAACAAATCTGGCTGAATTTATTCGTATTGCTACATTAGCACTTAGAGGTGCCCATTTAGATGATAAAAGTGTTATTTATGCTCAGGCAAAGAGAGTAAGAGTAACACCTAAAGATAAAATGCAATTAAACATTGATGGTGAATTCGGTGGTATGCTACCAGGAGAATTTAAAAATCTCAGACAGCACATTGAATTTTGTGTACCGGATATTTTTATAAATAAGGAAGATAGCTGAACGTGAGGCTATCTTTTTTGTGTGTACATGCGTATATCCCAAGAATTATGGTAAGATAATACCATATACATAAGTCGAAAAGGAAGATAAAAATGGCTAAGCAAACAGCACCTGTAAAAAAGAATGAAACAATCACACTCACATTTGAGGATCTTACACACGAAGGAAACGGTGTTGGCAAGATAAATGGCTATCCACTTTTTGTCCCCTATGCTTTACCAGGTGAAGCTGCATCTGTCAAAGTGGTAAAGGTGAATAAAAACTTTGCTTTTGGCAAATTGCTTAAAGTCCACAAGCCAAGCCCAGATCGCGTAAAAGCGCCGTGCAATGTATATCATAAATGCGGGGGCTGCCAACTACAGCATATGAGTTATGATATGCAGCTAAAAATGAAACGAGATCAAGTCAAAAACGTTATGCGCAAAATCGCTCATCTTGATCATATCCCCGTTCACCCGGTCATCGGTATGGAAGATCCATGGAGATATCGTAATAAAGTATCCATACCTGTTGGCGAGAAAGACGGAGAACTGATTACCGGATTTTATCAAAAGCGAAGCCATCGCATTATTGAGGATATGGAAACCTGTGTTGTCCAAGACGAGGTGAATGACCGATCAATTGAAGCGGTTCGCCGTATTGCAAGCAGTCTTGGAATTAAAGCATATGATGAAAAAACGCATCGTGGTGTATTACGGCACGTCATGGTCAGAACAGGACAAAAAACCAATGAAACGATGATAGTCTTAGTAACACGTACACAAGAACTTCCGCATAAGAAGGAATTGATCAAGGAACTTACAGAGACATATCCGCACGTGAAATCCATTATCCAAAATATTAATGACGAACGCACCAATGTTATTTTGGGCAAGAAAGTGAAACTCCTATGGGGAGAAGAGTATATTTACGACATGATAGGCGATATTAAATTTGCAATATCTGCAAAATCATTTTATCAGGTAAATCCTCCGCAAACAGAAAAACTTTATAAGCAAGCATTGGAGTATGCCAATATAGATCACAATGATGTCGTTATTGATGCATATTGTGGGATTGGAACCATTTCTCTATTTCTGGCACAAAAAGCGAAGAAAGTATACGGTGTAGAAGTCGTTCCTGAAGCTATTAGCGATGCAAAGAAAAATGCAAAAATAAACGGCATCACAAACGCAGCGTTTTATGTTGGCGAAGCAGAAAAAGTGATGCCCTGGTGGACAGCACAAGGGTTAAAACCAGATGTGATCGTTGTTGACCCACCACGAAAAGGTTGTGATGAGGAATTATTAAAGGCAATGATAAACATGATGCCGAAGCGAATCGTTTATGTATCCTGTAATCCATCCACACTAGCACGCGACTTACGCATCCTGGAAGATGGCGGATATGCTACACAAGAAGTGCAGCCGGTGGATATGTTCCCGCAGACAGGGCATGTGGAGTGCTGTTCACTACTCGTAAGGAAAGTGTCTAATTAAAACATAAATCTCTCATTTAAAATAAACATTACCGACTCACACCCCAATTTCGTTAAAATAAACATTTCCGATTTTGGGGTCTGAACCAATAATCTCTCGGGTTTTCTTCAATAGGAACCCGGGATTTTTTATGCTTTTTTCAATACAATTCAAAATCTTTTCATAGTTTATAACCCTGTTCTGGTTCAATATGGTTCGATCTTCTAGCTTCTTCTTTGTTCTCTTCTCTCCAATATTCTCCCTTCTGTTATTTGAGAGAACTTTATTTTAAAATCGAAAAAAAGGTGAAAAAATAGCAGGAAAATAGGTGAAAAAACGTGCATTTTTGATGCGAAAAAGTGGAAAAATAGGGATTCTGTAGGTAAACTTTATTTTAATCTGGACGGTGGAATGCGGGTTTGAGGGGGAGGATTTGGGGGATGTTTATTTTGGTGGTACAACTCCGAAGAATTAGCCAAAAAGATTATTGAAGCGTATCAGCCAGAATCAGTTGAAGATATGCAAAATGCACTGAAAGAGATATTTGGGCCGATGTTCGAATCCATGCTCAAGGAGGAAATCAATACGCATTTGGGCTATCAGTCCAACAAAAAAAGAAAAAACAACTGGAAACAGAAGGAAAGGTTACGGACAAAAGACTGTTAAGGCAAGCATAAGTGGATGCAGATCTTCGATGAAATCAAGGCCAGAGGCGTTGAGTATGTGCCAAGCAAAGATTATAAATCGTTCACCAAAGCGTTAAAGAAAGTATACAGTGCACCAAGCCTGAAGGCATGCCAGAGTGCCTTTGACTCCTTTAAGCAGCAATGGACTGCCTATCCAGGTGCCATAGATGTATGGGCAAGAAATTTTAGTCATGTCGAACAGTTATACGATTACGGAAGCTCCATTCGCAAAATAATGTACACAACAAATGCGGTGGAAAGCATCCATTCAAGCTTCAGAAAGGTAACGAAAAAAGGAGCCTTCCCTAACGAGAACGCTCTTCTAAAAGTATTGTTTTTACGGGTGCAAGAACTCGAAAATAAATGGGAAGGTGGCCATATCCAAAACTGGGCGATGGTGATGAACCAGCTGCTCGTTCATGACCGCTTGAAAGATCGTGTGTTAAAGTATTTAGAATAACTTACACACTTTAGTTGACAAGCCCGATAGCCATTATTTTTTCAGTTGTGTTGGGGTTGTGTCGAGTTTGTGCATACCCAGATCAAAAATAGCTTTAAGAAAAAACAACGATAAAAGCGTAATATAGCGCAAAACAAAAGTGCGCGATAACCTTTATTTTAGAGTTATTGCGCACTTTTTACCTCACTTAAATCTTTTCAGCTGTTCAAAGTTGAATGCCAATTTCGGGCGACCATCATCATTTTTAAAAACTCTTCACTTTTTAGCCTAAATAAACCCGGCTGATCACTTCTTTTTATATAAAAGGATTGCCTTAATGGCAATCCCCGCCTTTAGGATGTTTTATTATTCCGCAATTGCGCCTCGTTAATTTAATAACTATTCTTTTTTATCTCGTAACGTATAAGCAAAGTAGCAAGAAATGTTAAAATAGATAAAGCTGTTGTAACACCGATTAGACCCCAATTTATTTCTCCATTTCGGATTGTACTCACAATTATGATCCCTGTAAGTAAGCCTGCAATTACATAAATAAATGCTTTTGATATATTAATCAAGTTGTCACCTCCTTAAATTCTGCAACTAAATGGTCCGTTTGCGGTATAAATAACATACAAATTAATCGCTTTATTTCTTCTAGGAATTGCTTCACCCTAATCTAAAATCATTCAATGATTCATTGATCTCGTCTTGCCGAATGCCGATATAACGGCGTGTGATACTCGGGGCCGCATGATTAAAAATCTCTTGAAGAATGGCCACGTCTTTAAATTGTTTATAGTGATGGTACCCGAATGTTTTGCGCATGGTATGCGTTCCTACATCATCACGGCCCATAAAATCAGCTGCATCATCCAAAATGCGATAGACTTGCGTTGTTGTGATGGGGCTTGTTCCTTTCTGACTTTGAAATAGGAATTCATCGGGGCGCTTACCTTCTGTAAAGCGCTCGATTTCCTTCTGCAGCATCCCTACATTAATTTCACGCTTTTTATTCGTTTTTCCTTCCCGAATGGAAAACACGTCCTTATTTTTCACGTCGCCGACTTTCAGTTGTACCAAATCATTTACCCGGAGACCGGTATTGATCCCGATCAGAAAGATCAATACATCTCTTTCGGCCAGTTCCGGGCGTTTCGGTACGCCTTTATTGCCACGTTTGATGCCACTTTCATTTCTTCAATTTCTTCCCGAGTCCGCAGTGGCTGCACATTGTATATTTCAGTTGATTCTGTCATATGAATCCCTTCTTTTCTATGTACTAATACAACAAATTATATAATATAATCATACTGGATAGGCTACACTTAATTAGACAGATTCGTTAAGGTCATATAAACTTGGTTCAAGAAAAGTCGGAGGAGAATCAAAAATGGCCAACAAAAGAAAACGAAGAACCTTCTCAAAAGAATTTAAAGAACAAATTGTTAAGCTTCATGCTTCCGGAAAACCTAGGAGCGAAATTATCAAAGAATACGAGCTAACGTCTTCTGCCTTTGATAAGTGGATTCGCCAACACAAGGATTCTGGATCGTTTGAAGAAAAGGACAATCGAACTCCTGAACAGGAAGAATTAATCA
>NZ_JFBD01000032.1 GCF_000709085.1 Virgibacillus alimentarius | reverse complement strand
ACCGTACGTACGGTGGTGTGAGAGGTCGACTAACCAAGTAATGGTTAGTCACCTACTCGATTGGAGAAGAAAACCGGAGTTTGAAACTGAGATAGAGAATTCGAAAGGACATTGCAAGTTTTTGAAAAAGCACTGTTACAAAGGACCGTTTGTGTAGCCTAATTAAAATATTTTCTAAGAAGAAGTGAAAGAGATATGGTATGATAGAGGCGATATGTGTTGATAAGAGCGCGTACAGGAGGAAAAAAGAAAAACAGGTTATCTTTTAGCAGCGGTTTGTGATGGTGGAAAACTTTTTCCGTTAATCTAGTTGGAGTACAAAAATATAAGGGAAGGGAGGGTGCACGATGGCCCATCCTTACAAGCGATATTCAATAGAACAGCTACAAGCAGAAGAGGAACTTTTACGTGAAAAATTACAGAAGGCCGAAGCGTTAGGGCAGCGTAATTATATAGCGGTTCATAGGAGAAAAATAGAAATTGTTAGATCCTATATGCTGGATGTATCTGCATTTAGGCCAGGGGATATGCGCGAATTAAAAGAGGATCACGAACATTATTTTAAAATTGATGAAGTGAGTGGGGTTGTTGCATGGGGGCACCGCATCCATAAGGGAAATCATGAAACAAGCGGCGAAAGAGAAGCTGTGCTGCTTGATTTATTAGGTGAAAAATCCAAGTGAGCTCGGAAAGACTTATAGCGTGAAACCGATACGCTATTCATGAAATATGTTCTAGCTTGACGTAAGGGTTCACAATATATTTCTAGATTATATAATCTATTAAAATATCTCGTTAAGGTTTAAATGAAGCAGGTTGCATGGCACGGGTCCGTTTTAATACCGAATTCGCGCCATGCAACTGCTTTCATATTTTGTCTTACTTTTTAATTGAAAGGTCCTTGACATAGTTCGTTATTTACTTTTTAGACACATACCCTTGGGATGCAAGGCACCCGTAGGGGTGTACTTTGATCACTCGGGATAAACCGTTTTTGCCTGATGCTTTTTTTCTGTTTTATCAATGACGGAGGTGGCTACTAAATCACCTGTTACATTTAGGGCAGTGGCACCCATGCCCACAAGTGCATCAATGGCGGTCAGCAGTCCAACGGCTTCGATCGGCAGGCCGACTTGTGCAAAAACAGTTGCAATCATAATAATCCCAGCACCTGGAACACCTGCTGTACCAATCGTGGCGAGTGTCCCTACAATCACAACTTGGAGCATATCTGTATACGTCAAAGGATCCCCAATAATGTTTGCTGCAAAAACTGCTGATATGGCAATGCGGATGGCAGCTCCATCCATATTGACGGTAGCACCTAAAGGCAAGCTAAAGCTATATAAACTTTTGGACAGATTTAAATTTTTAGCTGCATCTAAAGTTAATGGCAAAGTACCCGAACTGCTTTGGGTCACAAAAGCAGTTACAATCGGCGTTCTTGCTGTGGAGAAGAAATCTTTAATGGATACATTGGTAAACAGCATGAAAAGCATATAAATGACGACTTGAGCAAGTAAAGCGATATATAATACCAAAACCATATCCCCTAAAGAAAGCAGGGTATCCATCCCTTGATTTCCGACCGTTTTGGCAATGATGGCAAAAATACCAATTGGAACATATTGCAAAACCGCATGCATTATTTTAAAAGTTGCTTCATTTAATCCTTCCACAACGTTGTAGACAAGTTCCCCGGAGGCTGCCCACTTTTCTGTGGATCGGAGCGCGGAGATCGCAATTCCAAAAGCAAGGGCAGTAAACACAATTCCCAAAAGATTTAACTCGGTAAAAGCCGTGAAGATATTTTCCGGAACAATACGAAGCAGAACACTGATGACTCCAGGATTATCCGGAACTTCAAAGTTCTCATTTGTATCGAGCGACATATTTGTCCCAGGGTTAAATATACTTGCAATGGTGATACCGACGATAATTGCGAGTGCAGAAGTGATGATATAATACAGAAATACTTTGCCGCCCATGCGTCCAAGATCACTCATTTTTGTTTGATTGACCCCCACGATTAACGTGAAGACGACAAGTGGAATAATCATGAATTTTAACAGCCGTAGTAGTAAATCACCAAAAGGGGTGAGTACTGTGGCGGCGTCTTCACCAAAGATGAAGCCTGTTAGGACTCCCAAAATAAGTGCAACGGTTATTTTTAAAATAAGTGACGTTGCAGTATATTTTTTCCAAAGTCTTTTCACGTGATCTCCCCCCTTTCTCTATTCATTCTATACAGGAGTTGTTTGAATTGTTTCATAACAATATAGGATAATCAAGCTTCTGTCAAAAACAATGCTTGAGGGAAGATAATTTGGCAGGGGGAGGGACGCTGACTATGCTGGAGCGTACAGAGTGGATTGATAGCTTTCATGAACTTAAAAAATCACAAAAACAAGCACCAAAATAATCCTGTTACAATGGCTTTATAGTGCTTGTTTTGTATTTTGAATAGCATAATTTATACATTGGGAATACAAATAAAAGAGGTGTTCGCACAATGTGTAATCAAATGCTTTATAAACAAGAGAAAATAAAAAAACGGCTGGAAAAGGCGGGAATTATAATGTCCGCAGAGAAGAGGAAACAAAAGAAGTGTACTTAGCCTTAATGTACCAGCGGATGCGATTATAAAAATGAACAACAAACGTTTATAAACCATGTAGAAAAGAGTACGAATGATTCTTTTCTGCATGGTTTTTTGGTGCAAATGGAACGCCAGAACCCTCTATATCAAGCCGAAATTCGACACAAACTGATAAAACGCGGAGCGAGACAAGCGCTACCCCAATAAAACCCTCCAAATCACAGGTCTCCCTCAAGTCCCTCCCCTCTTTCTAGACTTTCTTTCTTCATTTAGATTAGAATAGGTGTACACAGAATAACGCAGTATCATACAACCGATGAATAAGGGGTGAAGCAGATGGGCAGTGTGAATCAAAAGCTAGCAACGCAGTCTGTAGCGAAGACGTTTTTTCAATATTTTATCCCTACCCTTCTTGGCATGATGTTGATGTCGGTGAATGTGGTGGTGGACGGGATTTTTGTTGGGAATGGGGTTGGCTCTGTTGCGCTTGCTAGTGTGAATATTGCGGTTCCAGTGTTTTCGGTCATTATTTCTCTTGCGCTCCTTGTTGGAATGGGAGGCGGAACGCTTTATTCGATTGCTATGGGGGAAAATAATGATGATAGAGCGCGGAAAATATTTACGTTATCCATGGCGCTGATTACTGTGATTACCGTTGTGGTTTCGGTGATTAGCTACGTAAATTTGGAAGCGTTGGCGCTTTTTTTTGGAGCGAATCAGGAGACGTTGCCGTATGTGTTGGATTATATGCGAATTTTATTCCTTTCGTCGCTAATTTTATCCTTAGAAGCAGTCTTAAGTATTTTTGTACGGAATGATGGTGACCCGCAGCTGGCTATGATGGGGCTTGTTGTATCAGCTATTTTAAATATCGGGCTGAATTACTGGATGATTTTTATTTTGGAACTGGAAGTAAAGGGAGCGGCGTTAGCTACGGTTATTGCAACCGCTTTTGGTTTGCTTATTTATACATTTCATTTTTTAAAAAAGGGTTCTAATTTAAAGCTTGTTAAAATGGATTGGAATTGGCGTTCGATTAAATCCATTAGTACCATTGGCTTTCCGAGTTTTTTATCGGAGGCAGGGATGGGAATATTTGTCGTTGGCTATAATATTGCGATGGAATATCACGTTGGTACGGACGGGCTTTCTGCTTTTTCCGTGATTAATTATTTGCATGTGTTTATGTTTTTGGCGTTTATCGGGATTGCTTCTACGATTCAGCCGATGATTAGTTATTACTACGGGGCGAAGCAGGCAGAGAGCATCAAAAAGACAGTGAAAATCGCTGAAATTACCGGCATATCGCTTGGTCTTTTATTTTTAGCCATTGGTTATTTTGGGGCAACTCAACTTGTTGCTATATTTGGTATTGAGTCCGAATCAATTGTCGATCTTGCTACTACTGGTTTGAAGTTGTTTTTCCTGGGCTATTTATTCATGGGGATCAATTTTATTTATATGACTTATTATCAATCGATTGGTAATATCAAACCATCGATCGGTATTACCCTATTTAGAGGTGTTATCTTACTGATTCTTATGCTGCTTATCCTGCCGTTTATGCTTGGTACAGCTGGCATCTGGCTAGCGCTTCCTGCAGCGGAAGCATTGGTTGCTGTTTTCTTGCTCATTTTTGCCAGAAAACATGTTATGGAAAAAACATTCCTTTGGCACCAAATGCAGGATTAAGTAGGGATAGCCCCAGGTGGTGCCAGTTCTGATAGGAAAGGCCAAAGTCTTTGTGAAAAAGGGGAGCTACAGATCTGCTACCGTGCTAGGATCTGGCTGCCTTTCGATTTGATAATTTCGATATAAATCGACAAAATTCGGGAAGTGACAGGCACCAGGTTTGGGAAGGGTGAAGAAGATGTTGTCGAGGTCCATTTATTTTTATGTTATTATGGCGTTTCTTTTTGTGGTGTCGGTTGTGTTCGTTAATCATAATGATGCATTTTATGATCGTCCCATTGCTGAAGTCACTAAAGTAAAACAGGAAGATAAGACCGAAGTGACGGATCAACACCACAATACAGATGAGCTATTTACGCAACAGATTACAGCCAAGTTGAAAAATGGGGAAGCTAAAGGAGAGACGATCCATTTACAGAATGAATATTCAGCTTCAGGGGCTTATGATCAGGCCTATCAGCCTGGAAATGACTTGTTTGTTTCGCTGGATACAGACAAGGGGAAAAATGCAACATTAACTGGCAAGATAATCGATGTGAAACGGGATAAATATGTTTTGGTAGCAGCATGGGTATTTGTCGCGATTTTACTTATTGTCGGCAAAAGGCAGGGACTGTTTTCCATCATCGCTCTAGCAATCAACGCCATGATCCTGTCCTATGCGTTGGATATCTATGTGAAGAATTCGGATATCAGTTTATTGTTCCTATGCAGTATCAGTGTGGTTTTATTTACTGCCATCTCGCTGTTATTCCTTCATGGTTTGAATGAAAAAACATATGCGGCAATTGTGGCAACATTACTTGGAACATTTCTTTCGCTGCTTATTGCGTCCGTTGTAATATGGGCCACATCGGAAAGTGGTCTTCGTTATGAAGAAATGCAGTTCCTAACACGTCCGTATCAAGTGATATTTATCGCAAGTTTATTCCTTGGTTCCTTAGGAGGTGTCATGGATATTGCGATTACAATGACTTCTTCAATCTTCGGGCTTTATGAAAAAAATAATGCTATTTCCAAAAAGGCACTTCAGACGTCCGGCATGGAAATTGGAAAAGATATCATGGGAACGATCACGAATATTTTGCTTCTTGTCTATATCAGCGGTTCCATTCCGATGCTTATTTTATATTTAAACAATGGGTCGGCATTGACATTTTCCCTGACAATGAATCTTTCATTGGAAGTAGCCAGGGCGTTAGCGGGCGGGATTGGCATTGTGTTATCCATTCCAGTAAGCCTCTATACATCTATCTTTTTTATTAATCGAAAGAGGGCTAAATCATGACGGTACAAGTGGTGCTGGCAGCTATTTTATTCTTGTTAATGGTGCTTGTAGGCGGGAAAAAGGGGGTAAGGTCTTTTTTTACCTTATTTCTAAATTTCCTCGTGTTTCTTATTACCATGATTTTGATGACCATTCCAATTGTCAATCCAATTATTGTAGCGTTGATTGCATGTACAGCAATTTGCAGTATGAATTTGTTTTATATTAATGGAGTGAACATGAAAACGAAAACAGCCTTCATTTCTTCCATGATCACCATTGTTATTTTGATCTCTTTTATTGTATTCATCACGTCCAAAGCGAAGGTTCAGGGATTTGGCGAAGAGGTCATTGAGGAAATCAGTGTATTTTCCCTCCATGTTGGGGTGGATTTCGTCAAGGTTGGAGCGGCTATGGTCATACTGACTGCGATCGGTTCGATTACGGATATTGCTATTTCCATTGTTTCGCCGATGCAGGAACTATTTCATCATCAGCCATCAACAAGCAGGAAAGAGTTAGTTCGATTTGGGCTAAGCATTGGCAGAGATGTTCTTGGAGCAGATACGAACACATTGTTTTTTGCCTTTTTAGGAAGCTATCTGGCATTGATTTTGTGGTTTAAAGATTTAACGTATTCGTTCGGGGAAATTGTGAATTCGAAAGTATTTAGTGCAGAAATGATCAGCATTCTCTCAGCCGGTGCTGGTGTTGGCCTAATTATTCCAATTACCGCCTGGACTGCAGCATATTATTTGGTAAAAAAGTGATGGGGGACAGTCCCTTAAAATTTGTACTTGACACATTTTTCTGTATTCGGTATGATGGTATACAATTCTTACTAATTAAATAAAATATTTCCTTATCCAGAGTCGGGGGAGGAACCTGGTCCTTTGATCCCGCAGCAACCGTTATGATAACAAGGTGCTAATTCCAGCAAGCATTGGCTTGAAAGATGAGTGAACGTAGTCGATAAATGAAACCTCTTCCTCATCGGAAGGGGTTTTTTTAATGCATGCACCTGATTTGCTAGGGAAAAGGGTAAAAGGACATTTTATGGTGTCAAAACCGATTATTAAGATGGGGATAATAGTTTTAATTAGTGGAATGCAGATCATATACCAAAAGGAGTGGGTTCACGTGAGTCATTCAACTGATACCTTGTACAAAAAATCATATTTTTCACGGATTGGAGAATTAAGGGAATATGCGCCGGAAGCCTTTAAAAGCTTTTTTTCATTTAACGAGCAGGCGCTAGCAGAAGGTGCATTGACGGTAAAGGTAAAAGAATTAATTGCTGTTGCGGTTGCACATATTACCGGGTGCCCGTACTGCATTGATTTGCATGTAGGAAATGCGAAGGAGCAGGAAGCGTCCAAAGAAGAAATAGCGGAAGCGGTATTCGTATCCGCTGCACTAAAGGCAGGTGCCGCAGCTGCTCATGGGGTGAATGCGCTAAATGCTTATGACGGAGAATCTTCTGATGAGCTGTACCGGACAAGTTATTTTCAACGATTAAAAGAATTTGGCGCATTACAAGGTGATGCTTTTCGGGCCTTTGCGGATTTTGACAAACAGGCTCTAAAAGCGAACATACTGACAGAAAAAGAGAAAGAATTAATTGCTGTAGCAGCTGCACATACCACCGGATGTGCGTATTGCATTGATCTTCATACAAAAAATGCAAAAAAAACCGGTGCGAGTGTCAATGAAGTAGCAGAAGCAATCTTCGTCGCTGTTGCTTTACAAGCCGGATCGGCGTTTGCACATAGTGTGAATGCACTAAATGCTTATGATCGAAAATAACTACATTTAGGGACTGTCCCCTTTGCTTTAACGGTTTAGTACGACAGGCGATGGTCCCCCATTGAAAGGAGCTTTCACCATGGGTAAACAAATTCATTTTAACGGGTTTATTCAGCATTCGCCTTCTCCACATTCTACTGGACTGTGGAAGCATGAGAAAGACGGGGGTGTTAATCATAATCAGTTAACGTACTGGGTGGAGATCGCACAATTGCTAGAAAGAGGGAAATTTGATTCCTTGTTTATCGCTGATGTGCTGGGAACCTACAGTGTCTATGAAAATAGCCATCGTGCCGGAGCAGAGTATGCGGTCCAGCTTCCGGCACATGATCCAATTATTCCAATTTCAGCGATGGCAGCGGTAACGAAGCATTTAGGTTTTGCACCGACCATATCAGCAACCTACGCACAGCCTTATGCGCTAGCTCGGCAACTTTCGACGCTTGATCATATGACAAATGGGAGGGTTGCCTGGAATGTGGTGACATCCTACTTGGAAAGTGAGGCTGTCAATTTGGGACTTACCGAACGATTGCCAAAGGAGCTTCGGTATGACCGGGCGGATGAATTTTTAGAAGTGGTCTATAAATTGTGGGAAGAAAGCTGGGAGGATGGTGCTGTCATCTATGACCGGGAAAATGATCGGTTTGCGGATCCGAAGAAGGTGCATCTCATCAACCATGCAGGTGAATTTTTTGATGTGCCAGGCCCTCATTTAGTAGAACCTTCCCCGCAACGGACACCGGTTATTTTTCAAGCAGGTGCTTCACCGAGAGGCCGTGATTTTGCTGCTAAACATGCGGAAGGTGTTTTTACAAAAAACCATTCCTTAGAGGCACTGAAAAAATATACAGCAGACATACGGAGACGGACAACATTGCAGGGAAGAGATAAGCAGGATGTGCTTATTTTCCCATTGATCCTGCCAATTATTGGATCAACAGAGGAGGAAGCTTACCAGAAATATGAGGAACTAAAGGAACAGGTCAGTTACGAGGGGACCGCATCGCTCCTGTCTGGTCACACCGGGATAGACTTTTCCCGTTATGATCCAGATCAGTATATCGAGGATATGGAAACAGAAGCAGTGCAGGGGAATTTGGATATGTACACGAAAGATCCAAATAAAAAATGGACATTGCGAGAAGCAATCAAGAATCATGGTCTTGGAAATGGGACGGTGAAATTTATCGGGACGCCGGAACAAATTGCCGATCAGATTGAAGAATGGGCAACGATTGGGGATGCGGACGGTTTTAATATTGCGCAGTCGTATTCCCCTGGAACGTTTCGGGAATTCGTTGATGATGTCATACCGGAATTGCAAAAACGCGGGATTTACCGAACGGAATATGAAGGAAACACGTTGCGTGAAAATATGTTTGGAAAAGGACGCACCCATATACCAGCTAACCATCCGGCAAAAAGCGTGAAAGCGAAGGTTTAATAGCGGAATGTACTTGCCATTTGTCAAAAGTGCGAATTAAGGTGATAGACGTGGCAAGAATCGCATCAATAGAATCTTCCACAACCTTGTCTAATCTATAAGACGAACGCGCAGCTTTTTGAATTGATTTGGCTACTTGTTCAGCATCTGGGAAACGATTCTTGCCCTTGACACGTAGATAATCAGCCAATTCTTCTAAGTCCATTTGGGATAGTTCTTCTAAACTATAGCTTTCTTGAAAGAGATCCAACATGGCCTTACCAAACACAGAGGACGTCACATCTTCTGTAAAGGTATTACATTTATAGCTTAAATATTGAAGAAAGCGTTGCTTTTCCTGTGTAATTTGCCTAATGATTTGATAACGTGCCCGTGTTAACTGCTGAAGAGCAACATACTGTTCTTCTTTTACAACAGACATAGGCAGGCGTCCAAAACGCATATAATCGGCGATGACGAAGGCATCGATTTCATCTCTTAATGTGGTGGCGCCAGGTAAATCGTTATTTACGGTGAAGGAATTTTACCTTGCATTGAAAGCAGCCCTAGAGCTACTAACATCTAGGTTCAAAAATCAAGGTGCACAGCCTGCGTGTATGAAGACCAAGGCGCACACTGGGAAATCAGTCTTTTTATGCGGTTCAATCCGCAAGGGGGAAAAGAATTGTCCCAAATGATCCTAAGACCATTATCTAGGAACA
>NZ_JFBD01000031.1 GCF_000709085.1 Virgibacillus alimentarius | reverse complement strand
TTCATACGTTTTTCAGTGAGAGGTAAAGAAATGGTAGAAAATGAATTAGGATTTGCGTTCATGGCAGTAAACTTAAGAAAGTATACCGCCATGAACACAAATCCAACCATAGATGATGAAAATAAATCAAACCTTTTTTTAGATATTTTGGCTAGTTATGCCCCAACCTCGTTTTTTAGAAGTATTCAACTTTATCCTTTTGCTTTATACAAAACTACCATTTAGGATTTAGCTTCTAAAGCCTGTTGATAAAAAGGAATTAATGTTTGAAACGTTTGTTTAGCCGTATCTAAAAAAGCATCCTTATCTTGAAGTCGAGTATCTCTCATAGGCAGATGTTGTCCGACTAGAAACTCCGCCTTTTTTACATCTCGAAATCGCTCTAGGTGTTTCATTTCTAAATCGGTGATTGCTATCGAATCTTTTTTCATATGATCAAGAGAAACAACGTAATGCTCAGGAAGTTGTTTTATTTTATCAAAGCTTTTGATAAATGATTTTGCGATCTCTTTTTTATAGTCCAGTTCATAGATTAGTGCTAGCCATATAAATACATGATCATCAAATAATCCAACTTGAAAATGTGGATGTTTTTTATAGCCGCGTTTATTATCGGCAATGGCCAGCCATGTATCATTTGGTGGGTTCACTTTTCTTCTGGCGTGTTTTGCAATATGCAGAAATACTTCATTGCCCAGTTGTACAGATAAATAATCTGTTAAATAGTTGCCTATTTCACGGAATTTAGGCTGAATACGAGTTTGAATTGCTTCCATCCTATTTTCTAAGCCATCAATTAAAAATGTATCAAAATCCTCTTTGGTAAAGCCATTAAAATCCACGTTTAACACCCTTTCATTTTATCACGTATTTTCCTTTTGAGATTATAATAATTATTAAGTATAGGGTATATTTTAGTCAAGCTCTATACAACTCTTAGAGAGGTATACTATTAATTTATTTAATGTTTTAAACGAATTGCTTTTGGGAACATTATAAAATAATTAAACGAATTACTAAAAATTATTTTTCGCAACATTAAGTATAGCATAAAAAAAGTTAGACAAAAATCTATTTGAAAGGGTGTGGATATTGTGAAATATGTAATGAGCGCATTAAGGCGAAAAGAAGCACAAGAGAAACTCCCGGTTGTCAAATTAGAAATTGATTATGAACTTGTTACACTATTTGATGCTTTACAAGCAGATGATAAGGTACAAATTATAAAAGCAAAAGAACGACTTGAACAATTACGTCTACAATTGCTAGAAGCTGAAAATGAATAGGAATGCGCTAATGACCCGAGTATAGCATCTGTTTCTCATTGATGAATCATACGAAGGTCATTTTTATTTTTTCAATGTGTAAAAGAATGACTCTATACCTCCAATTTGTTAGTATATTAATATATATAGAAATGGAGGATAGATAATGGATAAATCATTTCGTGAAAGCCTTTTTAATCATGCAAAAGAATGGGTTTTAGAAGCAGGGGCATATATTAGAAATAATATAAATGAACCTTTAACAATCGATACAAAATCAAATCCAAACGATCTTGTAACCACGATGGATAAAGAAACGGAGCAATATTTTTCAACCAAAATAAAAAAGACATACCCAAATCATTTCATATTAAGTGAAGAAGGATTTGGCGATGATTTATCCTCATTAGACGGCATTGTTTGGATACTGGATCCGATTGATGGGACAATGAACTTTGTTCATCAAAAAAGAAACTTCGCAATTTCTTTAGGGATTTACCAGGATGGAATTGGAGAGATCGGTTTCATTTATGACGTGATGTCTGATGTATTATACAGTGCGAAAAAAGGTGAAGGTGCATATAAAAATGATGTAAAGTTAGGCCCTGTGAACGAAAACGTAGCTTTAGAAGATGCAATACTCGTACTAAATCACTTTTGGCTGACTAAAAACCGCCTGGTTGATGAACACGTCATGCAGGACTTGGTGAAGAGAGTGCGCGGTACGAGAACATATGGATCTGCAGCTTTAGAGTTTGCATATGTTGCTGAAGGAATTATAGATGGTTATTTGTCCATGCGTTTAGCTCCATGGGATATAGGGGCAGGAATCATTCTTCTTAAAGAAGTTGGAGGAAGGACTACAACGATTGATGGCAATAGCGTTCAGCTATTAGAAAAAAATTCGATCTTCGCATGTTCTCCAAAACTTGGGGAAAAAATTGTAGAAGAATATATTAAAAAAGGGAAAAAGTGACTCCAGAAAGGATGAGTCACTTTTTCTTTTTCTTTAAAGATAATCCAAATCCCATTATTGCAAAACCTAATAGTAAGAATAATAGAACGAGCCAGATATTACGAAAAGCGATCGCAACACCAACTGCTACAAACATTAATATTACTAAAGTAGCTAACAATAGCATGGGAACATTAATTTTTTTCATAATGTCACCTCTATTTTCTAACAGTGAATAGTATATACCATTTTATTTTTTTATACAAAATTGACATATCTTTAACTAGCATAGGTAAGCAAGATTTAGTATGATAGGAATGGAAAGATTATGTTTAGTCAATGGGGGAGACGAATGGGTTCAAATTTTAGTATTCTTTTTGATTATATTGTTGAAAACTATGGTACGGAAAATACATTTAACATCTTTTATGTATTGAATTTAATATTTGGAATTATAGCATATAAATTAGGATTTGCCCGAAAATTGCCGCTTTTAAAAAGCATATTTGTATATATCATGCTTGTGGTTGGCGTTTTTATTATCACTCTTTTCAGCAGTATTGCCGAACTACCGATTACAGAAAGTTTGATTATCATTTCGATCGTATTAGGAATTTATCGATTCCGGCTCCATAGGGAGAGAAAACGAAAAGCGAATACACAATAAGGCAAAAATCCCCATCAACGATTGATAGGGATTTTTTTATATAATGTCATCATCTTGTTTGTTTTCTTTGTACAAATGAAAATTTCCAGTCTCGTGGCGTTCTTTGGTTCTTTGAGCGATTCGTTCATAGCAAGAATTGCATAAATACATTCGCAGCTTACTGTTTCGAAGCCTTTTTGCGTGTAATGAACTGTTTTCTAGTTCTTCAATCGTGTCACATAAAACACATTTTACTTTCATATTGTCACCTCAAACGGAAGATGCTGTTAATACTATAACATATCTGAATAAAGCATGTATATCATGTTTTATAAAACGGGTAATGGGGAAATATAAAAGTAAATGGTAAAGGGAAAGGACGGACGACTTTATGAAGAAACGTTATCTATTATCCGCAATAGGAGCAAGTGCAGCAGGTTATTTATTAATAAATAAAAAAAATAGACAGAAGCTGAAGACTAATCTAAAATCCTTACTTAAAAGTGTGAAAAACACGAATGAATTCAGTTTAGGTAGCACTTTAGAAGATGCTGGGCGGCCAGATCAAACCAATAACCAAGATTTGGCACAACTGCAAAATGCTAAAATGGTTTCCGAAGGTTCTCAGTTTGGTGTTAATTATTATAACGAAGTAAAAGAAAATATTGCCGTAAAAGAAAATAATAAGTAAAAGAAAAAAGATGTTTCCTTTTCACACTGGAAACATCTTTTTTCTTTATTTGTTCTCTTTATGTTCATTCGATTGTTCTTCTTCGATTTCGTCTAATTTGTCTTCATCTTTGTTTGGAATAACATCTTTGTTTTGATCAGGATCCCGTGGCTTATTATCATTAGTAGGAAAGTCAGGCATATATCTGCCTACAATTGCCGATAGTTCATCCATAATCCCTTGTACAGGATATCCTTGTTGTATTTTATCAGCCATACCGCGAATTCTTTCCGTTCCGTCAGCATCTGCCACTACAACAGCTGTTTTCCCATATCGATCTTGTTGTAAGGCTTCTGTTACGGAATATTTAATAGTGCCTACTCTCGAACGGTTTGATTTTCGGTCGACATCAATTCCAACAACAGCATATGGACCTGCTACAACGGCTGCTGCATCTTCAACGTTTGGCACATCACTTGCAACATTTGCTAAATGATTAGCGATTTGTTCATTACTCATATTATTTTTTTCTTCTTGGTCTGTATTTTCAACTTGAACAAACCTATCTTGATTATCTGTTTCAGGCAGAGCATCATCTTTTGTTTTCTGACACCCGGTTATTATTAGTAAGCTAATCAGTAAAAATAAAGTGGTCCGTAAATGCATTTTACAACCCTCCTTTAACTAAAAAAAGAATGCAATCTTTCTATATATTTTGGTTAAATTAAGCTAATTTATACAAAAAGAGCTGCTACAATTTTTTTATTGTAGCAGCTCTTTTTAAAACATTAATTCACAATAATTTTTTGGACTTCCTTTATTGGAGCATCTTTATTTGACCCATCCCCGTAATAGAAGTAGACAGGTCCATCCTCTTTTAGGGGTTTCCCATTATATGCAAACATTAAGTAGCAATTTCTTAGTTCATCAAGTGAGATGTTCACTTCCTCATTTTTTGTAACTAATGTAGCATTTTTTGCATCTGGTTTAACCTCTGCGTGATTAATAAAGTCATTAATTGGCATCACATAAGAATTTGTTAGGATTTTTTTTCCTTCTAATCGTGAAATACTTTTATTAATTGGCGGTTTGATTTTTTGCTGATAAATTTCTCTGCTCCATCTTTCGGCAGCCTTTTCTAATTCATCAGCCTCTACAGATTCAATGTCCGTTTTATTTTTGGAAAATGCATCCTCAAGTAAAATTTTTCTATCATCAAAAATCCATACAGTCGGATCTAGTGTAATAGGATATGTAACATTTCCAGTCAATTGTATAATCATTTTTTCACCTCTCTATATTTCCTTTATTAAGGATAGCAGATATAAAGTTATTTTTCACGAGTTTTAAAATAGAGATTGGTTAAACGATTCTCGTATAAAAAATGATTAATAACTGTAATTTTGTTTGCATTTTTCACTCTCAAACGATAGTATAAAGATAGTAGAACGTCTTTTATGTGGAGGGGATACTAAGTGATGCCAGAGATGACAATAGATCATCGTGAAAAAGCCTATGCCCTTCTTAAGGCAGATGCTGATAAAATTTTACGTCTTATAGAAGTTCAAATTACAAATTTAACAATGCCGCAATGCCCTTTATATGAAGAGGTTTTGGACACGCAAATGTTTGGACTGTCAAGAGAAATTGATTTTGCAATCCGTTTGAATTTAATCAGCGAAAATGAAGGTAAAGCACTTCTCGAAAATTTAGAGAGGCAACTCAATATACTACATGAAGCAGCGCAAAATTCAAAATAAACTTTTGTGTTCATGTGTTAGGTTAACAAACCTCTTAGCAAAACTTTGCCGACATAACATTTGGCAAGGTTTTTTTGTTTAAAAATAGCTAAAAAGCATAAAAAAAGATGAGGGATTTTTGCAATTAGTTACGCAATTTTGCAAAATATGATATACTATCAAAAATTTCTTTTCATCTTTACAGGCGAAATAAATATGGTGGGGAGAAGTAAGATGATGAAGATGATGAAGAAATTAAAAGATTATGATTTTACGTTGATCATAACTCCTATCCTTTTAACGGCTTTTGGCACGGTCATGATCTATAGCGCTAGTATGGTATCAGCAGTTGTAGAAGGTTTTGAAAGCACCCATTATCTTTTTAAACAATTGCAATGGTTTATGCTCGGTCTAGTTGGATTTGCTTTTTGTGCACTATTTCCTTATAAATACTATCAAAGGTTAATCAAGCCTATTATTTTAGTTATTATAGTTTTATTGGTGGGAGTATTGCTCTTTGGTGAAGTTCGAAATAATGCCAAGTCTTGGTTTCAGCTGGGACCGATTCATCTGCAGCCTGCAGAGTTTGCAAAATTAGGTCTTATTATGTATCTGGCATCAGTGTATTCAAAAAAGCAATCCTATATCGACGAATTTAATAAGGGTGTCCTGCCGCCATTAATTTTAACAGGTTTGATGCTAGGGCTTATTGTCTTACAACCAGACATAGGAACAGCATTTATCATCTTTTTAATTGCATGCACGATTATTTTCAGCTCAGGAATACGTTTTAAACATTTATTCATTCTTGTGGCCATTGGATTAATTGTGTTAGCGATCGCCTTACCAAATATGGTAACCGATACAAGAATTGACCGTTTCACGGGCGCGTATGAGCCGTTTGAAGCCCCAGAAACAGGTGGTTATCATTTGATACAATCTTACATAGCAATTGGTGTTGGAGGCTTAACAGGAGAGGGGTTGGGGCAAAGCGTACAAAAACTTGGTTATCTCATGGAAGCTCATACCGACTTTATCATGGCGATTATCTCTGAAGAATTGGGATTTGTTGGTGTTGTAATTGTTATTGGTATGCTAGCAACAATTGTTCTTCGAGGGCTTTTTATCGCTAACAAATGCAAAGATAGTTTCGGTGCACTATTAGCCATTGGAATTTCCTCAATGGTAGGTATACAAGCATTTATTAATTTGGGCGCTATCAGCGGCGTGCTTCCGATTACTGGTGTAACACTACCATTCATCAGTTACGGAGGATCTTCACTGTTAATACTGCTAATTTCAATGGGAATTTTAAATAACATTGCTAAATCAGTGAATGAAGAAAGACAACAGCCAGAAACAGTCAAAGAACAACCCGGATTAGAGAAAAATGTACTTAATTATAGAGGAGGAAGACCATGGTCAAGTTAAATCAAATTCAGAAAGTATTAGTTGCAAATCGGGGAGAAATTGCAATACGAGTGTTTCGGGCTTGTACAGAGCTCAATATACGTACTGTGGCAATTTACTCAAAAGAAGATACAGGATCTTATCACCGCTATAAAGCAGATGAATCTTATTTAATAGGGGAAGATAAAAAGCCGATTGACGCTTATTTAGATATTGAAGGTATTATTGAGCTTGCTAAAAATGTAGGCGTTGATGCAATCCATCCAGGCTATGGGTTTCTATCAGAAAATATACATTTTGCCAAACGCTGTGAAGAGGAAGGGATTATATTCATCGGTCCTACGAGTGAGCACTTAAATATGTTTGGCGATAAAGTGAAAGCACGTACACAGGCTGTAAATGCCGGACTTCCTGTTATCCCAGGTTCGGATGGACCAGTATCGTCTCTTTCAGAAGTAGAAGCATTCGGAAGAGAACATGGATACCCAATTATTATAAAAGCCTCTCTCGGCGGTGGCGGACGCGGGATGCGTATTGTCCGCAGTGAAAAAGGACTTAAGGAAGCTTATGAACGTGCTAAGTCGGAGGCAAAAGCAGCATTTGGTAATGATGAAGTTTATGTAGAGAAGCTAATTGAAAATCCAAAACATATTGAAGTACAAATTATGGGTGATAAACAAGGGAATATTGTTCATTTATTTGAAAGAGATTGTTCTGTGCAAAGAAGACATCAAAAAGTAGTAGAAGTTGCACCAAGTGTCTCTTTATCAGAAGAACTTCGAATGGATATTTGTAATGCCGCCGTTGAACTAATGAAAAATGTTGAGTACATCAACGCTGGTACAGTGGAATTCTTAGTAAGTGAAGATACATTTTACTTTATTGAAGTTAACCCGAGAGTTCAAGTTGAGCATACAATCACGGAAATGATTACCGGTGTCGACATTGTACAAACGCAAATTAAAATTGCAGATGGATTAAATATACATGACCCATTAGTAGGTATCCCGCAGCAAGATGATATCTCCTGTATTGGGTATGCGATACAATCAAGGGTAACAACAGAGGATCCATTAAATAATTTTATGCCCGATACTGGTAAAATTATGGCTTACCGCACAGGTGGAGGCTTTGGAGTACGATTAGATGCTGGAAACGGCTACCAAGGTTCGGTTATTTCACCATACTATGATTCGTTGCTTGTAAAGGTTTCTACATGGGCATTAACATTTGACCAAGCTGCTAGTAAAATGGTTCGAAACTTAAAAGAATTTCGTATTCGCGGAATCAAAACGAATATACCGTTTCTAGAAAATGTTATTCTTCATGAACAATTTATGTCAGGAGAATACAATACAACATTTATTGATCAGACACCTGAATTATTTGTTTTTCCAAAAAGGAAAGACCGCGGAACAAAAATGCTCACGTATATTGCAAACACAACCATAAACGGATTTGATGGCATTAAGAAAAAGAAGAAGCCTACATTTTTAACACCGCAAGTTCCTAAGATTTCACAATCCGAAGAAATCCCAGCAGGAACGAAGCAAATATTAGAACAGCATGGGCCTGACGGATTGGCAAAATGGCTGAAAGAGCAAAATGAAGTAATGCTTACAGATACCACATTTCGAGATGCACATCAATCACTCTTAGCTACAAGAGTACGTACAAAAGATTTGCTTAAAATAGCTGAACCTACTGCGCGTTTACTACCTAATCTTTTTTCAGTAGAAATGTGGGGAGGAGCTACGTTTGATGTAGCTTATCGCTTTTTAAAGGAAGATCCATGGGAAAGATTGTTAAAAATGCGGGAAAAAATGCCAAATGTACTTTTGCAAATGCTGCTTCGAGCAAGCAATGCGGTTGGCTACAAAAACTATCCGGATAACTTGATTAATCAATTTGTTGAAAAAAGTGCGGAAGCTGGAATCGATGTTTTTAGAATTTTCGATAGTCTGAATTGGATAGATGGTATGAGACCAGCTATTCAAGCTGTAAGAGATAATAATAAAATAGCAGAAGCTACTATGTGTTATACAGGAGATATTTTAGATTCTAGCAGATCGAAGTATGATTTAGCTTATTATACCAATTTAGCTAAAGAACTCGAAGCATCTGGCGCACATATACTCGGAATTAAAGATATGGCGGGTCTTATGAAACCTGAAGCGGCATATCAATTAATATCAAGCTTAAAGGAAACACTAGATATCCCTGTTCATTTGCACACGCATGATACAAGCGGCAATGGTATTTTAACGTACACACGCGCCGTTGATGCAGGAGTGGATGCAGTTGACGTAGCTTGTGGAGCAATGGCTGGATTAACATCACAGCCAAGTTCCCAAACACTCTATCATGCACTGGAAGGAAAAAAGCGTCAGCCAAAAGTAAGTATTAACGCTTATGAAAAATTATCCAGGTATTGGGAAGGAGTAAGAGCATACTATCAAGACTTTGAAAGTGGTATGAATGCTCCACATACGGAAATATATGAGCATGAAATGCCTGGCGGACAGTATAGTAATCTACAGCAACAAGCGAAAGCAGTGGGACTGGAAGAACGCTGGAATGAAGTAAAATCGATGTTCCGTCAAGTCAATGATATGTTTGGTGATATTGTTAAGGTAACACCGTCATCGAAAGTTGTTGGGGACATGGCTTTGTTTATGGTACAAAATAACTTAACCGAAGATGATATCTATGAACGCGGAGAATCCATCGACTTCCCTGCATCTGTTATTGAGTTTTTCCAAGGATATATTGGACAGCCATATCAAGGCTTCCCACAAGAACTTCAACGTATTATTTTAAAAGGGAAAGAACCGATAAAAGTTCGTCCTGGGGAATTACTGGATCCAATTGATTTTACGCAACTGAAAGAAACGCTATTTAAAACGCTTGATCGTCAAGTTACTAGCTTCGACATCATTGCTAGCGCCCTGTACCCGAAAGTCTTTATGGATTATAATAAATTTTATGATTCATACGGCGATATTTCTACACTTAATACACCGACATTCTTTTACGGAATGGAATTAGGGGAAGAAATTGAAGTGGAAATTGAGCAAGGGAAGACGTTATTTGTTAAATTAGTTTCCATTTCTGAGCCACAATTAGATGGAACCCGTGTGGTTTACTTTGAACTTAATGGACAATCAAGGGAAGTAGTAGTTAAAGATGAAAGTATAAAATCACAAATAGAAACGAAGCCAAAAGCAGATGCTGATAATGAGAAGCATATTGGGGCAACGATGCCAGGAACTGTTATCAAAGCAATATGCAAGAAAGGCGACCGAGTACAAAAAGGGGACCACTTATTAATTACAGAAGCAATGAAAATGGAAACAACGGTTCAGGCGCCGTTTGCAGGAGTAATAAAGAACATCCATGTTAATAACGGAGATCCGATTGAAGTAAACGACTTATTAATTGAATTTGAATAGGTTAAGATAGTACAAAAAACAGGTAGTAGAAAGTGATTCTACTACCTGTTTTTATTGGCTTGAAATGCAATAGGGTCAAGTTTCGTTTTTGCAGGATTCTTTTGATTGATAATCCCCATACTTTTTTCTTTTTCATATTTAGCACTTCTTGTAGAAAGCATAATAAAATAGCTTAGCATAGCAAAGTAACAAGATATAACAAACGCATGAAGCAACGCTATACCTAGATTCAACATGGTAAACACAATCATGGCTCCAAAAAACACTTGTAAACTTATGAGCGATACAATGGTTACCCAGCCCCAAAACATAACTTTGTTATGCTTATAATGTTTAATGACTCTTATAAATAATGAAACTGTCCATATAAAAAGTAATCCAGCCGCCAGGCGATGTCCCATGTGTATCCATTGGGAAAAGCTATAATCGCTAATGCCAAATGGGAAACTGTTAACGCAAAAAGGCCAATTTCCACAAACAAGTTCCGCTTTTGCATGTCTTACCAGAGCTCCTGTATAAACAACCATAATGGTATAGGCTGTTAATAGATAGATTTCGACCCTATGTTTCTTTTGAATGAATAATGATGAGGTATCAAGCTTTTTATCCAATTCAAAAATTAATAACATAAGCAAGAATATTGCAGCAAAGGATATAAGCGATATACCAAAATGTGCAGCTAATACAAAGTCAGATTGTCCCCACATTACTGCCGCTGCACCAATTAAACCTTGTAATACTAAAAAGAAAACAGATAAAAATGATAATAATTTCACTTCACGAATATGCCCGATATGTTTCCAGGATAGGTAGGCCAAAGCCAGCACTGATATTCCTACAATACCAGAAACTAACCTATGACTAAGTTCTATAACAAGTTCAGTTGTTATTTCTGAAGGTATAAATTGCCCATGACAAAGTGGCCAGCTTTTTCCACAACCCGCACCAGATTCTGTTTTCGTAACTAGTGCGCCACCGAGTAAAATAAATATCATTCCAATAGTTGACACTACAGATAACCATTTTAACGTTTTAATCATTTTATATCCTCACTTTTTCATTATTAGAAAGAATTTCCGCTAATACATGTGCAAGATTTGCGTGTAACTTCTTTAAGACAAAATCATGATACTTTAATAATAATATTTTGTACAGCTATAAAGCAACGAAATACGGTTTAAATAAATAAATGACACAAATTTGTTAGATTATCAGCACTTTTTACTGTTGTTCCATAAAAAATAAATTCTTCTTGCATTGTTGTGTTTTGTTTGCTAGAAATATTGTAGGGGATATTTTCTTTTCTATACATCACTATGCCAATTTTTAGGATGACTACATACCTTAATGATTATTTTCAGTAATGATGTAAAAGTTAACATTAAATTCATGAATTTGTCACAATAAAAGTGAAAAATTTATGTAGAATAGAGCTAGATGGCATTAAAGTGGATTGTAATATAAATCCTTGATAAAATTAGGACTAAAGCGGATTGATTTAGGGAAGATTATGGTATTATTGAATACTTTATTCAAATGCATAAACTGCTGCCTTTTTTATCGGGGATCAGAAGGGAGGAAATTAAAAGTGAAGGAATTAGAGACAACAAGCTCACAGTTGGTGAGTAATGTTCCTCTAATCAAAGAAAAACCCCCTCATTCACTACAAATTTAAAAGCTCTTAATAAAATCGGAATTGTTAATTCTAATTTTATCACTGTACTTACTTGTTTTTGCCTAGCATTTTATCTTACAAATTCGACATTTGTAGCAAAATGGGATATATTCATATTAGCGATGATAGGAAGTGCATTTGTTATAGTAGGAGGGAGTATTTTTCATGATTGGTATGCTGCCTATATTGAACCTGTTTTGACTAGAACAAGTTCACGTCCTAAAGTTACTAGAAGTATTTCATTGAATACTGCGTTACTGGCTAGTATTTACAACCACTGGAATTGGATTATATCTTTTACTGTTTAAACAACTGTTGTCAATAACCGTTGCCTTGTTAGGCTGATTTGCAGTGGATCCCACATCACATATCGTGGGGAATGTCTTATTTATAATCATGTTTATTTGGTAAATACCCCATTTTCTTGCATTAGCTATGAAAAAATGTGAAGAATATAGGGATGCAGGTGTGCCGATGTTACGGCTGTGTATGGTTTTAAAGTAACGATCAAATAAATTGTTATTTAGATTGCATGCATGCTTCCTATACCTTTATACTTATCTTATTAGGGACAACATTTTTGATAGTCGCAACTATTTTGAATGTTGGTTGGTTAATCATGGGGATAAGTGGGTTTTTCATGAAAAATGACATGAAATGGGTCAATATGATTCTTATTTACTCATCAAACTATCTAACCATTTTATTTTTGGTGATGGTAATCGTAACGATTTAACTTCTTCTATAGTTACATTGTCCTTAATAATATATTCATATATAAGGAAGAAACCAAGAGAAAGAGAGGTACAAATACATGAAAGGTTGGATGGGAAAAATTAAAGCTTTGGCTTTACTTAGCTCATTAGCATTATTTTTATCTGGCTGTGGTAAAGACAATTTAACGGCACTTGTGCCTAAAGGCTATGGTTCAGAAGTATCCTTTAATTTGATTATTCTGACCACTGTAGTTATGACATTTGTATTCTTAGCGGTCATAATTACCTATGTAATTGTCTTATTGCGATTTCGTAAAAAGAAGGGGCAGGAAGATTTTATACCAAAACAAGTAGAAGGTAACCAGACCCTTGAAACCATTTGGACAGTTATTCCGATTATCTTAGTTATAATCATGGCTGTACCAACAGTTATCCATAGCTTTACCCTGTCAGACACTTCAGAAGCAGACGAACACATTAATATTGATGTGACAGGTAACCAGTATTGGTGGCATTTTGATTATAAGGATGAGGGCTTTCAAACAAGTCAGGACTTATATATACCTCAAGGAGAAAGAGTTTATTTAAACATGATAGCTTCTGATGTTACGCATTCTTTCTGGGTGCCAAGTATTTCTGGAAAAATGGACGTCAACGTCGATAACGAAAATACAATGTATATTGAAGCTTATGAAGAAGGCGTTTATTGGGGAAAGTGTGCTGAACTATGTGGTCCATCACATTCATTAATGGACTTTAAAGTAATCGTTGTAAGCCCTGAGGAATATGACCAATGGATAGCTGATATGAAAGATGTAGATCCAGAAGCAGAGCCGGAAAGTGCTGTTGCTCAAGAAGGAAAAGAACTATTTGAAGAAAATAACTGTATGGGTTGTCATGCTATCGGATCTTCACCAGCTCAAGTTGGACCAAACTTAACAAACTTTGGTGACCGTACAAAATTCGCGGGATTTTTAGATCCGACAAAAGAAAACTTAGTTGATTGGATTATGGATCCTGAATCTATAAAACCTGGTAATAAAATGACAGGTAACTATCCTGATTTATCAGAGGATGAGGCAGATAAAATTGCGGAGTATCTCATGCAATTGCAGCCGTCTGAAGTAACACCTGATAGTGCAGGCGGTCTAAAATAATTATTGGGATGCAAGATGTTAAAGGGAGGTATAAGTCGTGAGTGTAACAGCTACACAAAAAAGAAGTGTTGGCGCTGTTTTATGGGACTATTTAACAACAATTGACCACAAAAAAATAGCTCATTTATATTTAATTGGCGGAGGCTTCTTCTTCATACTTGGTGGTCTGGAAGCTGTTATTATCCGTATTCAGCTGATTAAGCCTGAAAACGATTTTATCAGTGCAGGATTTTATAATGAAATGATCACGATGCATGGTACTACAATGATATTTTTGGCAGCGATGCCCATATTGCTAGGGTTGATGAATGCTATAATGCCTTTACAGATAGGTGCACGTGATGTATCATTTCCATTCCTAAACTCATTAGGATTTTGGTTGTTTATGTTCGGTGGACTTCTACTAAATTGTAGTTGGTTTTTAGGGGGCGCACCTGATGCAGGGTGGACATCGTATGCCTCGCTGGCCATAGATTCACCTGGACATGGTGTTGACTTTTACGTTGCCGGGTTGCAAATAGCTGGTGCCGGAACCTTAATGGGGGGTATTAACTTTTTAGCTACTATAGTTAATATGCGTGCGCCAGGAATGACTTATATGCGTATGCCTTTGTTTGCATGGGCTACATTTATTACAAGTGTGTTAATCTTATTTGCTTTTCCAGCTTTAACTGTAAACCTATTTTTATTAATGTTTGACCGTATGTTTGGTTCTGCATTTTTTGACGTAGCTTTAGGTGGTAATACCATTATCTGGCAGCATTTATTCTGGATATTTGGACACCCTGAAGTGTATATTTTGATATTACCTTTATTTGGTCTATTTAGTGATGTGTTTTCAACATTTTCTAAGAAACGTCTATTTGGTTATACAGCAATGGTTTTTGCTACAATGTTAATTGCTTTCTTAGGATTTATGGTTTGGGCGCACCATATGTTTACAGTCGGTCTTGGCCCTGTAGCAAACTCTATTTTTGCGATTGCAACAATGGCTATCGCTGTGCCAACAGGTATTAAAATCTTTAACTGGCTGGCAACAATGTGGGGTGGAAGCATTACAATCAACTCCGCAATGTTATGGGCACTAGGATTTATTCCATCATTTACAATTGGTGGTATGACAGGTGTTATGCTAGGTTCTGCTGTTGCAGACTATCAGTATCACGATACCTACTTTGTTATCGCGCATTTCCACTACGTAATCGTTGGTGGTACTGTATTTGGTATCTTCTGTGGTTTGCATTACTGGTGGCCGGTGATGTTCGGAAGAATTTTACATGAAGGCATGGGTAAATTAACATTCTGGACATTCTTTATTGGTTTCCACATGACATTCTTTATTCAGCATTTCCTAGGATTGATGGGGATGCCTCGTCGTTACTGGGTATTCCTTGAAGATCAAGGCCTTGATTTAGGAAACCTGATCAGTACGATAGGAGCCTTCTTTATGTCCTTTGCTGTTATCGTGTTTATTATTAATATTTTTTACACAGCAGCTAAAGGAGAAAGACCATCACCCGATCCATACGATGGACGTACATTGGAGTGGGCTACAGCATCATCACCACCTCCACATTATAACTTTGCACAATTGCCGCTTACTCGTGGTTTAGATCCATTGTGGATTGAAAAAATGGAAGGAAATGGGAAGATGACTCCTGCAGAACCATTAGGAGATATTCATATGCCAAATGGCTCTATCCTGCCATTTTTAATGTCACTTGGATTCTTTATCGCTGGATTTGGTTTTATCTATCAAGTTGATCATTCAGCATGGTATTTAGCTTTATATGGCGGTATGGCTTTTGCATTAGGCTGTATGGTAGTAAGGTCATTTAAAGATGATCATGGACACCATATTCCAAAAGAAGAACTTGAAAGGGAGGCTGACTAATATGAGTCACGATCATTCCTTGAATCCTGAAACAATGCCACAAGATCCGGAAAAAGCCACCCTGGAAGGTAAAAATAAATTTATGGGACTATGGTTCTTCCTTGGCGGTGAAGCAGTTCTATTTGCTAGTTTATTTGGAACTTATCTAGCACTTAGAAATTCAACTGCCGATGGACCAGCGTCCGATGAGATATTTGGCTTAGGTCTTGTCTTTGTTATGACAATGCTGTTATTAACAAGTTCACTAACGAGTGTTTATGCAATGTATCACATGAAAAACAATGACTATAGCAAAATGGTGCTATGGCTAGGGATTACCGCATTACTTGGTGTAGGATTTTTAGCTTGTGAAATTTATGAGTTTGCACACTATATCACAGAATACGGATTTACATTCCGATCTTCGGCATTTGGGTCAGCTTTCTATACGTTAGTTGGTTTCCATGGTGGCCACGTACTATTTGGTCTATGCTGGGTTATTTCATTGTTAATACGTAATGCTAAAAGAGGTTTGAATCTTTATAATGCACCTAAGTTTAACACTTTCAGTTTGTATTGGCACTTTATTGATGTCATCTGGGTATTCATCTTTACTGTTGTATACTTAATGGGAAAGGTGGGTTAATACATGCCGGAAAATACAAGTACTAACTCAACTGTTAAAGCGTATCAAAAGAAAAAAAATAAGGATGAAATGAAAAAACAACTAATCGCATTTGCATCGATGATTGCTTTTACATTGATTGCATTTGGTATTGTTGCAACAGAATCAGTGGACAAAATGTTTCTCATCCCTATCATTGTAATCATGGCAGTTGTTCAAGTTGGATTTCAATTTTATTATTTCATGCACATGAAAGATAAAGGCCATGCAATGCCTGCAACACTGATTTATGGTGGTGTATGGGCAGCACTATTAACGCTGGGTGGTTTAGGACTTATCACTTGGTGGTAAAATATATAAAGGAGATCGGACAGTTATTCCGGTCTTCTTTTTTTTGAGAAATAAACTACCTCTATGAACAGGAAGGGTTGTGCCCTAGTGAATAGGAGGTTAGTAAACCTTCTTACCGGACAATGAAAATTGAAAGGGATAAGATAGGAAGAGCCAACTGGTGGCGGCCTATGCATTTCTAATGCAAAGCCTGCTAAAATAAGTATTATTTGTCTCGAATTCTTTTACAAATTTGGAGCAAATAGTCTATCGAGAGTTAGAAATGTTGTTTTTCAGTTAAACAGGGAGATAGTGAGGTAGTAACATCAATTCGTTAATTTTCAGAATCCCCATACCAAGCGATATTTAGTGGTGGAATGTGTTCAATTTGTGTTAAAATTGTCATATGTTTAGCGCTTGTTATTACTAAAAATGCGGTATAATATAAATAATTATCCTTAACATGGAGGAATTCTTATGTGGCTACAACTACAAATCTTTGGATTTCGTGCTTTATGGAGTCCATACTTTATGATGTTTATAATTGGACTCGCTCTTATATATTATCTCATTACAGGTCCATATCGTCATAAATTTGGCGGTGGTGAAAAGCCGTCCATTAAACAGCAAAGCTTTTTCTATTCGGCTTTAGTTCTTCTTTATATCGTTAAAGGTTCACCTGTTGATTTGCTAACACATATTATGTTAACTGCACACATGATCCAAATGGCAATTTATTATTTTGTGTTTCCAATTTTTATTATACAAGGTATACCAACTTGGGTATGGAAAAAAATCGTTCGAAGGCCAGTGGTTAAACCTGTTCTTCAATTCTTGACAAAGCCGCTTATTTCGATCGTATTGTTTTGTGGTTTATTCTCTTTTTATCACATTCCATTTATATTTGATTTTTCAAAGACATCGCAAATTAGCCATACGGCCATTTCTTTAGTCATTTTAATTGCTGCTTTTATTATGTGGCTGCCTATTTTAGAGCCACTTAAAGAATTTGAAAAGATGCCTCCATTAGTTAAGATGGCTTATCTCCTTGCTAATGGACTGCTTATAACACCTGCTTGTGCACTAATTATTTTTGCAGAACACCCACTATACGACGCTTATACTGCAAGTGGAGCTTGGATTCAAGCGATGAGTTTGTGTGTACCAGGTGATGTATTAAGCGGGATTACTTCAACGATTTCAGGTCCCGAAATGTTTTCACCGTTAACAATATTGCAAGATCAGCAAGCAGGCGGTATTATCATGAAAATAATGCAGGAAATTGTTCTAGCTATTCTGTTAGGTACCGTATTTTTCCCTTGGTTCAATAAAGGAAGTTACAAGGTAGATCCGATACCAGCTGGAAGTACTTCTGAATCAACGACTAAAGCTTAAAAAAACACGAATTTTATTCGTGTTTTTTTAAAAATGAATGAGCATATACTAGAAAGGGTTTGTATTCGTCATGCCATTTTTGCCAACGATAAGTACATTTTTTATTATTTTAAGCGCGATTTTTGTAGCAATCGGCTGGAGTTTTATCATAAAAAATAAAGTCAAGGCTCATAAAAAATCAATGATAGCTGCTTCGATTAGCGCACTTTTATTTTTTATTATTTATGTATCGAGAACTGCATTTGTTGGAAACACCAGTTTTGGCGGTCCTGAAAATATTAAAATTTATTATACCATTTTTTTAATCTTTCATATAACACTAGCAACTATCAGTGCTATTTTTGGAGTAATAACACTTACTTTAGCATTTAAACGTAATATCACAAAACATAGAAAAATTGGGCCTGTAACAAGTGTTATTTGGTTTATCTCCGCAATAACAGGGGTAGCTGTTTATTTATTATTATATGTTATTTACGAGGGCGGAGAAACTACCAGTATGCTTAAGGCAATTTTAGGAACATAAAAAAGGATGAGTGCATTTACTCATCCTTTTTTAATAAACTTTCCCCTTCAATATTTTTACTTCAGTTCAGCTATATTTTTAGATTTAACTTTATAATTCCCGCCTCTTTAGCTGAGTTAAACGCTATTACTAATAGCGGTCCTAAAATAAAGCCCAAAATTCCTAAAAGTTTAAGTCCTAGAAACATTGCTATTAACGTCGCTAGTGGAGAAAGACCGATATGCTGTCCCATAACTTTTGGCTCTACAATTCGCCTAATAGACAGAAGGACAATTGCAAGTATTGCTAATTTTACTCCGACTGCAGTTTCCCCTGATAAGAACATAAATAATGACCAGGGACCTAAAATGATGATTGAACCGATAATAGGAATTAAATCGACAATCCAAATAATAAGCGACATAATGAGTGCTACATTTGGAGCTATGAAAAATAATCCGATTAGAGATACAATAAATATAATGATGCTTAAGAGAAGTTGCGCTTTTAGAAAACCTAGCAGAACATCCGCTAATCTCATATTCATAAAAGAAAACTTCTCTGCTGTGTCCTTCGTGAATAAGCCATACATTTTTGATTTAAGCAAGGGTAATTCAAGCATGAACAAAAATAAAGCAATCAAATAAACGATAAAACTAATTAAGTATTGTGGAATTTTTGCTACGATTTGGGCAATATTATCTAGTGTTATTTTTTCTTTTGCTGTTGTACTTAGGGCAATTAAATTTTCTTCTAAACTATTTGACACTTGCCTTATAAATTCTTGGGGTAAGTTCTTTGTATAGTGTTGAACGTCTTGCTCCAGATCTTCGTATATATGATTTAATTGATTGAAGTATTTTGGAACATCTTCCACAAAATGAACAACTTGTGCAGCGGATTTGGAGACAATAAAGGTTCCAGCAGTTCCAATTAGAAAAATAAAAAGGAGAAAAACGATAATAACGGATGATTTTCTATTGAGTTTTACTTTATATTGAATAGATCGTACAGCCGGGTTAAGTGCAAGTGCTGTGAGCAATGCAGAAATTAACGGTAAGGATATTGGTAATATAAAGTAGATAAACAAGATAAGTAAGATTAATAGAAATATAAAAGTCCAATGGCGTTTTGTCATTTTTCGGAACAAGGAAATAAGAAGTCTCCTTTCTCATATAGGCTAAAGTGAAATCATATCTTATAACAGGCTAAAGAAGGGGGGATGTTCTTGTATGTGAATAAGATGCAAAATCTATTTTCAAAAAAGTAAATTCCTAGGTAAAAGTGCTCTGTTTTTTTATAAAAAAACCAACCGCTCTATAATAGAACTGAGCAGTTGGCCTTATCGCCATGCCAATACAAATGTTAGTGTTTTTATTTTTTATATGCTTCTAGTTCTTCTCTTGCCTTGATAACGATTTTATTAGCTCGTTCCACAAGATTCTCCGGGAAATTTTCTTCTTCTCCATACTCGACGCCATGTGGGTAATAGTGTTTACCTAGCAGAGGAGTTAATAATTTAATGACAGCATTTCCGCGATCAACATCGCCTTCTAGCGCATATCCTTGAATTCGAATATAATATGTAATGTTTTTTTCTTTTGATCCTATTTTATAATCATAGGTTACTCTTTCATAATCCCAGTGCTCGCCAAGTATAAAGGCATGTTTTCCCATTAAATGATTTAGAGGTTTTACATCTATAACCATATCTTCAATTCCAGTATTTTCTAATTTCATTTTTTCCACCTCACGAATTTGATATCACTAAAACTATAATAGTACGAAATCGTTTAAGTTGCAATGGAAATGAAAATGAAGTTTTCGTTTGCTCTTTATAAAAATTTATTATCCTTGTTTTTTTTCTTTAATTATTAAGATAAAAAATATAAGATAATGTCAATGGGACGGAATGATCATTAAGACTTCAGACATGAGAAGAATGTAATTGTGCACTGACACATATAGTGTTTATATAATGAATAGAAGGGATGCTTTTATGCGTATTATACGTTTTTTATTACTACTTACTTTATTCCTTGGAATCGGTTACTATTTTTTGCAAGAAAATAATATGGATGCAGAAGATGCAATAGACAAATTTAGTAAAGTATTAGAACAAAAGAAAAGCTTGCTTGAGTCAAAAGAAGTTCCAAAGAAAAGGAAAAGCATCTCTTTGGAAGGTGATGTTTTTCAGTGGATAGATAACCCTTCCGATAAATTATTAGAAACTTTCGGTGAACCCCTCAGAAAAGATTTAAGTGCTTATGGTTATACATGGTGGGTCTATACGGATCAGTTCAACCAATATATTCAATTTGGAGTAAGAGATGATAAAGTTGTAACTATCTTTGCGACAGGTAATGATTTATCCATCGAACCGGTTAAAATTTCGGAATCCTATGCATCAGTTAATGATCAATTTTCATTTAATAAAATGGTAAATTATAGCAAAGGTTTATCCTCCTATACATTTCACTTGAATGAGGAAGATTTAAAAATGCGGCCATTGGCTAAAATAACGGATGATATTTTTATTCAATTTTATTTTGACACGTTTACAAAAGAATTATCATCGATTCGAGTTATAAAAGCTGAAACATTATTAAAGCACAGGCCATACGAAATTGAATATCGCGGTGATTTACCTGAATCCCCGGATTTAACGGATAAAGAATGGAAAAAAGTTGAAAGTGGGATGGAACAGCAAATATTCGATATAACGAATGTGATGAGAAATCAGTATGAGAAGGATCCGGTGGACTGGGCTAGTGGCGCTAGAGAAGTAGCATTTTTGCATAGTAAAGATATGGCTGATAATAATTATTTCTCCCACTATGCCCTAAACGGAGAGGGTCTAAAGGAACGTTTAGCGGAAAAAGACATCGATTATCGAACCGCTGGTGAAAATATTGCTGCTCAATATCCAGATGCAGCTGCAGCCATGGAAGGATGGCTAAATAGTGAGGGACATCGGGAGGCTTTGTTAAATAATGAGTACACCCATTTAGGTGTTGGTGTTTACCGCTTTTATTATACACAAAACTTCCTATCGAAGCTTTAGGTCATGTAAATGAAGAACTCATCAACGTTGTTGGTGAGTTTTTTTGCACAGTAAATAGGAATATTCATAATTTAATTAGTAACAGATGACTATTTATAATGAAAAAGGATTGTGTTTTTAAAGGGGTGAGCATTGTGAATGAAGAAAAATTACATCCTTCTGTTAGAGAATTTAGAGATTTTATAAATAAGCATCCACGGCTAATTGAAAGCGTGCGAAGAAGCGGAAAACACTGGCAGGAGTATTATGAAAAATGGTCTTTACTTGGTGAAGATGATCCAATGTGGGAAAAGTATAAAGATAAACCAAAGGAGGAGAAAAAAAACGAAACATTCAACAAAACAGAACTATTTGATCAGGTTATTAGATTCGCTGAAAAAATGGATATGGATAAATTAAATAATCAGATCGAACAATTAAGCAGTACGATAGGAATGATCCAAAAAATGGTAGGCCAATTTCAAGACAATAAAAAGTCCGGCCCTTATTCACCAGGTCGGCCAAAGGATTTTAACTGGTTTCGGGATTAGGAGGAGAAAATATGCATGAAGTAAGCTATTCTTATTTACAAAATCATCCTGAGCTCTTGGTATTTGTCAGGTATAATCCAGTATGGTATCGCTATCTTTCAAGAGATCCAAACAAATTAGAAGAATTAGAGAAAGAAGCAAAGCGCTTTTATGGGAAAACATTTACGAAACGTTTGGAAAAAATGAATAATCAGGTGCAAATGATAACTATGCTTATGCAGTTTGCAGGAGCAATGAAGGATTAATCATTACCATTTTCAAAGCAGTTCATTAAATGATAAGATGGTGTTGGAGGTGGATATTTTGATAGCTACAATGGAATATGTAGATATACTTGATTACTCTGAGCAGTTAGGAAAAATGATTTTACAATCTGACGTTATGCAAAAATATAGGCAAACTCGTAAACAATTAGAAGAGGATAAAGAGGCACAACAGCTTATCCAAGCTTTTATAGATATAAAGGAACATTATGAGGATGTGCAGCGTTTTGGCAGATATCATCCTGATTTTAATGAAGTTATGAAAAATGTGCGCAAAACAAAACGTGCTATGGATATGAATGATAAAGTAGCTACCTTTAAAATTGCAGAACGGAATTTGCAAAAGTTATTAGATGAAATTAGTCAATATGTTGCATTGAGTGTAAGTGAGCAGGTCAAGGCACCTAAAGACGGTGCTGCACTAAGTGATGGTGGATGCGGATGCGGAAGCGGCGGTGGATGTGGCTGCGCTTCATAAACGTATTGAAGAAGGAATTTTATTTTGATATAATACACATCAATAAAATGTAAGTGAGGACAAACAATGAGAACAAACCGTCAAGGATTGATTGTTTGGTTTCAACAAATGAAAAACCTTAAGCAAATAAAACGCTATGGACATTTAATTTATCGTTCAAAAAAATTAAAGTATGCTGTCCTTTATGTTGATCAAGATGAATTAGAGGATATTCAAAAAAAGTTAATGAAGCATTCTTTTATATCGAAAGTTGAAACCTCTTATAAGCCTTTTGTTCGAACCAACTATGAAAATTCGAAACCAGATAAGGCAAAACAGTATGATTATGAATATAAAATGGGGATTTAAGACCTTTATAACATACATAACGGTATTCATAAAGGTTTTTATCTCATGCATAAAAAACACTGCAGATCAATATATCTGCAGGTTCTTTTTGTTTTTATTAAACAAAAAGATAAAGGGAGAGGAGAAACCGGAGATAGAACTTATGGGGAAGTATAAGTTCTCTCCGAGTTTTAAACAACCAAGCAAAGCATTAGCTGTCTCACTATGATATTATGTACAAATAAAAAAATTATATACCTTTTTTTGTAGTTTTTTGTTATCCTTTTTTATGGTAGGATTAATGTCGAACAGTGTCATAGTCGAGGTGATGAAATGCGAGTAATTGCAGGTGAACTGAAAGGAAGACAAATGAAGTCCGTTCCAGGTAAAACAACAAGACCTACTACAGACAAAGTGAAAGAGGCTGTCTTTCAAATGATTGGGCCATACTTCAGCGGTGGGACTTGTCTTGATTTATTTGCCGGAAGCGGTGCTTTAGGAATTGAGGCTCTCAGCAGGGGGATAGAGCAGATCGTATTCGTAGATAAACAGTCATCCGCAGTACATACAATTTACGAAAATCTAAAATTATTGAAAATAGAGAATAAAGCTGAAGTATTTCGTACAGATGCTTTCCGGGCGATTCAGGCAGCGGCAAAAAGAAAATTGCAATTTGATTTGATTTTCCTAGACCCTCCGTATAAAAAAATGAATTATGAATCACTGATCCATCAAATAATGCAACTTGATTTACTCGCAGAAAATGGAATGATGTATTGTGAACATCATCCATCTGAAAAAATACCGCTTCACCATGAGCATTTGAACGTAATAAAACAAGCGAATTACGGAAGCACGATTGGAATTACAATTTTTAAACATATTTAAGGGAAGGGAGCGCTTTTCATTGACTAAGTTAGCAATTTGTCCTGGAAGCTTTGATCCAGTTACAAATGGACATTTAGATATTATTCAACGTGGAGCCCGAATTTTTGATCATATCATTGTTGCAGTGTTTAATAACCAATCCAAATCGCCGCTGTTCTCAGTGAAAGAAAGAATACACTTGCTGGAAGAAGTTACAAAAGATTTACCTAATGTCACAATTGATTCGAATGCTGGTTTATTAATTGACTATGCTAAAGAGCAAAATGCGCAGGTAATTTTACGGGGGTTAAGAGCTGTTAGTGATTTTGAATATGAGATGCAAATCACTTCCATGAATAGAAAACTAGATGAAAATATCGAAACTTTTTTTATGATGACAAATAATCAATATTCATTCTTGAGTTCTAGTATGGTTAAAGAAGTAGCCAAATACAATGCTGATGTAAGCGATTTAGTCCCTAAGGAAGTAGAAAAAGCATTGATTCAAAAATATAAATAGGAAAAAAGATGTTGCTGATCATTTAATTATGCAACATCTTTTCTTTAAATGCTTACTTCGTTTTTAATTGACGTTTGTACAATAGGAAACCAGCTACACCTAAAAAGAATATCGTTACAACTGGGCCGATTTGTTTTAAGATGTCTAAGGCGATTTGCCAATTATTTTCATGTACATCTTGCAAAACGGGTATATCTTCTCTTTCAAAAGCTTGTCTGTTTAAATATAAAGGTTTAAATAATAAAATACATAAAATGCTTGCAAATAAACCATGTAAAAGACGGGCAAAAAAGTACGGGGCGAAGCGAATATCCGTTTTTGCAATAATGCTGGCAACTTGTGCTTGAACGGAAAAACCGTTGAATCCTAATATGAAACTAATAATTACTATTTTCGCTAATACACCATCTGTAGCTAGTTGTGAAATCATTTGGGCACCTAAAGTAATTTCAAATAATCCTGAAAAGAATGGCAATGCCAGATCAGCTGGAAGTCCAAGTATAACTAAAAGGACTTTAAAAACTTTAGCAATGATCGGTGATAAACCAATTAAAAATAATAATTTTGTAAATACCGAAAACAGAATAATAAAACCCCCAATCATTACCAATGTCTGGATGGAATGAACGACAGCATCCCCGACAACCTTACCAAATGGACGAGTATCTTCTAATCGTGTTTTATGCATTTCTTTAAATGCACGAATGAAATACGATTTTTGTTTAACCTCTTTGTTTTCTTTTGTTGTTTTCCCATAAAATCTCATACATATTCCTACCAGTGCATTACCGAGATAATGGCTTACGGCTAATACGATACCAAGTTTGGCATCATGCAAAAAACCTATTGATAATGCCCCAAATATAAAAAGAGGGCTTGAAGCATTTGTAAAAGATAGAAGTCGTTCTGCTTCAATTTGACTAAGCTGATTTTTTTCGCGGAGTCGCACAGAAATCTTGGCACCTGAAGGATATCCACTGGCCATTCCCATCACCCAAGCAAACCCGCCTGCTCCAGGTACATTAAAGAGGGGGCGCATAATTGGTTCAAAAAGAACCCCAAGGAATTTGACCACACCGAAACCAATTAATAATTCAGCGGCTATAAAGAAAGGAAGAAGGGACGGGAAAACAATTTCCAGCCACATATTTAAACCGCGTATGCTTGCTTCAAATGCTTGGTCCGGAAATATTATCAATGAACTTGTAAAGAAAATGGTAATAGATGCTAATGATATTGTTTTTATTATTTGTCTCAATAGAAAGCCCCCTAAAATGTGAGACCATTCTGTACTTCTTTTTTTGATAGTAGTAGAATGATTTTATCTGATACTAATAAATAATCATTTATGGTAGACATACTTAGGTGTCATAACTTTCAAAAGTAAAGAAGAAGAAGGGAGTAACATGAAAGAATTCATCACTCACTGAATTTTTGAATAAACTTTAACTAGTCTATATCAATATACGTAAGTGTAGTGCTTGTTTATGCCACAGTTTAAATAAAACTTGGGAAATATCATGTTCATTTGCAAAGAATAGACATTAACAGTTATTTTGTAATTTGGAAGGAGCTTTATCATGAGATATACGAAACGGCATCTCCTTTATTTAATTATTGTAGTTTTGTTAGCTTATTTTTTAGCTGCATTTAAATTGCCTTACTATATTTATAAACCTGGTGGTGCTGACCCATTAAATCCTATCGTTGAGGTAGAAGGGGGCTTTGAAAGTGAAGGAGATATGCATCTTGTAACGGTAAGTGGCGGACAGGCGACTCCTATACAATATTTATGGGCAAAGTTTTTAGCACATCATGAAGTATTGCCACTTGAGAAAGTCCGACCTAAAGGAATTTCTGAGGATGAATATATGCATGCCCAATTACAAATGATGGAAAGTTCACAAGAGGCTTCAGAAGTAGTTGGTTACAAGGCGGCTGGTGCCGATATTACCATTACGTATGAGGGCGTATTTATTGCAGGAGTTATCCAAGGGATGCCAGCTGAAGGAATTTTAAAAATAGGAGATCATGTTACTGGGATCGATGGCAAGAACATTGAAGAAACAGATGACTTAATTACTTATGTTGAAAGTAAAAATGTAGGAGATACAATTACGCTTGATATAGAACGGGATGGGAAGCAACTATCAAAAGATGTTAAGCTTGAGAAGTTTAAAGATCAAGAAAAAGTAGGACTCGGTATTCAGTTAGTCACAGACCGAAATGTTCAAGTTGATCCCGAAGTGCAATTTTCCAGTGGAGAAATTGGAGGACCTAGTGCTGGGTTAATGTTTTCACTTGAAATCTATGACCAGTTAACAGAGGAGGACTTAACAAAAGGCTATCAAATCGCTGGAACTGGAGAAGTAGACTATGAAGGAAACGTACTGCGAATCGGGGGAATTGATAAAAAAGTAGTTGCTGCGGATCGAGAAGGCTGTGACATCTTTTTTGCTCCAAATGAAGAAGGTGCTGACGATTCCAATTATCAAGTTGCAAAAGAAACAGCCGAGGAAATTGGTACAGACATGAAAGTGGTACCGGTTGATACATTTGATGGAGCTTTGGATTACTTAAAAAAGCAGGAGCCAAAAAAATAGCTCCCTGCTTTATTTCATTCTTATAGGTGCTTGTAATTCCTGTTTAAATAACAATGCTCTATGATTTGGTGGTACAACACTGTAATACGCATGAGTCGCTTTTTCCTCCATCGCCAGCATGGGTTGCATGTGACCATGAGCTAATGAAAAAACAATTGGTACATTCATGTTCTTTTTAATTGTATGTAAATAGGCCTGGCCATTTTTGGTTAAACCTAACACACGCACATATGGAACGGAATTAGATGAAACAACAGATTGGATATCTGCTTTTTTTGTGTTTGTTAAAAGATGAGCAAAAATTCGTTGCAAACGTGTCCAGGTGTATCGTTTAGTTTTGATCTGTTTCATCCAATTTATAAACGAGGTTGCCGTTTTGGCTGTTTTTTTAATCCGATATTCAAGACCTTCTTCAACACCATGTATCTGAGCTAATTCTTCCAATGACATTGTTAATACACGATAATGAACAAGGGGAAAATAATTTTCCCATGTGTGCCAGAGAGCTGCCTTATTTTTATAGTTTTTCAATTGGGTAATCGTTTCATCTGGAATAGCAGCAGATGTCTCAGGGGAAATATCATTTTCTTGAAATAATTGTTTACGAATACTTGTTGCACTTGCAATCTCACTTGTTATCGATTCATCATGGTAGTTGCTGCTTGTCCGTTTGATTGTTAAAGGTTTTATAGGTAAACAATACTCTAGAACGGTTTTTACATAGCTAAACCCTAAAATGTTATTCGGCCTAGATAGATCCATTTGTCCACTAGTTAATCCAATCTTTTGATATGCTTTTTTACTAGCTTCAGGAAAAGAAGTGCCTTGCTTTAGATGGTGATGAAGTGTACTTTTATAAATAGTTTCCTTTTCTTTATATTTTTCAAACGTTGTTATAAAATGAGATACATTACCAGATTCACTGCCAAAACAGATATTGGAAACACCTAATTGATCCAATGTTAAAACCGAACCTTTTGCAAATAAGTCACTGCTCTGGACTGCATATGGATACGGCAGTTCTAATACAATATCAATACCAGATTGTAAAGCAGCTTTGGTTCGATGAAATTTATCAATGATTGCTGGTTCTCCCCTTTGGAGGAATGAGCCGCTCATAACAGCAATGATACAGTCAGCTCGGGATACTTCCTTCGCCTTTTGGATATGATAGACATGTCCGTGGTGGAATGGATTATATTCAACGATTAGACCGCATGCTTTCACAAAAACAACTCCTATAGTATGATTAATTTAGTTTATTGTACCAAAAAATAAGCTTCATCGCATCGCGCCATAAAAGATTAGGTTAAACGGATTATTTGTATACCCAATGGGAATCTTAGTAGTAGGCGGTATGAATAGCATAATTTTATAATCTGTAAAGAAAATATGTTGACAAAAAACCATTTTCCTTTTAAAATAACTCTTGTTGCCCAGAGGTGATCATAATGAAATTTACAATTGGTGAAATTAAAAAAAAATGCTGCGCAACAACCTTTTGCCTTTGATGAAAAGGTTGATGTTTCAGAATTGGAAACAATGGATAATGATATACGAAAATTAAAAAGCGTTCGTGTATGTGGAAACTGTATACTTGAAGGAGATGAGATCATTTTTTCCATGACGATAAGTGGGGAAATGATACTACCTTGTGCCCGTACATTAGTGGACGTGCCATATCCTTTTGAGATCAAGGCTGACGAAGTATTTTCCATCTCTCCTTATTATGGCGAAGAAGAAGAGGAAAATGAGATACATTTTGTAGAAGGGGAAGTACTTGACTTAACCCCATATATAAAGGAAAATATTTTATTGGAGATTCCTTTTCGTGTATTTTCTGATGATAAAGAGGCTCACAAAAACACCCCTTTAAAAGGGGAAGGCTGGGAGTTGGCTACAGAGAAAACTAAAAAAGAGTCAATCGATCCACGTCTTAAAAAGTTGCAGTCTTTTTTTGAAGATAACAAGAAAGAGAAATAGGAAAAGATTAAATAAAGGAGGTGTAAGTCATGGCAGTACCAAAGAGAAGAACTTCTAAAAAAGTAAAAAATCAACGTCGTACGCATAAAAAATTACACGTACCTGGCATGGTTGAGTGTTCAAATTGTGGAGAACTAACAAAGCCACACCATGTATGTAAAGCTTGTGGACATTATGATGGGAAAGAAGTAGTAAATAGATAATTGATAAAACGCGGATCACTGTAGAAGAGGTGATCTGCTTTTTTTATTGATAATACCTTCCTAAAAAGAAGCATCCCTTTCATTTACTCCCTTTCGATCTTCTATTAACAGACTACCAACATAAATCCTCAGAAAAAATTGTATCTACTAAAACATTTCCGATCATTCCAACTACCTTAAGGTGATTGATAAAACAAAGAGACTGTGATTCCTTATAAAATTTTAAACTGCGATTCTACCTCTCCTAGTATTTGCATATATTGATAGCAAATACATTAGGAGGGGTGTTATGAATGTAACGCGTCAAGATGCATGGTCAAATGATGAAGATCTGCTTCTAGCTGAAACGGTACTCCGTTATATTAGTGAGGGGAAAACGCAATTGGAAGCGTTTAAAGAAGTAGCAAAACAACTATCCCGCACATCCGCAGCATGCGGATTCCGTTGGAATGCCACAATACGCAAGCAATACCAGGATGCAATTACGCTTGCGAAAAAAGAAAGAAGAGATGGTTCAAATCAGTTGCAAAATGAAGGTTTTAACACAAATCAAGATAGAAGTTCAATAGATACAGCAATTTTATTATTAGAAAAAATGAAAAATGATTATATAGATACGACCAATAAGCATCAAATAGAACAAGAAAAACTTCTTGAGCATTTAAAAAGCGAAAATGCACAACTAAAAGAGCAGCTGACACGATATGATGATGCGTGGACGGAAATGGGGAATTTGTGGAATTGGGTAAAAAAGAATAATCATGTGTAAGTTAAAAGCCATGAATGCAAGCATAAATCATTCATGGCTTTTAGAGTTAAAAAAAATCGATTATTGCTCTTTCGCTACTTCTTTTTCTTGAACTCCCTTCGGAAGCCAGATAAGTGGATTTTCTCCCAAATCTCTTTCCATTTCATAATGTGCCTTTTGAAATCCAAGTGTTTCCCAAAATCCATGGGAATTGATTCGGGGATTTGTTTTGATTGGCAATTGATAACTTTTTGCATAATCAACTAATGCTGTCCCATAGCCTTTTTCCCTGTAATCAGGCAGAACCTCCAGCTTCCATAAGGCCATATAATCTTGCGGTGGATCAAAATAAAAATCATATTTTTTCTTAATTTGGTAAAGACTCATCCTGGCAACAAGATTGTCACCATAGTAAATTCCATAAAAAGGCGATTTACTATTGTTTTCAACAATATTACTTTCTAAGTCTTCTAACATGGAGAGCTCCTGATTTCCGTACGCCTTAAAGCGTTTAAATGCTTCTAACGTCTTATAGTTTATGAGAAGATTTTCAACTTTAATATTTTCCATAAAAATGCCCCCTTCGATGTTCCTAATAAATTATGATATGCTTCTTTTATTATAATATAAACAGTACTAGAATGAAATGACGGAAAGCGATTATTCAATGGATAAATGCTCTGAACAAGATGAAGAGCAAAAAGGGGGAGTGAGTGATAAATGAAAGTAGGTATAGTTGGCGGTGGTTCCATCGGGCTATTAGTCAGCGGCTATCTATATAAGGAACATGAGGTCACTATTTATTGCAGACGTAAAGAGCAAAAACAAAAAATCAATGATGACGGTTTATTTACAGCAGAAAGTTCTAAACCACGTCCAGTTAAAGCTTTACTGTTAGACGAATTACAACAGGAAGATTGTTTGATCATTTGTGTAAAACAATCCCAGATTTCTACTATTTTAACAAAAATAAAAATGCAAAAGACAGATACTCCTTTCATTTTCCTACAAAATGGAATGGGACATATCGAACTTCTTGATATGGATAACCCCATTTTCGTCGGTGTCGTTGAACATGGTGCGTTACGGAAAACAGATAATTATGTTCAGCATACAGGGAAAGGATTAATAAGATTGGCTGTCTTTCAAAAGGGAAACGTACACTTAGAAACACTAGTAGAACAATTCGATCAATGTTGTTTTCCAGTACAGAAGGAAGCGGATTGGAGACGGCTATTACATGAAAAGTTAATTGTCAATGCAGTGATTAATCCGCTTACCGCTTTATTGCATGTCAGAAATGGAGCAATTATAGATAATCCGTTTATCAATCAAATTGCTAAAGTGTTATGCATGGAAGCAGCTATGGTTTTAAAAATGGATTTTCTAAAACAATGGAATCGTGTGCAATCAATAGCAGAAAATACTAGGAAAAATACTTCCTCTATGTTAAAGGATATCAAAGGGAAACAAAAAACAGAGATTGAAGCAATTACAGGTTATATTATCAATCAATGTGACCATACATCCCATCTACCATATAGTACGTTTGTATATGACGGTATTCGTGCACTTGAACGCGAAAAGGAGATTGATCAATGATACTCGTTGATGTTATCGTATATTTTATTGCTGGAATGATCACTTTCCCAATGATTGTAACGCTCATCATGTATTGGGGCGCTTTGAAATTTTCTTTCCACAAGTTAAAAGCGCTACATTTTGCAGTTCATTGGTCATGTCTTTTATATATTATTGCCGACCTAATATTAATACGTATCATTTTTAATCAGCAAGTAGTGGGGATCGTCCTTCTTTGTTTTTTACTTTTATTTACAATAATCGTAATTAATCAGTGGAAGGTAAAAAATGAGGTGAATTTTTCTAAAGCAATTAAACTCGTTTGGCGAATGAGCTTTTTATTCTTTTTAATGATGTATATTTGTTTATTTTTTATAGGAGTTTCACAGGGGATGTTTTTTGATTAAACTGCCAAAAAATAGTCTTCAGATGAACTTATCCATCAAACAGATTACATGAAATATTATATTCTTTTATGTACAATACAAAATGGATATTATAAATTAAAGGAGTATGTGTTCTATGCGGATTGACCCTATGCAGTTAAACCAAAGCAAATTAATACATGATTATCGCAATAATACAGGAACTATTAGGAATCATTTTGATTATCCTCCATTTCAAAACTATGAACAGAGGGTCAAAGATTTAAAAAGCCGTTCATTTAACCGGGAGCATTTAATAAATGTATTACATACGATAAACCAGCAATGGGATGCTCCTGATACGACACATCATAATATAGAAAGATTAAACAATGAGGAAAGTGTTGTTGTGATTGGGGGTCAACAAGCAGGATTATTAACAGGGCCACTTTATACAATAAATAAAATCATTTCAATTATCCAGTTCGCTAAACAGCAGGAAGAACATTTAAACATCCCTGTTATTCCAGTATTTTGGATAGCAGGTGAAGATCATGACTTTGATGAGATTAACCATGTCTATTTACCAGATAAAACAGAAATGAAAAAACATAAATTGCGACAGCGTACGAAAGAAAAGCGCTCCATCTCGACTATTGATCTGGATAAAGAAGAGGCAACCAAATGGATCAATCAATTATTTGTGCAGCTTCAAGAAACAGCGTATACGAAAGACCTATATACTGCAGTGAAGGACTGTTTGTACCTGTCGAAAACCTATGTTGACTTTTTTGCACGGGTTATTTATCAGATATTTAATCAAGAAGGATTGGTATTAATTGACTCTGGGCACCCAAAAGTACGTCATTTAGAAACGGAGCACTTTGTAGAGCTAATTCATAAACAATCTGAAATAACTTCTGGCGTATATACAGCTTACCAACAACTAAAACAAGAAGGATACTCGCTTCCGCTAGATCTAGGACCTCATGACGCACATCTTTTCTACCATCAAAATCAGGAGCGGGTATTGCTTACTCGAAATGAAAATGGGGCTTGGAGAGGGAAACAGGATGAAGTTGAATTAACAACAGAAGAATTACTTAACGTTGCAAAAAACACCCCCGATCTACTAAGCAATAATGTTGTTACACGTCCGATAATGCAGGAGCTATTATTTCCTACTTTAGCATTTATTGGTGGAAACGGGGAAATCAGTTATTGGTCGGTATTAAAACCTGCATTTCGAGCTGTTAACTTAAAAATGCCGCCAGTGTTACCTCGTCTATCATTTACTTTTATAGATAAAAGTGTAAGTAAACTATTAGCCAAATATGAAATCTCCGATACCCGCGTCATTGAAAGCGGAATAGATGATTTAAAGCAAAATTGGTTAGAGGCTAAGCAAAGTCCTCCAATAGAGCAAATGGCAGACGAAATTAAATTGGAGATTGAAAAAGTACATCTACCATTAAGAAATGTTGCACAAGAAATGCAATCAGATCTAGGAGAACTAGCAGCTAAAAATTTATATTATTTACAAGCAAATGTGGATTATTTAAAAAAACGGATGGTCAACGTATTAGAGGCTAAATATGCGCAGGAATTAGCAGAATTTGATCGTTTACACAATACGCTACACCCTTCCGGAGGATTGCAAGAGCGGATATGGAATTTATTACCTTTATGGAATAAGTGTGGAGTGTATTTTATTAAACAATTAACAGGTGAAGCATGCTCATTTGAAAAAGAGCATTTCATTATTCATATATAATAGCACCCACTTTTCCCCACCAAAACCTAAAAATGATCTTTTCGAAAGCTAAATTTATTTAATAATAAAAAAAGCGATTGTGGCAATGGTCCACAGTCGCTTTTTTTAATTACTATACTCCCTTACACAAGTTAATAATCCTGTTATTTTTTGGCATTTTATATTTGATTAAAAATACAGTGGTGAAATGTGGAGAGATGTGGTAACATGAATACAAGAAAGTGGGGCGAACTATATGTTTATGGGTGAATTCCAACACAACATTGACACAAAGGGAAGAATAATAGTCCCAGCCAAGTTTCGCAGTGAACTTGGAGAAAACTTTGTTGTTACCCGTGGACTGGACAAGTGTCTGTTCGCTTATCCAATGGAGGAATGGAAACTTTTAGAAGAAAAATTAAAAAAACTCCCACTTACTAAAAAAGATGCAAGAGCATTCACTCGTTTTTTCTTTTCTGGTGCAGTTGAATGTGAAGTTGATAAACAGGGAAGAATAAATATTCCGCAGCCGTTAAGAAAATATGCGGATTTGGAAAAGGAGTGTGCAGTTATTGGTGTTTCTAACCGGGTTGAATTCTGGGCAAACGATAGTTGGGAAGAGTACTTTAATGACTCTGAAGATTCGTTTGGGGAAATTGCTGAAAACTTGCTAGATTTCGATATTTGATAAAAAGTGGGTGTATGAATGTTTGAACATTATAGTGTACTAAAAAATGAAACAATTGATGGTCTATCTATCAAACCTGACGGTACGTATGTAGATTGTACGGTTGGTGGTGGGGGACATGCAGAACAAATTGCATCTAAATTAGACCAAAGTGGATTGCTTGTAGCATTTGATCAAGATATCAATGCATTAGAGGCAGCCAAACAAAAATTAAGAAAATATGATGACCGAGTACAATTTATTAATAAAAATTTCCGCAGTTTAGAGCAGGAATTAAATGACAAAGGGATCAAGCGTGTAGATGGAATATTGTTTGATCTTGGTGTTTCATCCCCGCAACTTGATAAAGGTGAAAGGGGCTTTAGCTATCAACATGATGCATTGCTTGATATGCGAATGAACCAAACGCAAAATTTAAGTGCATATAAAATCGTTAATACATGGACCTATCAGCAATTGGTTTCTATATTTTTTAAATATGGAGAAGAAAAATTTTCTAAACAGATTGCTAGGAAAATAGAGTCTTACCGAAACGCTAAAAAAATAGAAACTACACATGAATTAGTGGATATTATAAAAGATGCAATTCCTGCGCCAGCACGGCGTAAAGGAGGCCATCCAGCAAAACGGATTTTTCAGGCAATAAGAATTGCTGTAAATGATGAACTAGCAGTATTTAATGATGCGCTTCACCAAGCAGCAAGGGTGATTGATATTAATGGCCGTATTGCCGTTATTACTTTTCATTCGCTCGAAGACCGAATATGCAAGCAAGCATTTAAAAAATGGAGTACACCAAAAGAAACCCCAAAAAATTTACCTATTATTCCTCAGGAAAATGAAGCTCCTTTTAAACGAATCACTAGAAAACCAATCAGTCCTAGTGACGAAGAATTAAAACAAAATCGCAGATCGCGATCTGCTAAATTGCGTATTGTTGAAAAAGTACATACATGGGATGAAAAATTTACTAATGTGGAAGGGTGAAAAAAATAATGAACGCAAATCATGCTAGAAATTGGCAGCAGACGTATACAACGCAATCACCAAAGGAAAAACAGGTTACAGTAAAAGTACGTAAAAAAAGTTGGATTACGAAAGGTGAAAAAGTTTTATATTCTGTAGTTGGAGCATGTTTAATTTGTGCTGGTATTTATACGGTTTCTTATTCGGCTTCCACTGATAAACTGAATAGAGAGTTGCAAAATTTGGAAAACAAAGTTCAAAGCCAACAGGTTACAAATGAAGGCCTATTATATGAAATGAAAGAATTAAGTAGACCGGAAAGAATCACGAAAATAGCGAAGGAAAATGGCTTAAAAATCCAAGATGCTAATGTAAAAAAAGCAAGTGCATATAACAACTAGATCAAGGGGCCTTGTAGCATGAGGAAAAACAAAACAACCCACTTCATGACAGGAATTTTGACGTTGATTTTTGTTGGAACCTTCTTGGTCATAATGGGGAGATTTATCTATATACAAGCAGTGGGTGTAATCGACAATGTATCCTTGGAAGAATGGGCTAAGGAAAAAAGAACTTCGTCTTATACTTTACATGCTGAAAGAGGAAAAATCTTTGATAGTAATAATATGACCCTAGCTTATGATCGGCCAACATTCCGCATTTATGCTATTCTAGATGAGGCTTATACTGGTGATTCCGATGAACTTAAGCATGTGAAAGATCCGGAAAAAACAGCATCGTCATTAGCACCATTCTTGGATATGGACGAAGAAGAAATTTACGGGCGGCTTGAGGACGGAATCGAAGAGGGAAAATTTCAAGTAGAATTCGGTGAAGCTGGTAAAGAATTATCACAACAAACAAAAGATGAAATAGGGGAACTAGAAATACCTGGAATCAAATTTAAGAAAGAAGCAATTCGATATTATCCAAATGGACTATTCGCCTCTCATATTCTGGGATTTGCTCAAAAAAAAGATGGGAAAATTACAGGGCTTGCAGGTATAGAAAAAGAAATGAATGATGTTTTAGGTGGGAAAGATGGACATATATCTTATCAGCGTGATAAATATAATAAAAAATTGCTAGATCCGAATGAAGTCATCCAGAAGCCTGAAAATGGAGATGACATTTATTTAACAATTGATCAAAAAATCCAAACCTTATTGGAAGATGTCATGTCACAAGTTCGTAAAGAATACAAACCGAAACGAATTACAGCAGTTGTCATGAACCCTAAAACAGGAGAAATTATAGCAATGGGTAATCGCCCAAGCTATAATCCAAACAATCCTTCGAATGTTAAGAACTGGTATAATGACGTTATTTCAAACCCATTTGAACCAGGCTCGACTGTAAAAATGTTTACATGGGCTGCCGCAATTGAGGAAGGTGTTTACAACGGAGAGGAAACGTTTAAATCCGGTAAATACAAAGTAAACGATAGAATAACTCCGATTGCTGATCATAATGGCGGTAATGGATGGGGGAAAATCACATATGATGAAGGATTCGCACGCTCATCAAATGTTGCAGCAGCGAAACTTGCCTGGGAAAAGGTTGGTCCCGAAACGTTTCTAGAATATCTAAGGGGCTTTGATTTTGATGAAGAAACGAATATCGATTTACCAAATGAAGTAAGCGGGCAATTGTTATATAATTGGCCACTGGAAAAAATAACAACTGCTTTTGGGCAAGGGAGTACGGTAACTCCAATTCAACAATTAAAAGCTGCTACAGCAATTGCAAATGATGGAAAAATGCTTCAACCCTATGTAATTAAAAAAATTGTAGATCCAGATACAGAGAAAGTTCTCAAAGAAAAATCACCAAATGTTGTTGGACAACCAATATCCAAAGAAACCTCCGATCAGGTGATGGACTTACTTGAATCTGTAGTCAGTTCTGAAAACGGAACAGGAAAAATGTATCATCTGGATGATTATACGGTAGCAGGAAAAACAGGTACGGCACAAATTCCAGACCCTGATAAACCTGGATATCTTACAGGTGTTGGAAATAACACTTTTTCATTTTTAGGAATGGCACCTAAAGATGATCCTAGATTGATGATGTATGTATCTGTAACACAGCCTGACTTAGAGACAGATGACGGTTATGCCCCTGGCTCAACACCAGTCTCTTTTATCTTTAAAAATGTGATGGAAAATAGTTTACATTATTTAGATGTAAATCCTGACAAAGATTCTAATGAACCTGTAGATCGTATTAAAGTTCCGGAATTAATTGGAGAAAATGCTAATGAAGCGAAAAAATTGTTAAAGAAAAAAGGGTTAAAACCAACGATAATAGGAACAGGTAAAAAA
>NZ_JFBD01000030.1 GCF_000709085.1 Virgibacillus alimentarius | reverse complement strand
CTTTTAGGCATTATCGCTCGTGTTCAGGGCTTTGTTGCGCGAGTCTGGCTGAGAACCCAAACCGGTTTTAATGATTTCCTTTTTGCAGGATTTTTAGCAGTCGATCGCAAAATATATTAATAACTGAGGTGAAATCATGCAGCTACATCTATTACGTATAAGCATTTTACTGATGGTACTTATCTATATTTTCATCGTTCCAGCAGAACCAATATTTGTGAAATTAGTTTTTAAAATCATTCCAATGGTACTGATTATTTATTATGCATGTCAGCAAGTACCGCAACACCGGGAGATGACCCATTCTCTTCTTTTAATTGGACTAGGATTTTCGATGGTTGGGGATGGGACATTACATTGGTTCATCGTTGGATTATCCGCCTTTTTAATTGGTCATTTATGTTATATTGGTGCTTTTTGGAAACAGTTTCAATTTTCTTGGCAACGTGCAACGTCACTTATCCCACTCCTTATTTTTAGTGCAATGATTGGTAGTCAATTCGTGGATGGTCTCAAGCAGAGTGGTAACCAGGAATTAATTATTCCAGTTATTTTTTACATACTTGCGATTATGATGATGTGCTGGCTTGCGATGATGACACGTAACATTTGGGCAATGATTGGTAGTATTTTATTTGTCATTTCCGATTCCATCCTAGCTTGGAATAAATTTGTTGCGCAAGTCGCGTATGAAGATGTACTCGTTATGATGACGTATTATGCCGCACAATTTTTCATCGCCCATAGCCTCATGACCATTGCACAAAAAAAGGAGCGAACAACATGACATGAATTGTTTACCAGTAGCGCCTCAAGGGGCTGGTAGTTTGAGAGAATGAATCATTTCTATTAAAAAGGAATTGTTTCCATCGTATCGTATAAACGAAGGTTTTCTGCGGGAGCAGAAAACCAGCCTTCTTCAAGTTCCATTTACTACCTTTCGAGTTCTCCTGTTTATCGCGCGACCCTCCCCTTGTATCGCGCGACTTAATCATGTTATTACTCGACTTTCCTGCTTTATTGCGCGACCCGGACTGTTTGTCGCTCGACTTCCTCCATGATTTCCTCAATTTTTTCAAAAATAAACACTTTGTCCAGCTCAAGTTTTACCTTTTTCATAGTATGGAATGGCAGTACCATTTTTGATGAAAAGGAGGATGTTGATTAATGAAGCTTTATTTAGATCCAGGGCATGGTGGGTCTGATAATGGTGCGAGTGGTAATGGATTAAAGGAAAAGGCGATTAACCTGGATATTGCCCTCAAGATCCGTTCGATTTTAAACAAGGACTATGAAAATGTGAACGTGCGCATGAGTCGCACAGACGATAGCACTGTCAGTCTAGATGAGCGGACGAATGAGGCGAATAGCTGGGGTGCTGATTATTTCCTGAGTATCCACTGTAATTCTTTCAACGGATCAGCGAAAGGGTATGAGGATTATATTCACAGCAGTTTATCTGATTCTTCTAAAACGGCCAACTATCAGGATACGATGCATGAAGCAATCACAAAGGTAAATGCGTTAAGTAATCGCGGCAAGAAAAAGGCAAATTTCCATGTGCTTCGTGAGACGACAATGCCGGCCCTGTTAACGGAAAATGGGTTCATCGATAACGAGCATGATGCAAACTTAATGGAGCAAGCATCATGGCGCAGGAAGGTCGCGCAAGGGCATGTCAATGGATTGGAAAAGGCATTTGGCTTAAAGCGAAAACAGGATGGTGAAACACTGTATAAAGTGATCGCTGGTTCCTTTCAGTCACGAAAAAATGCGAATAAACGGGTAGCTCTACTCGATTCAAAAGGGATCGACTCCTTTGTATCTCCTACTACTATATCCGGGAAGCAATGGTATCGTGTGCAAGCTGGAGCTTTTTCTAAACGGTCCAATGCAGAAAGGCAATTAAATAAGGTTAAAAATGCTGGCATTGCGGATGTTTATATTTTAACAGAGAATCCCGATGACGTAGGTGAGGATTCTTCAAGCTACGCAATTTTAGGCAAGACCTTTCTTTCTCCGGAACACATGAATCAATTCGTTCAAGACATTAACGAGGATGCGCTTGCATTAGGAAAATATTATTCCACATTTGGGGCGTATTACGGTATTCGAGGAGATATCGCCTTTGCTCAAGCAATGCATGAAACAGACTACCTCCGTTTTACTGGGATCGTGCAGCCGGATCAAAATAATTTTGCCGGAATCGGTGCAACTGGTCCGGATAATCCGGGGGCAAGTTTTGATACGCCAAGGGAAGGTGTTCTTGCGCACCTGCAGCACTTGTTTGCCTATGCATCGGAAGATTCCTTGCCAGATGAATATCCGCTTGTAGATCCCCGTTTTGATCTTGTAACACGAGGTTCGGCGAAAAACTGGACAGATTTAAACGGAAAATGGGCTGTTCCTGGGGATCAATACGGACAAAGCATATTAAATTTATATAAAAAAATGATTGATGCTAGTATCGAAAACCTGGAAAAAGTCCTTAACGCTATCAAGCAATAAGCTGGTTTGAAGCCTCTTTTTCTATTTTCTAAACAACCTGTCTACCCTCTTTTCTGACTATTTACGTAAGCTATTGTAAATCAATGAAAGGAGGATAACACATTGTTAAACTTTTCCATGATTGAGTTAATACGACGAAAGGGGCGAAAAATCGACAAAGAATTAAGACGACAAATTATCGACTTTTATAAACCATTTCGCTCCGTTCCGTGCTTTTTACACCAACCACTTGAAAATATCCGTAAAAGAATGAAGCGGCTTCCGATCATCATCGAGTTTGAGGATGGCTGCTATGTGAATGGCTTAAATGATGTAAAAAAAGCGAAATGTCGGCATTTACGCGAATTTCCCTCTATTTCATGTTGCTCTGCTAATCTATCCGTAAAAAATATGGAAAAATTAATGGATACCTGTAGCCACATCAAAAAAATCCACTACGACAGAAAAGTTACCACCTTACTTGATACTGCCACACCCTCCATGAACTCCGATCAATTACAAGAAAATGGATTAACTGGGGAAGATGTAACCATCGCGGTCATTGATACGGGGATCCACCCACATGCGGATTTGGAAGGCCGAATCAAAGCATTTAAAGATTTGGTAGGCGATCAAGATCAGTCATATGACGATAATGGACATGGTACCCACTGTGCTGGTGATGCGGCGGGAAACGGCGCTGCATCAGACGGAAAATATAAAGGACCGGCACCTGACGCTAACGTAGTTGGTGTGAAGGTGTTAAATAAAATGGGTTCTGGTTCCCTGTCTACCGTCATTGATGGGATTGAATGGTGTATCCAAAATCAAGCCGAACACGCTATCAATGTTCTTTCCCTATCCCTAGGTTCCGAAGCAACACAACCAGCAGAAGATGATCCGGTCGTAAGGGCAGTAGATGCCGCGTGGGATGAAGGGATGGTTGTTTGCGTAGCCGCTGGTAACTCAGGCCCTGAGGAACAATCGATTGGAAGCCCTGGCACCAGTCCGAAAGTTATTACCGTTGGTGCAGCGGATGACCACAATAACACAGATCGTTCCGATGAAACGGTAGCTGATTTCTCCAGTCGTGGTCCAACGATTGATGGTCTGCCAAAACCAGACCTTTTAACACCTGGGGTAGACATTGTTTCCCTACGATCACCTAATTCGTTTCTCGATAAGACGAATAAAGCTGCGCGTGTCGATTCCAATTATGTTTCATTATCCGGAACCTCCATGGCCACACCAATTTGCGCGGGAGTCGTTGCACAGTTGCTCCAAAATAACCCTGATCTCACCCCCGACCAAGTAAAAGAACAACTGATGGACGCAAGCGAAGATTTGGGACAACCATCCAATGCCCAAGGAAGCGGCTATCTAAATGCTGCCAATTTAATCGACAGCTAGGTAGCTTTTGGATGCAGGATTTACTGGAGGTATGATCCTTTCCACACCATGAAACTTTAAGCATGACAAAGATGCTCGTGAATGAAAAAATAAGACTTTTTACCGTTTATGTTTTGCAAGTGGAATGACACGTCGTGTGTTACTGCTGCGTTCCCCTTTCTCGTTCAAGCAGTTTCTTCTTCCGTGTTATTGCTCACCCCTGCACGGTTCCTACACGGGGCACGGCGTTCTCTTTCAGGAAGGAAATTCCCCCGAACAGTCGGACAAAAAGAGAGACTTTTCGGGGAATTTTTTTTTTAGAAATTAGGTTTACAGGTCTTGTTTAGCTTTTTTAATTGGATTACGGCTAAGACACAAAACGCCTTTATTTTACAATTACATTACAAATCTGGCAATTTATGAAAAATAGGTTAATAGTATGATATTATTGCTTTAATTACCATATTATACTTTTTTTACTAAATGGGATGAAAGCATAGAAAAAGGGGGATTTTTTTGGCTAACAAAAAAATGATTATGTCCGTCACTGCCACGGCAGCGATCGCAGGAGGATTAGTTGGCGCAGATAAGGCAGAAGCAGCATCATATAAAGTGAAAAGCGGAGATTCTCTGTGGAAAATCGCTCAGCAATACAACACAAGCGTTTCCCATTTAAAAAAAAATCAATAACTTGTCAGGGAGTCTTATTTTCCCGAATCAAGTGATAAAAACAAGTAAAGGATCCTCCTCAAACGGATCTTCATCAAATTCAAGCTCTAGCTCCAGTTCAAGTTCAGGCGGAAATAGCAGCTCCGGTACATATACCGTCAAACGCGGTGACACGCTAAGCGGCATCGCTTATAAACATAATATTTCCTTATCTAAATTAATGAAGTGGAATAACTTAAACACGACATTGATTTATCCTGGAAATAAGCTTAAAGTAAATAAATCCGGTACAAGCTCCTCCGGATCAAGCGCAAGCTCCGGTTCTAACTCAAGTTCCAGTGGTAATTCCGGGTCAACAGGCTCATCGAAAGTATATACCGTCAAATCCGGTGATACATTAAGCAAGATCGCCTCACGTTACGGTGTAACCGTCTCGAAACTAAAAAGCTGGAATAACCTAAATTCACATATGATCTACGTCGGAGATAAATTGAGCATCAACGGAAAATCAAGCAGCGGTAGTAGTAATAACAATAATAATAATAATGGAAGTAACAGCAGTAGCGGAAGCAGCAATCAAGGAAGCGGAACGTCGTCAAATGCTGATTACAACGTAAATAGCCTGATCAGCAAAGCGAAAAGCCTGCAAAACACACCTTACGTATGGGGCGGTACCTCACCAAGCGGATTTGATTGCAGTGGTTTTATCTATTATACCTATAATCAATCAGGAAAAGGTATGCCACGCCTATCAACAAGCGGATACTTCAACCGCTCTCATTATGTCAATAACCCAAAGCCTGGCGACCTCGTATTCTTTAAAAATACGTACAAAGCAGGCATCTCCCATATGGGAATCTATCTTGGCGGCGGCGACTTCATCCAAGCAGGAAGCTCCGGCGTAAAAATCGCCAACATCAACAACCCATACTGGAGCAAGCACTTTGACAGCTATAAACGATTCTATTAATCTAAATAATCCCTTGTTCGCATGATGCGACTAAGGGATTTTTTTATGTTGAAGGGGGAAGGTTTTCTGCGTGGCAGAAAACCACCTGTCTTCCGGGGGGAGTGCTGATTACTTGGTGAGGATGTCTTGCTGTGTGTTGGAGCTCGCTCGACTCCTTTCTAAGCAAGTGTTCCTTACTTGGTGAGGATGTCGTGCCTTGTGTTGCTGTCTGCTGTTGCGCGACTTTCTTGCTTTATTGCTCGAGTAGCTCCTCTTGTTGCGCGACTCGCACGTGTTATCGCTCGACCTGCCTCCCTTATTGCGCGAGAATACCTTCCTATCGCTCGACTTCCTCCTGAAAAGCAGCATCTTCCATTCCAATCAAATCTACCATCAAGAAAGATCACCTCTATCAACCCTATTTTCTGCCTT
>NZ_JFBD01000029.1 GCF_000709085.1 Virgibacillus alimentarius | reverse complement strand
ATTGATCATCCTAAAGTGGTTCGTGTCGTAGCACTTTCCGGTGGTTACTCCACGGACGAAGCGAATGCAAAGCTAAAAGAAAATAATGGCCTCATCGCTAGCTTCTCTAGAGCTTTAAGCCAAGATTTAAATGTTAACCAAACAGATGAAGAATTTAATACTGCGCTTCAAAAAGCAGTTAAATCCATTTATGAGGCTTCAATTTAAGGTGCGTAGTTATAAAAGGTCTTCCATGTACGGAGACAATTGAATATCTATTTGCATTGCGAAAAAGAGCGAACGGTTTTATTGCCCGTTTGCTCTTTCTCATTGTAAATGATCTTTAACAGTTCCCAGCTTCGTTCTACCTTCTATCAATCGTTTTGAATCATGAAGTACACAGGTACTCTACGACTGTCTAAAGTTCCTCCATCATTACGATTTTTTTGACCAGGAAAAACTGCCGCCGAAAACATCGCGCACATCATGGATAACGACAAAAGCTTTATCGTCAACAGAATTGATAATACGCTTGAGTTTCAAGAGCTGATATTTGCTAATGATGATATAGGACATATCAGCTTCTTCTTTTAAATATCCCCCGTAGCCTTTAAACACCGTGGCACTTGTATTCATTTGTTGCATAACGACATCCGTGATTTCAGGAGCACGAGCAGAGATTACACTGACTGCTTTTCGAGAGTCAAGTCCTTCCATAACGACATCTGTTGACTTTTTGCCAATGAATAATAGAATAATCGTATACATCGTATTTAATGGACCGATGATAAATAGACCGGATAACACAACACAAGCATCAAGCGTAAAATTCGTCCGTGTCAAATCCCAATCCAGGTTGTGATGGAGCATTCGGGCAATCACACTCGTTCCACCCATGGAACTGCCCGTACGAAAAATCAAACCTGTGCCGACACCACTAAAAAAACCGGCAAATATAGCGGAGACGAGCGGGTCGCCAAGTGGTTCCACACTGCTTTCGGTTATATAAATGAAAAAAGAAATGAGTGGTGCGGTGAGCACTGTCAGAAGTATGTTGCGTTTAGGCAAAACGCGATAACCAATCAATAGAACAATGGATGCTAAAGTAAAGTTCACAATGCCAGGTGACCAGCCGAAAGCATAGTGCAGGATGACAGATGCCCCCGCCAGACCACCATCAGCCAGGTTGTTTGGGATAACTAAGAAGGTTAGCGCTAATGCATATAACAGTGACCCAATGGTAATAAATGTAATGTCCTTTAATAATTTCCCCATCTCTCGCAACCCCTCTCCTTTATAATTTTCATCGTTAGCCGGCTTATTCATTCTTTGTGAAGAAAATAAAACATGATCATTTTATCTTTCCGGTTGATGTTAGTTGAGCTAACTTAGGATGATTTTACAGTGCAATGTTATGATACGCAAGTTTTTTAGAGCGGGATATGTACTAACTTTATCTAGGACTATTTATAATGCGGTTCAACGCATCTTTTTAACTGGCGTCTTTGACAGTGAAAACGTTCACCGCTCGCAAGGACGAAAAAAAGACTCCTCACAAAAGTGAGAAGTCCTTTTAATAGAATAGCAGAACTTGAATGCTGTAATAGTAATATAGGTTTATTCTTATGATATGCCTTACTCTGCTGTTTGTAAGTTTTCTCTCAGACCAAGCGCTCGTGCTGTTGTAGTATGAATTTCTTGAATAAGTGCTGGATTGTCTACTAATGACTTACCATAAGATGGAATTATTTCTTTTATTTTCGGCTCCCATGCTTCCATATATTGTGGGAAGCATCTGTTGAGCAAATCAAGCATAACGTGAACAGCAGTAGATGCACCTGGAGAAGCGCCGAGCAATGCAGCTACTGAACCTTCAGCCCCTGTAATAAGCTCTGTACCAAATTGAAGTGTACCTTTTCCTGCTTCCGTATCTTTAATAACTTGTACACGTTGTCCCGCAACGACGGTACCCCAATCTTCACTTTTAGCGTTTGGAATGAATTCCCGCAACTCTTCAATCCGTTGCTCTTTTGATAACATAAGCTGCTGGACCAAGTATTTGGTTAATGGAATATTTTTTGCTCCTGACGCTAACATGGTGAAAACATTATTTGGTTTCACAGACCCTAATAAGTCCATATTGGAACCTGCTTTTAGAAATTTTGGTGAAAATCCGGCAAAAGGTCCAAAAAGTAATGTTTTTTTGCCATCAATATATCGTGTGTCAAGATGCGGAACAGACATTGGCGGCGCACCAACTTTAGCCTTGCCGTATACTTTTGCATGGTGCTGCTCTGCTACTTCTGGATTATTACATACCAGGAATAGTCCGCTTACAGGGAATCCCCCAATATGCTTACTTTCTGGAATTTCTGTTTTTTGCAGTAATGGCAGGGCTCCTCCACCAGCACCGACAAAGACGAATTTTGCAGTATGATATTCAAGGGTACCGCGTTCAAAATTCCGTACTTTCACTTCCCAAGAGCCGTCCTCCGTCCGTTTGATATCGTCCACCGTATGATTGTATCTGATACTAACATCTTGATTCTTTAAGTGATCTAACAATTTACGCGTCAATGCTCCAAAGTTAACATCCGTTCCAGCATCCATTTTTGTTGCTGCCATTGATCCATTTGACGTGCGGCCTTCCATAATAAGCGGAATCCATTCCTTCAGTTTTTCCGGATCTTCCGAAAATTCCATGCCTTGGAACAGGGGATTTTTGGACAGTACTTCAAAGCGTTTTTTCAAAAACGCTACATTATCTTCCCCGTGTACCAAACTCATATGAGGCAACGGCCTGATAAAATCCTGCGGGTTACTCATCTGTCGACTGTTTACAAGATATGACCAGAATTGCTTTGACAGCTGAAATTGTTCGTTAATTTTTAGGGCTTTGCTAATGTCGATCGACCCATCCGGTTTTTCGGGTGTGTAGTTAAGCTCACACAATGCAGAATGTCCTGTTCCTGCATTATTCCACTCATTAGAGCTTTCCTCCCCTGCTTTGTCAAGCTTTTCAAATACCGTAATCTTCCAATCTGGTGCCAATTCCTTTAGCAAAGATCCCAAAGTCGCGCTCATGATCCCAGCGCCAATTAAGATAACGTCTGATGTCGTATGTCTGTTACTCATAATTACCTTCCTTACGATAAGATTTGCAGAAAGGATGCAACTGTTCTTGCTCATTCCTTAACAAGTCAGAACACAAGCCAGTTACACATCTTTTCTTTATTATTTAGAACCTACTTTATAATATATCATTTTCTAATAAAACGTTCATTTCCTATTATACACCCAAAGCTGTCCGAAAAACAGGGGGGACAGGTGTTCAGTGTTGGGAAATAAATTATAATAAAAGAGGTATGGGGCTTTCTGTTTTGATAAGGGGCTTATTCTTTATATGCTCATTAATTGTATTTACTCCCTTTTGGTACAATTCCGCTATAGCCTTTTGTGTCATCCAAACAGTTTCGTTTTCTAATCTAACATCTATTTTTTGTTCGCGTCCTTTGATAGATTAGGATGTCTGTTTGGTTTTGCATCGCATCTATCGCTCCTTATATATTATTTATCTATGATTATACCACTTTATTTTCACAAAAATGAAAGAGACAGGTATGTTCACCGTGGTAATTTACAAGGCAAAAAACTAACATTAGAGTTCTAGTTTTCCGGTACACTCTTATTTCTGAATACACCCACTTGGTATGTCCGAGAACTGTCTTAAATAATTAATAATAAGAGCGGTGGAATTCACATCCATTTCGCATCATTTTCCAAAACATCTCTGAATCGATATTTTGCTATTTCGTGGATTAACTTAAATGGTAAGGGCTGATCCAATGGTAACTGTAGTGCACTTTTAGTTATTGAGTAGGGTTTTAATTCTTTTTTAAATGCATTGATTGCAGCAGGAGTAGGATAAAAATTTATATGATTCTTAAAGGCTCCGACGGTGAACAAAACTCTACGATAAGTAAATGCTGGAACCCCCCATTTAAGCCTTTTTTCTGCCTCTGGAACTACTTCATGAAGACATGATAGTAGAGCATTCAATACTTGCTTTGTCTCCAAAGGGAACCGAGATACATATTCATCAATATTTTGTGGTTTTTGTTTAGTCATGTTTTTACTTCCTTTCAGTAGAATATTTGAGATTCGCTTATCGAAGTACGGGGATGATCATCCACTTTCATCAAGGTCCGGATTAAGCGACTATGACTCCTTTTCAGATAAGTAATTGTGACACCCTGTTTGCATACTTTGTCATATTTCCATGAAGTTAAAACCATATTTTCTTTTTCTGCTTTTACTTCATCTACTATTAGTTCAGCAGCCGTTTAATTTCAAAAAATGAAGGAGACATGTATTATAAAAAATAGAAAAAGGTCTTTTTAGTTTAAAATCTCTTTCCCAAATTACTTCAATTTTTTCTATTAAAACATATTTAACCATTCTTTTTAATCAACAGTTCCACCCTCTGCTTTACCACTATTTGTGATACGGTTCCCCGCATTTTATTAGATGGTAAAACATTAGAAGGAATATACCAGAAGTCTATCTCCTTGATATCCTTCCGGTTTTCTTCTACTTTCACTTGCTTTACTAGAGTCCTAATTAATAATTTTTGCTCTTCATTAGTTACTGTATTAAATAAACTATTGAAGTTTTTAAGGACGTAAATTATTTGGTCTTTACTGACCAAATCCATGTTTCTATTAACCTGCTTTTCAGAATCCCTTAATGTTTCTTCAACAGCTTTATAGTCGCTTTCTAATTGCAGTACCAAACGGTTATATATACTACTGTCTATTTTGTTATCGAAATAGTCTTGGTCCAATTTTGAACGTTTGTCTATTAGTTGTCGCAACTGCTTATTATATTTTGTAATATCATCATTCAACTCTTTATTTGCTTCAATACTATTGCTATTAATCTCTTTAATTAACTCGTCCAATAACGTATTATTATTTACTAGTAAGGCTATGTTGTTTAAGACCTTTTCTTCAATCTCTTCTTTTCGAACTAAATTAGAATTGCAAACGGATTTCCCTTTGACATGAAATGCTTGGCACATATAATAGTAGTAATACCCTCCACTTCTTTTTTTAGATTTGCTCATTACCATGCCTGTACCACATTTAGGACACTTTAGCAGTCCAGACAAAAAGAAATTCCCATTAAAGTTTCTATTTGTCGTGTACTTTTTATTCTGTGCTTTATTTACTTCTTGTACTTTATACCAGAGTTCTTCACTAATAATCGGTTCATGGACACCATCAACTATTAAAGGATCAGTCTTTCCGTTTCTTCTTTTTGTATTCCATTCTTGATATCTACTCCATACCATTTTACCTGTGTATATATAATTATTAACGATAAACTTAATTGAAGAAATAGAAAAGTCTTTTTCTTTCTTGGTTTTATAGCCGCTACTATTTAACCTTTTAACTATTGACTTATATCCCATACCATCAGCACGTAATTTAAAGATTTTTTTAACAATCTTACTTTCATCTTTATTTATAACTAAATGTTTATTAACTGAATCATAGCCTAAAATTGCCCCTCCATTCCATAAGCCTTTTTCAGCTCTTTTTTTCATACCGGCATTTACCCTGTCGATTATAGTAAGACGTTCATATCTTGCAAATGTACTTAATAAGGATATAAACATATGCCCCATTGGGGAAGATGAATCTATATCAATTGATGTTACAATTAACCTTTTATCTTTGGGTGTTAAATCAAGGTCAATTAAATTTAATACATCCGTATTATTTCTTGATAAACGATCCACCTTCCATACTAATATAAGGTCTACTTTATCATTCGCTAAGTCACTAAAAAGTCTTTGAATTTCAGGTCTATTAAAATCCTTACCTGAATAACCTTCATCATTATAGACATCGTAAACTTCATAGTCTTTATTTTTTGCATATTCCCTTATCACGCTTTCTTGTGCTTCTATAGAATATCCTTTTTTTTGCTCTTCAGTAGATACCCGAATATATATAGCCGCTTTTTTACTCATAATTTATCTCTCCTTTTATTTTTTTCTGAAATTTGATGTGCATACTTTTTAATCAAGTCTGCTAGAATTTTAACTGCTTCCGCTTTTTCTTTTTGTTTAGCATGTTCTAAATTGTAGTTTGCCTTTTTATTGTATTCCATTCCAATCCCCCCTGATGACCTTCGTATTCCAACCTAACTCTGTTTTTCACAATCATACTATGGTTCTATGTTGATTACAGATCTGTTCATTTTGAAGTTCCGATTAATATTCTGTGGAATATGCGTAACAGATAACTTATAATGCAACTATCTTTAGCCTACAACATTTATTAAGTGTACTTTTGAGAAAAATTATCCAAAATACAAAAAATTTTATATTAAGCTTGTGTTTTGCCGATTTATTAGAAAATGTATTCAATCAGTTTTTAAAAGGCCAAACTAAACCTCATATTCTTATCAATAAAGTAGAGATAAAAACCAATAAAAAAACAACCTATCCCAGAGGATAAGCTGTGTATTGGATATCAGTATTTTGCAATAAGTTGTTGGTAAATGTAGCTTATGTATTTCATCTGCTTCTAAAAGCATACGCAGCTCTTTAATAGTGAAGCCCACCTTTATCGTCTAAACACATAAGTACCTCAAATCTTGCATGATTTGAAATGACAGGAGTCGGACCATCAAGCTTTTTTTAAGGACTATTAAATCAATACTTACGAGACTAAGATGTTTTTGTGACTACGTCACATACAATCTATAATCACTAAAATGGATTAACGTTTTGAGAAATACAAGCAATCATTTCATCTGTACTAAGTCCGCCACCATCTATTTATATCAACATTAATAAATAATGAAAAAGGATGGATTTACATTAGGATGGAATGAAGCGTATATCATTTGCATCATTTTGGTAGTTGATAGTTAGATACATTCCTATTTACTCAAACATATTTATTACAATTGTTTAATATCTTGCTATGTACGCTTTCTCGTTTATTTTTCTTTCCATTATAGCTATTTTTCCTCTTCTGATTACTTAATTTAATTTCCTCAAAACTATGCCATGGAGGTTATATTAATTATTTTGAATTAAAATCCTATTAAATGGATTAATATCTACCTTTTTCAGTATTATTACTTAACTTCACTACTGATTTCACTCATACTTCACTCTATATATTGTGATTCTTCACTCAATGTTCACTCATTGTTCATTGGATATTTCATCTAACTTCACTACCATATTCACTTCATTTTAAATAATATATCTTAACAAATAAGAAATGGTTAATCATATTTTATTTTTTGCTAAATATACTTTCCACTCTGAACTATATTTCTAATATAACATTCTCTTATTCTTTAGAAATTTGTACTTGGTTATTTCCCTACCTTTTGCTATTTCAGTTTACTTCATAGGTTTTCTTGGAAGATCTTATTTATTGTTTTACAGCATATCTAACGTAACAGATAATTTCTATCAGTTTTTAATTATAGAAAATCAACTTCCGTTTAAATTAACAAGACAGTAACCTATTAGATTACTGTCTTTTGAATAATATACTAACTATCCATTTATTTGTTGAAATTCATCATTTAATTTCTAATTCAAAATCCCTTATTTCATTTACTAACTACTGTTCAAGTACCTTCGGAACAATTTCAAATGCCTCATCTTGTTCAACCTGGAATACATTAAGTAACTTATCCAACTCAATATCATCTCCATTTATTGTAATTGTTGGATTCTCATCTATATCCATATTTTCATCTCCTGTTTGTCTAAACACTCGGTATAGATTTTCTGTTTCCTTAACTTCTGGATAATCTCCTTCATATAAATCTGAAAAAGGCACGTCTACTCTTGCTAAAATATACGTATTTTCTACTAAATAAGGATTTTTTTTGATTTTATCTTCGTTTGCTAAATATCCATATTCTTCGTCAAAGAAGAAATCATCTTCTATATCGTCACCCAGATGCTTCCCATTTACCTCAATAGATTTGTACTTATCTATAAATTTATCCATATCTTTCTGTTTTACATCTTCTTTTATTAGAATTGGTAAAATTATAGATAATGCTGGCTCTCCTTCTATTTCATTAGTTGAAGCAAACACCGCTGGATAACCAATGTTAATTCCGTCATAATCCCTAAATCCTTTTGTATCCTTCGTAAATTGACTTAGTTCTGATGCAACTCCTTCAAAGTAATCTGAATATAATTTGTTTATCTCTCTATTTGCATCTCTCTCAAAGTTACCATGTTCACCACTTTGAATTGGATTTACAACATCTCTTACAGACATCATATTAAGATTATTATCATACGAATATAAATCAGTTAAAATTTGCCTTTTCTCTGGATCCTCTACGCCTTCATCCATCATTTTCCCACTTTCATATGCTAATGAATTTACTCTTCCAAATTCGTCGCCTAACACCTCGGAAATATCATCTTCAGTGACTTCTTCATTTTCTTCATCTTCTAATTCATTTCTTATCCTATTTACTTCATCTGCTATTTCATCCCTCGTTAAAATTTCATCTGTTTCATAACCAAATTGTTCTACAACTGTTTCTTTTACTTCTTCCTTTTGGGTTTCGTTTCCCTTGCTTGATTCGTCTTGTGCAATATTTTTATTGTTTAGAAATAACACTGACCCAGTCACTATTCCTCCCAAAACAAATGCTGCTATTACTAATAATATAATTGCCTTTTTACTCATTTCTATCTCCTTCTATATAACATTGTTTTCTATATTCTCTACTCTTTTATTGCTTGCTGAATTTTAAATATAAACTTATTTAAAAAGACGAAGTTTGTACTTTGTATCATAGACTCAGGTGAAGCATTATTCTTACCTTCACTTGCTATATTTTTATTAGACTGAATTGATGTTTGATATGTATTTGATATAATATTCTTATTTGACAACTGACTTAAAATGCCGCTCAGTAAATGTATAATTAATCCTATTGATAAATTAGCTAGAAAGAAAACAAAAATAATAAGATTGGTTACCTTATCAAATGAATCTTCACCTAAAAAGGCTTCCATTCCGTAATTAAAGTCATTAAATGTACTCAGTAAAATAATTGCTCCAATTATTCCAATTAAATAAAAGGCAAACGCTACCGTTCTTGCTACTTAAACTAACAATATAACCAGCTCCTTTTCACATGAATTTAAACATCCCTTATTTTCTTTATAATTCAAGTTTATGTGCTATCATCTCATAAATACCATTCAAATATCTAGCGACAACTCATGGAACGTTTCAATTTTTGCTACAATTATGTAATTTTTCCAATCAAAATCTAGATTCAACGTTATATCAAACAAATATTCTTTCGTCTTGTAAACATCTTCAACATAATAGATATTATACAAATCATCAAAAGTTACTTCGATTTTTTCTTCTATTGTCCCCATATCTTTTAAGTCCTGCAACGTTCTAAATAGATAATTATGTTCCATGGTATAAACATCATAATCTCCTTCACACCCTACATAACAAAAAGTATTTTGCTCCATGATGTAATCTTTTATCGATAAAGAATTCAACTCAAGTGTAGTCATATCTTCAAAATCAATATTTAAATCATTACGTTGTTTTACACTAATATAGATCATCTGTTAACATCCTCCTTTTTGTCATGTTAGCATGGATTATTTTTACTTTCCGTTCTCTATTATAATTAATTTCAAATACTACAAAAAAAGAACCTAGTTTGATATTATCAAACTGGGTTCTTTAAAAATTCTACTCTCTACACTATTCATACTTAACTTATTTTTTCAATTTTATCTTCTACAGCTTTTTTAGCTAAATCATCTACCATTTCATTATAAAAATTACCTGAATGTGCTTTTACTTTTATGAATTCAATATCAATTTCCTTTTGATACTCTTTTATATCATTAGTGTAATCAGTTGTGATTTCCGTTGTTGGTGTCCATGAGCCATCAGCAAAATTTTCAATTCCTGTATAATCATAATAAAGGTAAATCTTTTTATAATTATTATCTATAGCCCATTTTACTCCTTCTAAGGCAGCTGAAACCTCTGCTGCTATATTCCATGTATCTTCGAGTCCATTTGCTCTAACTGCACTTTCTATCGTATGGAAAATTCGAGAGTTCTTAACCATAATACAACCATAACCCAACACTCTATAGTCTTGATCATAACTTCCATCAACATAAATTTCTATAGTATTACTATCCATCACATTTTTATCTACCAGATTTTCACTCACTTTTTTTTCGTTTAAATAAGCTTTAGCTTCTTCCTCACTCCCAAACGACTTGTGCTTTGCGCCTTTAAATCCATCAACTTGTTTCTTACACTCTGACCAGCTTCTAAAAATTCCTGTCTTTCTACCTTTTCGTACTGCATAATATTTATTTTTTGCCATCTCTATTCCTCCATTTTATTTTTTTCTTGTATTGCACTTGCATACGTGCTTCATCCAAGAACTTAATTACAGTATAGGTTATTTATCTAGTCTACTTTGGAAAATTATTATCCAAATGAAAAATTTTTTTATTTTTATCCTCTATTTATATTTATTACTTCTTTCATCGCTTCCTATCCTCTTATTCATCTACTCTCTCTATTTTTCTTTGTGTCTTTCTTTATCGTTTTCTATTCTCTTTTCTCTATCTCTATCCTTATCTATTCTAATTTTATGTTACCCTTTTGAATATTTGGTTTTGTTATTCGTTGTTTAATATGTTTATTTGAATTGTAATTTATGAATTAAATAACCACTCAGAAGTATAGGCTAAGCAACGGCTTAGAGTTTCTCCCAGTATTTATTTTGAACATAGGTATCTTGTCAAAATACCGAAAGAAACTCTAACAAAAAATTCTCAGAAGAATGAGTATAAGTATCCGTGTTAGCTTCACAAGTTTGGTCATCAATGACCCACAGGCATTCAAACTCAGCACGTCCTTGCCTTAAGTTTATAATGTTATAAACTACATCCTGTGCTCCCACAACCGTGCCCTCCATTAGGCCGAACAAGTTTAATTTACGACTTTTTCTACCGCGCTAGTGGTATTTTTCATCGCCAGTAAAACCGTCCACAAAAAACTTTCTCTATCGGACTGAATGTAAGTGAAGGTCATCCAACCGATACGCTGTACTTTTTGAATTGGCTACAGCTTTACCATCCATCTTTTCTTTAAAGAGAGATAAGTTCATTGCTCCCTGTTTAATATATTTAGTTGTACATAGCGTTCGTTCCATTTTCTATAACGTCTACTCTTTATAACTAATATCCAACCCCATCCTTTTTCCAACCATAAAATTATTTCCTACCTTTTTATTCTTTAATGCAGCATATGAGTGGAATATCTTTTCAAACTCATCTTTGTTATAATCAATGTTAAAATATAAATTTATTAAAAAAGTAGACACTTAAAAATGATAATGAGGAATGCATTTTGGCTAAACAATACACAAAAGACTTTAAAATCGAAGCGGTATCAAAAATTATGAAAGATAATTTGAAGATTAAAGACGTAGCGGCAGAATTTAATATACCAATCCCAACCTTATATAAATGGGTTGCTTCTTATAAACAAAACGGAAAGTTCATTGGAAGTGGGCATACAAAAGACAATAAAAAGAAGGTTCTTGAACAGATTAAGCTAGAAAATGAAATCTTAAAAAAAGCACTTTTCTTATCTCATAAAAAAGAAGATATCTTTGAATTTATTTACGAAAACAAAGATATCTTTCCAGTACAAACTATGTGTAACTTATTAGACGTATCGTCCAGTGGTTATTATAAATTTGCTAAAAGGATAACAAGCAAGCAGCAATTAAAATATAATCAAATTACAACTCTTGTTAAAGATATTTATATTGAAAAAGGACCCAACATTGGTAGTCCGAAAATTACAGAGATTATAAATAAAAAGGAAACAATCACATCCCAAGCGACCGTTGCTAGAATACTACAAGAAAACAAATCTGATTGGCATGCAAGTTATTCCAAATTTCATGATAATAAAGATGTTGTGCTAGAATTTCATAACAAAGATACACTCTTTGATGCTGATAACAATAGATACTACCATGAAAATCTTGCTCAATCTGAAATCATGTTGTTATTAGATGCAACTACGTTTACTAATTTGAAACAATATACAGGTAATACAATCAAAAATGTAGATAACTATTCTAGCAAAGACAACCTTTTAATACATGGCGATAACTTATTTGCGCTGCATAAATTAAAAGCTAAATTTAATAAAAAAGTAAAGCTAATCTATATCGATCCTCCTTATAATACAGAAAGATATGACTTAAGCTATGAAGATTGTTATTCACGTTCTAATTACTTGCTTTTTCTTAAGAATCGGCTGGATGTTGCAAGAGAATTATTACGCACAGATGGTTCGATTTTTATTCATTGCGATGATAATGAACAAGCCTATATCAAAGTGTTGTGTGATGAAATATTTGGGGAAGAAAACTTTGTAAATCAAATCATATGGAAACGAAAATCCAGTCAACAAAACAGATCACAGATCGCAACAACAAAGGATTATATTTTAGTCTATGCTAAAAATAAGAAGCATCTAAAATTAAATAAAGTTGCACTTACATCTCAACAATTAGACACTTATAAATATCAAGACTCTAAAGGAAAATTCCGTGTAGATAAATTAATGAATAAGAAAAATGGTTATTATTCATATAATATCACTACACCTTCTGGTAAAATCATCACGAATAAATGGGATTATCCTTATATAACTTTCAAACATTTATTAGAAAAAGAACTTGTGTACTGGTCTAAAAATGAAATTCCATATAAAAAGGTATATTTACAGGATAATTCCAGTAGTATTATGAATGATTTATGGATTTCAAACGAAGATTACGGATCGATTAATGAAGCAAATGCTGAATTAAAACATGTAATAGGTCATAATGATTTTACCTATCCCAAACCTGAAAAACTTTTAAAACAAATTATTGAATTAGCAACCAACGAAAACGATCTTATTTTAGACTTCTTTGCAGGATCTGGAACAACAGCTTCCACTGCTTATAGGTTAAACAGGAATTTTATATTAGTCGAAAAAGAAATAGATACCTTTAATTTAATTATTGAACGACTTAAAAAGGTAATTACTTCGATAGTCAATTCTTTAAAAACAGACGATTCCTTTATTACATGTCACATAAGAAAAAAGTAGGAAACCATTTATAGCATTGACGGTTTCCTACGATATCATTATAATAATTTTTCTTTAAAATCTTCTCTAAATATATCCTTTAACTTAGGTGTTTCAGAATAAAATTTAATTCCTAGCAGACGAACATCTTCATTTTCCGTCAACACCTCAACATCATCTCTTGCAGTCAGAGATGTAATGAAGTCTTCTTTCCACTGATCTTCCAGACGCAGATGATCTCCTTTCGGTTCTAGAAACACTTGATACGTACATTCATCATCTTGTAGATAAAGTAGAAAGTCTGGCATAAAACCTCTAGTTCCATCTATTTCTACTACTTTTACTTTTCTTTCATTACGAATGAGATATACATCTTGATACTTTTCTTTAAGTTCATCAATGTAGTCATTAATAAAGTCTATAAAAGAGTTCTCCCAATTGTTTATAATTGCTTTATCATAAATAAACCAATCATAATCTCGCATATTTCGAGTCTTTTTATACTCATTCATATTGGTAACTCGTTCATTCACTTTATTGAGTTCTACATGGTAGTTATTAATTAGCTTCGAGAAGGAAACCCCTTCAAATACTGGTGTTCCCTTTTCTTTCATATAATTATTACGAATACTTCTTTCCATTGACTCAAAAAACCTTTCCACCATTTTTAATTTTTCCATTGGGGAAATGTCGTTCATAGTAAGTTCTGATGGTAAAGATATATGAAGCTTTAAGTCTCCCAAAAACTCTGGTTCTTCTATAAATGTTTTCATACTTGTAATAGAAGGCATATATTCCTTTAAATTACTAAAGTGGAAGAATGGTTTGCGTTGAATTGCCTTTTGAATAAAGATTCTATCTACTTCCCACGTTACCTCGTGCGTTCTTGTAAGTATGCTATCCTTTACTTCTTTATCGTACCGATGTTCAATGGCTGTTTCTAAGGGAACTTCATAAGAAGTATATACATTATATTTTTCTAGCGAATCATAGTCATCAACAGATGTTGGTATAAGTTTATTTATATAAATCTTACCCGTTTTAAAGATCGGATGCTTTTTAAAAGACGGTTTTACTTTTGCTTCAATTCGTTCATATTCATCTTCTTGCACTTGAATTTTCGCTGCTTTTAATGATTTCTCCAAATTCTTAATATAAGCATTGTCGTTAATCGTATGATAGTGCAATGCCTCAATTATTTTTAAATCAGCGTTTTTCACGTTATAGTCGAAGCGTCTTGTGTAAGAATGTTCTCCTTCAAATTCAAAAGGATAATATCTTGCTCCACGACCAATTAATTGCGCTTCACTATCAGTCGTGTTTTTTGTTTTAGTCGCTCCTTCACTTATTCGCACAATATCAAATAAGTTTAAAACATCCCAACCTTCATTCAGTTTGGCTACTGCAAATATTGCACGTATGGGGTTATTCGGTTCTTCTAAGCTATTAAGAAGCATTGCATTATCTTCAGATAAAAAGTCTCTTGCATTTGCATTTAAAATACTACCCTCTGCAAAGTCCCACTGCAGATCACGAATAACTTTACTTAACTCTTGACCTTTAAAATAAGTGAACATCTTGCTCCAAATACTCGATGCTTTTTGATAAGTAGCATATCCTTTATTAATAATTTGTTCTAATTGTCTTACCGATAATTGACTCACTAAATTATTTAGTATCTCATGCGCTTGCAGAGATATAGCGATTGTATTTGATTTAAATAAAATTACCGGTTTTAAATTAATTCCATAATCTCTTGCAACATACTTTCTATATTGGCTCAATAAAATGCCATGCAACATCTTAGTTTCATCATCTTCATTAGCTCTTAAAAGCATCACATTCTTTGAGTACCCTTCATCCATAAAAACGCTTAAATCATATTGAAATACAATACTATCTTTAATCTTATGGTATAAAATATCATTTGTTAAATCGAATGTTGCACTAAAACCTAACAACCTGTTGCCAGGCCTCAAATTTAGTAATGTATCAATTGTTCTTTCCCATGTTCTTGCAGCTTGTTCTGCGACTGTTAGTTTCTTCTTGCTCCGCTTCGTATCTGCAAAATAATGATGTGCTTCATCCCCCAGCAGGACAATGTCTAAATCTTTTAGTGCTTCATATGTTATTGTATTCTCTCTTGGATCTGTTAAGTCCCCATGCAGTTTTTGAATACTTGTCATTTTTAAGTAAATCGTATGTTGATCTGGTACAGTAGGAAGCACATCGACTAACTGTATATTAATTCGATTTCCATCAATGACGATGCCATCTGTATTAAATAGATACTTTTGTGAGTTTGTATTCGTTAAGTTATCATATGTCTTTTTAATAATCGCATCACTATTTACAAAAAATATGAAGTTTTGCTTCTTTTGCGCTTTGAATAAATAGAGTATAGATGCAGCTAACACTTGCGTTTTTCCAGATCCTGTAGCCATGTGAAATAGTGAATGATTATAATCAAAATCGGCATTTTCCAACTCTTGTGTAAAAATAAATTGGGAAAGTGCTTGTTTTTGATATGGTCTCAATTCATGTTTTAAGTTGTCTGACACATAATCTGGAATTTCTGGCGGTGTCGTCCATAATTCTGTAAATTGTTTTGCAATTCGTTCGTGTAGTATCTCATTAGTCATTTTTCTCACCTTCTTTTTGATAGAAGGAGTGGTTAAACTGTTTTACTTCTTCAGAAATACCATGTTGTGTATCTTCTATTTCTGAATAATTTAAATATAGTTGGTTCATATCTAATGCTTGTATTAAAATTTTCTTCTTTTCTTCCAAGCCTAACACCTGAAAACTTTGATCTCTTGTTTTCAATCGCTCAAATTCTACTTTAAAATTTAAATAAGCGTTATCTTTTATTTCTTCAAGAACTTCATTCAAAGTTTCATCATCGCTAGCTTCTTGGATTCTGGAAATATATTGTTCATTTAAACTATGTAACTCTGCATATACGAAACTTCCTCCACCTTGCCAATTAATATCTTTAGAAATTCCTCCTTGTTCTCCTTCAATCACTTTCTGTAATCTTGGTACGGATACCGTTTCAATGTAATCCATTTGCTCTATACCAATGTATTGTCTTCCCATTTTATGAGCTACTGCTTGAGTTGTTCCTGATCCCATAAAGAAGTCTAATACAATATCATTTTCTTTCGTCGCAATCTCAATAATTGCTTTAATTAGACTTTCTGGTTTTGGATAACTAAATGATTCATCTTCTAATAGAGTGACTAACTCGTCATTTCCAATTTTATTTGTACTATTACTTACTAACTCCTGTAAAAACTCTTTAATTGCAAAGTCGGAAATTACTGAACTTAATTTACCAGATGATTGATCCTCATCTTTAAACTTTCGTATATATGGTTTAGTTATATTGAGAAAATCATAGTCATCCGGAAATACAATATACCCTTTATCATAATAATGATTAAACGTATCCTTGGTTACTGCCCATGTTCGCTTTTTACTTGCAGGGTATTCCTTTTTTGTTTTGGGATCTATCATAGTAAAATATGAATTAGGCCTTTCAATATAGTTTCTTTGAGTTGTAGAATCTGTCAACCGCCAAGGACGATTGGGGTAATCCTTTGATGTATAATATTGTCTGTCGACACTTCTACCAATTACTTGGTTGTTATCGGAAACATTACTATAAGCCAATAAAAAATCGAAATCCTGTGAATAATTAAATGGAACATCAGACTTACCGAATCTAGTTCTTCTTGGTGTAGTTCCCAAAAATTTATCCATCCCAAATACTGAGTCAGCTAGTACTTTTAAATAATGCATTCCATCTTCATTTATACTTATCCAGATTGTCCCTCCTTCAACCAAGAGTTCTTTTGCAATTTCTAGTCTATTTTTCATAAATGTAAGCCAAGTAGAATTGTGGAAATTGGAATTGTAGTTAAATGTATCCTCTTCTTTCTTCTCTTTAAAAAAATATGGTGGATCGATATAAATTAATTTAACCCTTCCGATATAATGCTCTTTTAGCGAATTCAATGCTACTAAATTATTTCCTTTTAAAATAAGATTATCTGTATCTATAAATTCACTTATATAATGTTTCCCATTTTCATCAAACTTTTTTATATTTGATAGAACCTTCGGTGAGAGTAATGTATCGATTTCTTCTTTCGCAAGTACATTATTATAATAAATTTCTTTTTTTGCTACATCTTCCTTTGTCATTCCACCTTCTAAAACACAATCTTTATGTGGAAAATCTAAAACTACATCGGTATTATACTTTAAATACTTTCCTTCGCTAGTAAGTCCAATTTGATTTGTGTATTTAGTATAACTATTTTCCCAGTAGTTTTTATAACGCAACACATCTATAAAATCTTCTGTTTTAAATAACGTTGTTTCACTAACTTGAACAGAATATGTATCTTTAACTAACTCATTAGACAATAACGCTTTGATAAGTAATTCATCGTAATTTCTAAGATCTTCAATGACCTTGTTGTTTAACAACATATTATTTTCCCAATACGATGGAAATTGAGAAAGAACGTTTTTGATTTGTTGTTGTAATTCAGTCTCCATTGTTTTCTTGTTATTCATACTAATTAACCCCTTTAGCTTGTCGATCTTCAAATATATTTATTAAGTACATACAAGTCGTAATTGTAGAATTAATAACTAATTCTGCTTCCCGCTTATTAATTATGATTCTACTACTTCCTTTTCCATGAGCATCACTTGAAATGTTTCTCATATCAGAAATTGCTCTAATTATATTTTCAAGTCCTTTTAGTAACTGGTTTATTCTATTATCAAACTCTTTACGTTGTTGTAAGTTTAATAGCTGTTTAATTTGATTGTATAACTTTACTATATCACCTTTGGAATCTACATCTTCTTTCAAATGTTCTGCAATATAAATTAAAACTTCTTCTATAATAGTTCTACATTTGGTTAGCACGCTATCATAATTAGCATTTAATAAATCTAATTGAACACGTTCCTCCAAACTCATAATATAATCTTGATCGACAACAGTCTTTATTTTTTTATCGATGATTAGAGAGTCATTAATAGAGTGCAGGTAAAAACCAGTATTTACTTGTCTAATTTCAACACCAGCAAAAAGCAATATACTATTTATTTTTTGCAATGAAGTTTTAACCATCTTATTGTGCTTTAATTTGACTTCCTCTGAATTCGATCCGCTAATGTGTCCTTCAAAATGATGCAAAGTAAAGAGTCTTTCCAACAATCTTGAAATGTCATTTTCATCGTATAAATAATCAATTAACTCTTCCATATAAACCCATCTACTCTGACCATTATAGACAGCTGGATAACCAAGTTCATTACTCAAACTAACTAACTCACCACCTGATAAATATGGTAAGTATATTTCTTCTTCATTAAAGGTGCTAATCGCAGAATCACCAATTAAAATATCTATTATTTTTCTATTTTTAAGAAACGCTTTCAACTTAGTTTCACCTCATCTATTGCATAACCTCTTTTGCCTTCATCGCTCTATATAAGGTTGGTTTAGAAATCCCTGTTAGTTCTTCTACTTGTTTGTATGTATGCACTTCTTTGAGTCTAATGGCATGTTCAATTTGTTTATTAGAGTATTTCTTAGGTCTTCCTTCTCTAAAGTTGGGATCTTGTCTTGCAATCATTTTTCCTTCTTGTGTTCTTTCTACAATCATATCTCGTTCAAATTCTGCAAAAGACATCATAATATTAAATACAAGTCGTCCAGTAGGTGTATTCTCAATAACCCCCATATTTAAAACATGTACTCTTACACCTAAATCAAATAGATTTTTTATTACTTCTATTCCCCCTCGAACGCTTCTAGCAAATCTATCCAATTTAGTTACAACTAGTGTATCTCCAGCTTCTAATATACTTAATAGTTTGTTGAATTCTTTCCTTTCAGTTTTAACCCCTGTGAACTTTTCTGTATATATTGTCTCACATCCTTCAATCTTTAGCATGTTTATTTGCGCTTGTAAGTCTTGTCCAATTGTTGAAACTCTTGCATATCCGTATTTCATATCATTGTTCCTTTCTACTTATGATACTAAGTAATGAACCCTTACAAACCTTAATATACCGTGCCAATAGAAACCATATCAATTCTTTTAAGTTATGATACTTTTATACAAAAAAAGACCTGTTATGAAAACAGATCCTTGTTAGTTTCTTTTATTTCCGGGATGATTGGTATTTTGATAAGTTCCACTTTTTATCCTCTTGTCCATTTTTTTAGCCTGATCCACCAAGTTCTCCAAACTACTCATTTGTTCTGCTATTTTGTCCATATCGTATTCACCACTAAAAATACTTCTTAAATCTTGATTTTGACTTTGCATATTATATTTTTCTAAATCCTGTTTATGCCTTTCTTTTAAAATTTCCTTTTCGTGATCAAATTTTTGTTGTTGTTCTTTTATTCTTGCATCATACTCAATTTTAATTTTTTCTTGCTCTTGTTCAAATTGTTCTTGCTGAGAATCTAATTGAATTTTAGCTTTTGTTTTTTCATTCATCTTAGTAAACCAAAAAGATAAGTAAGCAATTATAACACCACCTATTAATTCAGGTAAATAATTTATTAGAGACTCTTTCAACTAAATCATTCCCCCCATACAATTTCACCCTACAATTGTATCATGTAACATTTGTTTTTAATCTTTATCTTATTCCAAGCTCATTTATAAGTCTATCTAACACTTTCATATGTACTGTAAATGTTCTTTGATGTTTTACCATCACTTGTGATACGGTTCACCGTACCGATTTTTAGGGTAAAATAATAACGGAGAGGTATTTAATGACCTCTCCGATAACAATCGTATAAACTAGTGCATGGATAAGGCAACTTTACCCACTCTAATTGCGCCACATAGTGATTGTCCATGGTACGTTCCCTAAAGCTTCAAAGGGATCTTTTCTTTGCGCGATGGAGGACTAAAGATAGATACAAACAAGGTCAAAATGTGTTAATACGTGCAAAGTGGTCAGTGATATTTCACTTCAGTTTTGGTGATACACTGAATATCTCGTTAAATTGAACAGATGGCCTATACTTATTGACGGTGGCTATTTTAAAATATTAAAGTTGTTGGTTCTATAAAGGTATTATTCATCTAACCTTTTAATGCTAAACCCTTACCTGCTCTTAGAGACAGAATAAAAACTTCAACTTGGTATTAGTAAAAAACTAGGAGTCAAGGCTTGAAATTTTATTAGATTTTTTTTATGAAATCCTTCATAATAAAGTTATAAAATTGTTTAATAATAAAAATAATAGCATGGAAAATAAATGAGGAGGTGGTTTTATGTGGTGGTTGTTATTTTTAAGCGCCGTAGCAGCTATAATTGCAACTTTCACAAGGTTTGGTTTCAGCATTATCGCAGTTTTAATTGCCTTACCAATAATTTATACTGCCTTCAATACGTTATTCGTAAATGTACGAAAAATAAGGATTTTGTTTAGAAAAGCCATTAACATTCTGAACCTATCAACATTTGATATGCAATTTAGATCTGTATTTAATATTGAAAATAAGTCAAAAATACAAAATATTAACAAGGATTATCTTATTATTCAAGATATTATATATGATATCTTGTTAAAAGAAGGTTTTAGTGGTAAAAAAAATGAGCTTATCGAACCATCACTAGATAGAATTAGTGGTGTGAAGTTTTATATTCACCCTTATAAAATTTATATGTCTATAGATCAATCGGATAACTTTGGTGAACAGTCACTTACCCTAACAGCAAATGGTAGGTTAAAATACAGAAACGGTGAAGAAGTATTAAACGATTTCTTAATAAACGTTTATGAGGGTATTGAACAATTAGGACTGAACCAGAACAAATATATTCTTAAACTTTCAAAGAACACTAATATAGATGGTTTTATGATTAATCATTTCATTAAGGAACTCAAAACTTCAGAGGTGGAAAGCTTTAACATTAAAATAAATCACGCAAACATTAATATTGCTGCCAACCATAATGAAGTCACTATTGTTACTAAACAAAAAA
>NZ_JFBD01000028.1 GCF_000709085.1 Virgibacillus alimentarius | reverse complement strand
AAAATACCGATTCTAATAAAGAACAATCCGATGAAGCAAAGCAAAATGATGATCAGAAAGCAGATAATGAAGCTGACAGTCAAACAAAGGACCAAGAAACTTCTGTAAAAAATGATAAAGAAACCGAAGAAAAAGGAAATAAGGAAAATAAAATGAATACACAAACAGAAGATGACCAAGAAGAAAATGAAAAAGAAGAAGATAATGGAAATGATGATGAGGATTTAAATCTGAAAGAAATCCATGGAACTGCAAACGGAGATATTGCTTATGATTTTAATAAAGGATATTATGTCCTACATCTGCAAGCTGGGCTTTCAAATTATACCAATACACAGGATGTAAATAAGAAGTGGGTAGCTTTTGCATTGCCAAATGGTGTTGCTATTCCGGACGTTGGAGATGTGCCAAGTGGGATTTTACCAGTACAGCTAAACGATGGAGGCACAGGAGTTGCAGTAAAAGTACCAGATGTTAAAGGAATTGGAAATCAAACAATATTTCTGGATATCCCTTTACAAGGCGTTCCAGAGGATAATGATCCAAACAACAACCTTTACCTACTGAATGTAGATGGAAATGCAGGAACGTACGAGGAAATAGGACAAATCAAAAGTCAGCGTGATATTGATTTCTCCGTGATGGACGATAACCCGCAATTAGATCTTCATGGGTCCATTGATGGAAAAGCAACTTTTAATAATGAAAAAGGCTATTATGTACTGGATGTAACTGTGAAAGCACAAAACCAAACAGATTCAAGTGTTGATGAGCTATATGCAGGATTCGAAATTCCTGAAGGGGTTAGAGTGCTAAACAATGACAATACGCCTGCTAATATTCAACCAATACAGCTAGAGGATGGATCAAATGCGGTTGCAGTAAAATTACCGAAAATAACTTCGGATGACAAGCAAGAAGTAAGTTATCAAATCCCTATAATCGGCGTTTCCGACGAAAAAATGGAAGCTTCAACAATTAACGCATATAAAATCGAAAATAACAGCTATCATCCAGTTGGACAATATGAAGGCACAATTAGCGTTGACTTTTCAGAAATGACAGAGCAATGGGAATTCGATGCAAAAAGTCAAATTGTAAAAGACTTTCCTGGTCTAGACAACAATCAGTTTGGACTAAACTTTGCCTTCAACGCAAGTAATTTAACAATTGACAATATCGATAAAGTAAAAGTTGAATTCAATGTACCTGAGGATATTACCGTTCATGAACCAGATGAGTATACACAAGGGAATATTCCAGACGCTTTAGATGATTTTCTAAGTGACGGTGGTCTGGGTGGAGACCTTGACATCGAATGGGGTGGAAACACAGCAATCATTCACCTTGATTCTATTGACGGTGCTGCTGGTTATGAAGGTTTCTTCTCAGCTATTGGAGAAAGCACAAAAGCATTAAGTGAATTGGAAGGAATCAATGTACAAGTAACGCTTTACCAAAATGGGAATGAAGTCGTAGAAGAGATCGACGTACCATTCGAAATCGTTTCTTACGAAGGGGACGGCAAAGACCCTGGTGATGGCGAAGATGACAAAGACGATGGCAACAAGCCGGGCAACGACGAAGATAAAGATAAAAATGATAAGGACGATAATAGCAACAAACCTGGCAATGATAGTAACAAACCAGGAGATGAAAAAGACCCTGGCAAAGATAAGGACGATAACAAAGACGATGGCAACAAAGATAAAGACGAAAATAACAAGAAGGATAACAACAAAAAAGACAACAATAAAACAGAGGATGACAAAAAGAAAGATGCAGATAAAATTGATTCAGATGACGAGGATGATTCGGACGAATTAACTGTAACTGAAACCAATGATTCTGGATTAGACGGAATGACATTGCCTGATACAGCGACAAATCTGTATACATGGCTTTTAACTGGCGGAGTCCTAACTGTCGCTGGTGTAGGATTATTGCTCTTTAGAAAAAAGAAGCAAACGGACAGCTAAACGATTAAAAAGCAGCTACACATACAAATTCGTATGTTGTAGCTGCTTTTTTGATGTTAAGAAATCCGCCCCCAGTCAAACTGGGGAATACTTCTATTCTTCCTTTTTACTAATATACTCATTTGGCGTGCCGCCCTCAGCATTATGATTTTTAAATTGACTCTTGCGCCCATTTCGATGTTCCCCACTATTTTCATTTTCCTTAAACTGGTTGTTTCGCTTTTTATCTTTAGTAGACAATAACATACTCCTTTCCTTAAGTTGCGATTAGTTTTTGAATAATAAGTACTTTTATTCATGGCATATCATATTTTATAAAACAAATAAAAAATCGAATTAGTGAGGAAATTGGAAAAAAACTAAGTAAATTGACGTTGGACATAATTATTTGTTTGTGAATCCAATTTTTTATACAATATGTACAATTTATAAACTTTATATTGTATAAAGTATTCGTTACACTAAATACTGACAATAAACGGAGGTGTCATACATTTGTTGAAATTTGAAAATGTTACCAAGATGTATAAAAAAGGCGTAAAAGCGGTTAATGATATCTCTTTAAGTGTAAAAGAAGGAGAGTTCATTGTTTTTATTGGCCCCAGTGGTTGCGGCAAAACAACTACAATGAAAATGATTAACCGCTTAATCGAACCGACAGAGGGCAAAATTTCCATTAACGGGGAAAATATATTAGACAAAGATCCGGTAAAACTGAGACGCGAAATTGGTTATGTTATCCAGCAAATCGGGTTGTTTCCCCACATGACCATCGAAGAAAACATTTCACTGGTGCCAAGATTGCTTAAATGGTCTGAAGCGGACCGCAAGAATCGGGCCGCTGAGCTTCTGAAGCTGGTTCATATGGATCCTTCCTATTTAAAGCGTTATCCGCATGAATTAAGTGGCGGACAGCAACAGCGAATTGGAGTACTGCGAGCCTTAGCTGCTGAACCGCCACTTATTTTAATGGACGAACCGTTTGGCGCACTTGACCCAATTACCAGAGATGGTTTGCAAGAAGAATTTAAGAAATTGCAGAAATCATTAGGCAAAACAATTGTATTTGTCACACACGACATGGATGAGGCGATTAAATTAGCCGATCGTATTGTCATTTTAAAAGATGGAGCAATTGTACAGGTGGGTACACCTGATGAGATATTACGTGAACCTGCCAATGAATTTGTTGAAGAATTCATCGGAAAAGACCGCCTCGTTCAAGCGAAACCAAATGTGCAAACAGTTGAACAAATTATGAATGCAAACCCTATCACAATAACAGCAGACAGACCCATCAAAGAGGCAATTCAAATCATGAAACATCATCGAGTTGATACCCTTCTTGTTGTAGATGATTCACGTGTATTAAAAGGTTATATTGACGTTGAAATCATTGATCATACCTTTAAAAAATCCACTTATGTTGGAGATATTATCAAATCAGATATCTTTAAAGTGAAAAGAGATACCCTTGTACGCGATACGATCCACAGTATTTTAAAACGAGGTATTAAAAACGTTCCAATCATTAATGAGAAAGACCAGCTCGTTGGTATTGTAACGAGAGCCAGTTTAGTGGATATCGTGTACGATACGATTTGGGGCGAGGAAGAAAGTCTTGCAAAAACAATTTAGGAGGTGACAAACGTGCAAAGTATCATCGAATTTTTAAATGAGAATGGCGGGGAATTGCTATTGAAAACATGGGAGCACCTCTATATATCTCTCATAGCTGTTCTCCTAGGAATCATTGTTGCAGTACCGCTTGGTATTGCCCTTACCCGAATCCCTAAAATGGCAGAAGTTATTATGCGCATCGTCAGTACAATTCAGACTTTTCCCAGTTTGGCAATTCTAGCATTTTTCGTACCGATTTTAGGCGTAGGAAAAGTACCTGCAATTGTTGCATTGTTCTTTTACTCCGTACTGCCGATTTTACGAAACACCTATACAGGTGTGAAAGATGTAGATAAAAGCTTTTTGGAAGCAGGACGCGGTATGGGAATGAATAGCTGGGAAATTATTCGCCATGTAGAGATACCATTTGCAATTCCAATCATTATGGCTGGTATCCGTTTGTCTACCGTTTATTTAATTGGATGGGCAACGCTAGCTTCTTTTATCGGAGCAGGCGGCCTTGGATCTTATATTTTCGATGGGCTAAATCTCTACTTACCAGAATTTATCATCGCAGGAGCAATCCCTTCTATGATCATGGCTGTTGTCGTTGACCAGGTATTTGCCCGCATAGAACGATGGGTTACTCCAAAAGGAATGCGAATGAAGCAACAAGCAGCCTAGAAAGGAGGAAACAAAAACGGTGATGAAATTTTACTCAAAACGCATACTCACAATCACGGCAATATTGGCACTTTTACTTAGCGGCTGTTCTTTGCCAGGTTTAAGTGGTTCTTCCAAACAAACCGTTGCTATCGGAACATTGGGTACTGCTGAATCAAAAACAATGGGATATATCATAAGTCAAATGATTAAACACTATACAGATCTGGATACAACGATTGTTAGTAACCTGGGATCATCCGTTGTGCAGCATAAGGCTATGACCGAGGGAGAAGTAGATGTTACATCCACACGATATACAGGGACAGACTTAGCCATCATCGGTCATGACCCGGTCAAAGATCCTGATAAAGCATTGGAAATCGTACAGGAGGAATTTGAAAAGCAATTTGATCAAACATGGTTCGGTTCCTATGGTTTCGCCAATTCCTATGCATTTACGGTCACAAGTGAATTAGCTGAAAAGGAAAATATTACCAAAGTGTCCGATTTGGAAAAGCTATCTTCAGAAATTAGTCTAGGAGTAGATAATGGCTGGATTAAACGAAAAGGTGACGGTTATGAAGGATTTACAGAAGAATACGGGTTCGAATTTAACCGCCTCTATCCAATGGCGATCGGTTTAGTTTATAAAGCAGTAGCCAGTGAAAAAATGGATGTTGTTTTAGCCTATACAACCGATGGGCGGATCAAAGCATATGATTTAAAGGTTTTAGAAGATGATAAACAATTTTTCCCACCTTACGATGCCTCACCAGTAGTACGTAATGATTTGCTAAAAAGGCATCCGGAGTTATCTTCTATCTTTAAAAAATTAGAAAAAACCATTACAACAGAAAAAATGCAAGAATTAAATTATGAAGTAGATGTAAAAATGAAAGAACCAGCTACAGTTGCCAGAGAGTTTTTAAAGGAACATAATTATTTTGAATAAAAAGGGGTGATCTTCGTTGGATACAATAAGCGATTTATTTACTTATTATAGTAATAATATGCCCTATGTATGGGAGCAAATTATTCGCCATGCCTTGGTTTCCTTTTATGGTGTTTTATTTGCCGCTATTGTGGCTATTCCGCTCGGCATTATTATTGCCCGCTATCATCGATTAAGCGGTTTTGTTATTTCACTTGCTAACATTATTCAGACAATACCGGCATTAGCCTTACTGGCAGTACTCATGTTAGCGATGGGACTTGGGCCAAATACAGTCGTTACCACGCTATTTCTCTATTCGCTTTTACCAATTCTCAAGAATACGTATGCAGGAATCCGCCAAGTCGATAAAACGCTGCTAGAATCAGGAAAAGCAATGGGTATGACAAAATTTCAAATTCTGCGCATGGTCGAGATTCCATTGGCTATGTCTGTCATCATGGCTGGACTTCGAACTGCTTTAGTAATTGGAATTAGTGTCGCTACAATTGGGACATTCATCGGGGCCGGAGGTTTAGGTGATATCATTATTCGAGGAACAAACGCCTCAAATGGTGCATCTATTATTCTGGCAGGAGCGATTCCAGCTGCTCTTATGGCTATTATTGCTGACTTCGGAATGGGAAAACTTGAATTTTGGCTTTCCCCTGCAAATGAAAAAGTTGCGAAGAAATGAAAAGCGTAGAAATTTTTCCTAAGAAGAAAGGGATTTATGATGAAACGTAATTATATTTTGGAAGAAAATGTAGAATGCAAACTATCCGATGGGACCATTTTACGCAGTGATGTTTATCGTCCAAATGATGATCATCGTTACCCAGTCCTTATGCTCCGTCTTCCTTATGATAAAAAAACACCGCGTTATTTTAATGAATATGTAGAAGTGCCACGAATGGTAGATGCTGGATATATTGTTATTCTTCAGGATGTACGCGGTCGCTTTGCTTCAGACGGAGCGTTTTATCCATTTGTAAACGAGAGAAAAGACGGGTATGAATCAGTGGAATGGGCTGCTTCCCTCCCCTGCTCCAATGGCAAGGTCGGCCTTTTTGGAATGTCCTACCACGGATATACACAGTTTGCAGCAGCTGCCGAAATGCCGCCTTCATTGAAGGCTATTGCTCCGGTGATGTCAATGACAGATCCATGGACTGGTATGTTACACAATGAAAACGCCTTGGTTGAGATTGGATCCTTCGCTACTTGGACACTGGAATCCATCTTGCCGAATATGCTCAAGCGACGTGGAGAAAAAAGAAATGTCCAGCAATACACCGATGATCTTCCCGATTGGATCTCTTATGCTCCCTCAAATACATGGCCACCATTAAAAGAGCTCGATCCGAATTCATTTTTCTTTGATTTCATTAATAAAAATATGAACCAAGAAATGATAGAATATATCTCTTTGTACGATCATCTGCAAGAAATGAAGGTTCCTGCACTTTTTATTGGCGGCTGGTTTGATTCATTACTGAAATCAACAATCAAGGCATACCAAAATTACACTGGACCATCTATGCTTTGGATTGGTCCGTGGACACATACTGAAATGACGGGACGAGCCGGGGAATGTTACTTTGAAGACAGCGCTACCTCCATCGGGATGGATAAAATACAGGATCCAACAGAGCTCCATATCCGATGGTTTGACCATTGGCTAAAAGATAAACCCCTTGCCATTGATAAATCTGTCCATTTGTACAAAATGGGACAAAAAACATGGGAGGCTCTCGAGTGTTTACCTGCTTCTGTGCATGTGCAGTATTTCTATCTTGAAAGTAATGGAGATGCTCGTACACTGCATGGGGATGGACGCTTGATGATGGAGCCAACGACAATCGATTCTTTGAATAAGCTGTTGCTCGATCCTAAAAACCCAGTCCCTTCTTATGGTGGCAATTCGATTGTTGCCGGTCAGGAAGCAGGCATGTTTGATCAGCGAAAAATCCAAAGCCGAAAAGATGTCCTTGTTTATACGAGCAGACCGCTGGAAACCCCTTTAAACATCTATGGATTAGTACAAGCAGATATATGGGCATCCAGTCCGTCATCGCTCCTGGATATTTTTATTCGAGTCTCTGATGTCTATCCAGATGGAAGAGCTTATAATATCGTTGATTCTTTTCACAGAGAGGTTGTGAACAAGGATCAACCTGCACGTATCCAAATGGGTGTCAATTACACCGCTTATCAAGTAAAAGCAGGACATTCCATACGAATAGAAATCGCAGCATCGAATGCCCCACAATATGACGTGAATCAAAATAATGGACAAACATCAATCACTGCCTCAAACGGCCTTCCTGCCTATGAAACGATTTATCATAGTAAAAGATATCCTTCTAACGTTATCTTACCACTGGAAAACACGTAAAATGAAAAGACGTGAGCTCAGGCAGCTTGCGTCTTTTATCATGATGAAAAGTATTGACATTTGATAGCGGAATCTGTAATATTAACAAGAATAAGTTAATTGAATCTGTTACCTTTAAAACAGTCCTGTGAGGCTGGCAAGGAACAAGCGTATACATATGCATTTTTTGATGCATTATGATGGTTGATGTCAATCCATCTATTTATACAGCATCTTGCCGTTCATCAGGCAGGGTGCTTTTTTAATGTAAAATAATCATCCAGGGGGGAGAGAAGATGGAGGCACGTGAAATTCAAGTGCATGAACGTTTACCATTTTTACAGAGTTTACCATTAAGTTTACAGCATTTATTTGCCATGTTTGGATCAACAGTACTTGTGCCTATTTTATTTGGAGTGAACCCAGCAACGATTTTGCTGATGAACGGGATCGGTACACTCATTTACCTGTTTGTTACAAAGGGAAAAATACCCGCCTATTTAGGATCAAGTTTTGCCTTTATTTCGCCGGTTACGGTAGTGTTAGGTCACTACAGCGGAATAGAGGGCTTTGGCTATGCATTAGGCGGATTCTTTATCGTCGGGGCAACACTTATCATCATTTCAATAATAGTTAAAATAGCAGGAACCTCCTGGATTGATATCATCTTTCCTCCTGCCGCGATGGGGGCCATTGTAGCGGTTATTGGGCTTGAGCTTGTGCCAACTGCAGCAGAAATGGCAGGTTTAATTAAACCGGCAGATGCAGGAGAAAATTGGGCCGCTGATTCATCTGTTTTAGCCGTTTCATTGCTCACACTTGGACTTACCATTATATTTTGGGTGACAATGCGCGGTTTCTTAAAAATCATCCCTATTTTGCTCGGAATCATTTCCGGTTATGTAATTGCCTATTTTTATGGACTCGTAGATTTTACTGCTGTACAGGAAGCAAAGTGGATCTCCATGCCGACTTATTATCAAATAAAGTTTAATCTATCGGATATATTGATTATTCTTCCTGCTGCGCTTGTTTTAATCCCGGAACATATTGGACACTTAGTCGTAACGGGAAACATTGTAAGAAAAGATCTTATCAAAGATCCAGGCCTGGACCGCTCCTTATTCGGAAACGGGATCTCAACCATGATTTCAAGTTTATTTGGTTCGACGCCAAATACAACCTACGGTGAAAATATTGGTGTGCTGGCGATTACGCGGGTTTATTCTACTTGGATTATAGGCGGGGCTGCTATACTTGCGATTATTTTATCTTTTTGCGGAAAATTGGCAGCATTAATTTCTTCTATTCCAACGCCTGTCATGGGCGGTATTTCCTTGCTCTTATTTGGAATTATTGCAGCAAGTGGAATTCGCATGCTTGTAGAAGCAAAAGTAGACTATAGCAATTCACAAAACTTAATTTTAACATGTGTTGTTCTAGGTATAGGGATTAGTGGCGCAACCATTAAACTCGGAACAGTTGACTTACAAGGAATGGGACTTGCTACAGTTGTAGCTGTTATCCTGAGCCTATTCTTCAAACTCCTTGATATACTTAAACTATCTAATGAATAAAAGATAGGGACAGTCCTCCATCGCTTTAAAGCGGTCGGAGACTGTCCTTTTTACTCTTTTATTGATACCTACGGTGGACTTTATTTCCGTCGTAGGAATAAAGAATTTTTTTATTTTCGACATAAGTTTCGACATGAACCGTTCTACCCCACAATTGATAAATATATTGGATGACATTTTCCAAATAATGAAGATCAAGCTCTATTCCTTCATATGAATGGACCAAATAAAGTTCTCCATTACGCTGATAATCTCCGTTATCTACCGTAATATACGGAAAACCTCCATTGACTCTCATGGATATAAGCTGATCTCGCACCTGTTCATGATCTTTATCTGTAATTCGATAATCACTGCCCTGCTTTTCAAATAAATACATATCTTCCCTTTGGACCATTTCTTTTGTTAAATAATTTCGAATAAAAGAAATATCCGAATCAATCTCTCTTACTTCAAATATCTTTTCTCTGCCTGTGTTTGGTTGTATTCCCATCTTTTTCATTTCTTCCGTTGGATTATTATAGCGTTCCTCAATATCTTCAAAAATTTTTATTCCCAAGTAGTATGGATTAATCTGATGTCTTGAAGGCTGGACAACACCAGCATTTAAGGTAGCAAACTCAATGGTTTCATCCGTTGTAAGATCCATCTCCCTTAAGATTCGCTGATGCCAATAAGAAGCCCATCCTTCATTCATAATTTTTGTCTCCAGCTGTGGCCAAAAATAAAGCATTTCTTCACGCATCATGGTCAAAATATCTCTTTGCCAATCTTCCAACTCACGGCTATGCTGTTCAATAAACAATAAAAGATCTTTTTCTGGATGAGGCGGGAACTTCTTGCGCCTTCTCATCTTTGTTACTTTCTTATCCTCCGGTTTTTCATCGATACTCCATAAATCATCATAAGGTGTTTTTACACGAGATGGGGCTTCCTCCTCTTCCTCCAACTCCTCATAAGACGCTAATGTAGGTCTTACAAGCGATGGATCTATATGCTCTTGAATGGATAAAACAGCATCCAAAAAGCGCTCTACCTCATCTTTGCCATAAATCATCTCATAATGTTCAATCCGCTCCGCTGTAGCTGTCATACTTTCTACCATATCTCGCCTTGTATTGGAAAAACGGACATTATTTTTGAAAAAGTCACAATGGGCAAGTACATGGGCTACAATGAGCTTATTTTGAATAAGGCTATTCGTATCAAGTAAAAAGGCGTAACAAGGATTGGAGTTAATAACAAGCTCATAGATTTGGCTCAAACCGAGGTCATAATGTAATTTCATTTTATAAAACTGTTTTCCGAAGCTCCAATGGGTAAATCTTGTTGGCATACCATATGCACCGAACGTATAAATAATATCAGCAGGACATATTTCATATCGCATCGGATAAAAATCAAGTCCGAATCCAGACGCAATTTCTGTAATCTCATCGATCGCACGATAAAGTGGCTTTGTGTCTGTCAATTAGTATCCCTCCAAACGTTGCTTTTTATAGTTTATGAAGCAAAAGGAGGAATAATGATAGGCACTTCTTAAACAATGAAGTGTATGTTAAAAAACACTTTTTGTACCTCAATTATTTCTGTATGTTTACATCAATCAAGGAAAGTATAAGATCAGGAGGGATGAACATGAATCATCATTTTATAACCGTTGAGGAATTTAACCGATTAATCCACCAATGGACCGGACATACGATTAAAATTATGAAGCATGAACTGGATGATGTTGACGAGACATGTCTACATTTAGACCATATTTCCTATGCAACCAACACAAGAAGAATCGATGATTATGAAGCAATGCATGCACTTCATTTAAATGGAGGTGGGTCCATTCAAACAGACAAGGATCCATACACTTTGCCAGACAATCTCTATGAGATACCACTTCAGGATACGACATTATATGAGTACGACGGCTATCAATTTCTAATAAGTACGGATCGCGGCGTTTATAAAATAGAGCTGGTAGAATGAACCAAGTAAGAGGCCCTTATAAAGTCAAAAAAATCCCCCAGCTTAGGGGAGATTTTAAGCCGTTGCTGTTTCTTTTCTAAAAAAGCTTTTCATTGCATGGTATACATCACGTTTTTCTTTTAGAATATAATGACGGAATTTAGGATTTTCAAATGTCTTATAGGCATTCATTAAAGTGGATCTGCGATTATATGCATTTACCTCCCCGTAGCCAAACATACTCGAAACATCCATGATCTCATTTACCAATTTGATACAGTTTGGATTATCCGATGTGATATTTTCACCGTCTGAAAAATGAAAAGGGTATATATTATAGCTGGACGGATGATATCTTTCATCGATTAGCTCTAAAGCTTTGTGATAAGCGGATGAACAGATCGTTCCACCGCTTTCTCCTTTTGAGAAAAAGGCTTCTTCTGATACGACTTTCGCTTCTGTATGATGTGCAATAAATGCAATTTCAACGGTTTCATATTTTGAACGTAAAAACTTTGTCATCCAGAAAAAGAAACTTCTCGCTATATACTTCTCAAAATTACCCATGGATGCACTCGTATCCATCATTGCTAGAACAACAGCTTTTGATTCGGGTTTAATGACGTCATTCCACGTTTTAAAGCGTAAATCATCATTATGGATAGGAGTTATTTTCGGTTTTCCCTCTTGTGCATTTCTTTTTAAAGCAGTTAAAATCGTCCGCTTTTTATCCACATTTCCCATAAGTCCTTTCTTGCGTACATCATTAAATTCCACATCATCTGTTATGATTTCTGCTTTATCCTTTTCCTGCAAATTAGGCAGCTCCAATTCTTTAAATAGAGCGTCTTCCAATTCCGCTAGTGATACTTCCGCTTCATAATAATCCTCACCTGGCTGATCTCCCGCCTTTTTTCCGCCTCCAACACCCTCTTTTCCATTTGGGTCACGAGCAACAAGATCACCGATTTCACTATCCCCATCACCTTGGCCCACATGCTTTGATTTATTATGATTATAACGTATTTTATATTCGTCTAACGAACGAATCGGAATTTTTACCTTTTCCCGACCATTCGACATGATAATACTTTCTTCACTGACTAAGTCGGGCAAATTATTTTGAATGGCATCTTTCACCTTTTCTATATGACGCTGTTGATCTTGATAGCCTTTACGATGGAGAGACCAGTTTTCCTTGGAGACGGCGAAACTACTTTTTTCTTCTTCCTGCATTCTATCCCCACCTAACTATTTTAAGAAAATTTTGTACTTTATTTATCCTATGCAAGCACAAACAAGTTATTGCATTTTTAGAGAACTTTGGGTAAAAAAATAACAAGACTCACGCGAAGATAAGTCTTGTTATTTTTTGTATCCTTTTTTTAACTACCGATTGAGCAGACTTCCTACATAACGCAATAATTCATTCGCTGAAACAGAATTATAGCCATATTCATCAATTAATCTGGCAATCACTTCATTAATCTTCTTCAGCTGCGATTCATCTGGGGTTTGTGTGGATGTTGTAATCTTAACAACATCTTTTAAATCCGCAAAAAGCTTCTTTTGAATCGCTTCTCGCAAACGCTCGTGCGAATTATAGTCGAATCGTTTTCCTTTTCTGGCGAAAGCTGAGATGCGGATAAGAATTTCCTCTCGAAAAGCTCTTTTAGCATTTTCCGAAATACCAATTTGTTCCTCAATCGAACGCATTAATTTCTCATCTGGATTCATTTCCTCGCCAGTCAGCGGATCCTTTAGCTTGTTTTTATTACAAAACGCTTCCACATTATCAAGATAATTATCCATTAATGTTTTGGCAGACTCTTCATAGGAATAAACAAACGCTTTTTGAACTTCTTTCTTCGCAATTTCATCATATTCCCTTCTGGCAACTGCGATATAATTCATATACTTTTCCTTGCCTTCATCTGAAATAGACGCATGCTGATCAAGCCCCTCTTTTAGAGAACGCAAAACATCCAGTGCGTTTATCGAAGGAACTTCCTTGCGGATAATCGTTGAGGAAATCCGGTTAATGACATAGCGAGGGTCAATCCCATCCATTCCTTCTTCAGGAAACTCCTTCCTTAATTCATCTACATCAACCTGATTATATCCCTCCACACTTTCTCCATCATATAAGCGCATTTTCTTAATAAGATCAACGCCTTGTTTTTTGCTGTCATTTAGCCTTGTTAAAATGGAAAAGATAGCAGCAACTCGAAGTGCATGAGGGGCGATATGAACATGAGCCATATCACTCTCATTAATCATTTTTTGATAAATACGCTCTTCTTCACTTACTCGCAAATTATATGGAATAGGCATAACGATAATACGGGAATGCAGCGCTTCATTCTTTTTATTGGATATAAATGACCGGTATTCTGCCTCGTTCGTATGAGCAACAATGAGTTCATCGGCACTAATTAACGCAAAACGACCGGCCTTGAAATTCCCCTCCTGTGTTAAAGAAAGCAAATGCCAGAGAAACTTCTCATCACACTTCAGCATTTCCTGAAACTCCATCATTCCCCGGTTCGCCTTGTTTAACTCACCATCAAACCGATATGCACGCGGGTCCGATTCAGACCCATATTCAGCAATGGTTGAAAAATCAATACTTCCTGTTAAATCAGCAATATCCTGTGATTTGGGATCAGAAGGACTAAATGTTCCAATGCCAACTCGCCTATCCTCTGATAAAAAGATGCGCTCTACCTCAACATCTTCAATTCTCCCTCCATATTCTTTCTCAAGCCGCATGGCATTCAGCGGAGATAAGCTTCCCTCTATTCGCACCCCATATTCTTTATAGAAATCTCCCCTAAGATGATTGGGGATCAAATGAAGTGGATCTTCATGCATCGGACAACCCTTAATGGCATAAACCGCTCCTTCATCTGTTCTGGAAAACTGCTCAAGGCCGCGCTTAAGCATGGTGACTACGGTAGACTTTCCCCCACTGACTGGTCCCATTAATAATAAAATACGCTTACGAACATCCAAGCGTTTCGCCGCAGGGTGTAAATACTCTTCCACAAGTTTCTCAATCGCATCTTCTAATCCAAATATCTCTTTTCCAAAAAATTGATACATTTTTCTTCCATCTCGTTCCAACACGCCAGCATGCTTAATCATATTATAAATTCGTGAATGAGCTGTTTGTGCCACTTCTGGCCGCTCCTTCACTATATCTAAATATTCCGCGAATGTCCCTTCCCATTTTAACCGTTCTTCTTCTTCTCGGTGATTCCTAACCTTGTTCAGAATATCCATTTATATTCCCCTCCATATATGTCACGGTTTATACATCGTATGCAGGGGCAAGCTATATCATGCTGACAAAGTAATTTTACGAAAGGAGTACAGCCAGTTACTGCTCCCAGATGATTTGGCCAATCCCATGACAATCATAACCTAGAGATTGAAGCTCTTCCTTGAAATCAGCGTTATTTAAAACTTCCAATACATCGGAAATAAGCGACTGGTTCTTCCCGCTTTTCAGCATAACCAGGTCATAACTTTCATCAATCATCGGTATAAAATCGATAGCTGTTATTTTTGCGATCTGTTCAATCCCCACTCCCACGTCCGCTTTTCCATTTGCCACAGCAGAAGCGACAGCAAGATGACTCGTTTCTTCATTGTTATATCCCTTCAGCTCATCTTTAGAAATGTTATGTATTCGTAGTTGTTCATCCAAAAGGACGCGAGCCCCAGCCCCTTTTTCCCTATTGATCATTCTTATTTTATTGCTTTTGAGATCCTCCCAGCTACTTAGTTTATGCGGATTTCCCTTCGCTGTGTAAAGTCCTGCCCGCCGCTTTACGAATTGAACAACGATAAAGGAGTGGCTTACAAGGAACTTTCTTATATAAGGAATGTTATATTCGTTTGTGTCCCCGTCAAACAGGTGGGTACTGATAATATCAGCCCTCCCCTGATACATCGCAATTAAATTGTCTAAACTGCCGGCATAAGAACGAAGCGGACGATACTTGCTTGATTGCGCCTCCATTTTCTTCCCTAATATATCTAAGCTACTGTCCTGCCCGCTGATAACGATAGAGCTTGATGATTGCTGACTTTCTTTAGCAGGTGCAGCAAGTCTAGTTTCCTTCCCTCGGCTTTTATAATTCTCTAGCTCCTCCTGATCCACTCTCATTTGCCTTCCAACGCGATAGGCTTGCAACTCTCCCTTTTTTATTAAGTCATATACCGTGAGTTTGGAGACCTTAAGTAATTTTGAAATTTCCTCCGGCGTATACGATTCATTTTGCAGCATATGTTAAACACCCCTGAATATTGTTACTATTCTTATGTTATCATTTACTATTCATAGACTCCAAGTTATAATTAGATATATCTAGTTATAACTAATTATAACTTGGAGGGATACAATTGAATAAGGTAAAAATCATTTTATTCTTATTGTTGTTTGTTGTACTAGCTATCGGTTGTTCCAATAACAGTGAGAATACAGAAACAAAAAGTAATCGCACAGAATCAAAAAACAGTGAGGAAATGAATTTAACCATTTCCGCAGCGGCTAGTCTTACCGATGCACTTGATGAGATTAAATCAATCTATGAAAAGGAAAATCAAGTGAAACTCACTTTTAATTTTGGCGGATCCGGCAGCTTAGCTCAACAAATTCAACAAGGAGCTCCTGCTGATGTATTTATTTCCGCTAACCAGGACTGGATGGACACGCTTGAGGAAGAAGAGAAGATCATCGTAGATACAAGGTCGGATATAACCGGCAACAACCTCGTCTTAATTACTGGAAAATCATCAACGCTGGATTATGAAAAAGTGGAAGATATGAACGATAAAGATGTAGAGCAAATTGCAATCGGTAACCCCGAAAGTGTACCAGCAGGAAAATATACCGAACAATCCTTGAAAAACATGAAAATGTGGGACAAACTCGAGGATAGCATTATATTAGCCAAAGACGTTCGTCAAGTGTTAACATATGTTGAAACTGGGAATGTCGATATTGGTTTCGTCTATGAAAGTGATGCAGAAACTTCAGACAAAATAAATAAACTCACCACCGTTGATAAGGATGTACATGATCCGATTATCTATCCTGGAGCGGTTATCGCTGATACAGAACATGAGCAAGAAGCAAAAGACTTTTTGAATTATATGGAAACTGATCAAGCCCAAGAGATCTTGGAAAAATACGGCTTTCAAAAGTAATAGGTGATTGTTTATGGATACGGTTAATTTATCGCCATTATGGTTATCTTTTAAAACCGCTGCTATCGCTACTGTTATTGTATTTATCACAGGTGTGATACTAGCCCGCATCATCGCACGCAATTCATTTCCAGGAAAGGGAATCCTCGAAGCGATCATTATGTTGCCACTTGTTCTACCTCCGACGGTTGTAGGATTTGGTTTACTTTGGCTCTTTGGTAAAAATAGTTTCCTCGGACGCCTTTTAATGGATTGGTTCGATTTTCAAGTTGTCTTTACATGGTATGCTGTGATCATTGCAGCAGTGGTTGTTTCCTTCCCATTAATGTATCAAAGTGCAGCAGCTGCATTTAAACAATATGATAAAAACGTAGAGAATGCTGCCTATACAATGGGAGCATCCAAATGGCGTGTCTTTTGGACAATCTCTTTTCCACTCGCATGGCCTGGGTTATTAGCAGGACTTGTTTTAGCCTTTGCCCGTGCATTAGGTGAATTTGGGGCTACGCTCATGTTAGCAGGCTATATCCCTAATGTCACAGATACGATTCCATTAGCTATCTATTTTGAAGTAGAATCAGGAAATATGGAAATGGCTACGTTCTGGGTTATTCTTATTATCGCACTCGGATTCAGTGCTATTTTATGGTTAAACTGGTGGAGTAAACGAAATATGATGCGTTACTCCAGGCAGCGTAACAATGAATAAAGGGGTTTAAATCATGCTAAATGTGCATATCCGAAAAAGCCTTTTCCATTTTGAATTAGATGTGGAATTTGTTGTGAGAAATGAAATTGTTGTTTTATTTGGGGCCTCAGGGTCAGGAAAAACAACAATCCTTAACTGTATTGCCGGATTAAGCAAGGCAAACGAAGGCCTTATCTCGTTAAATGATAAAATCTTTTTTAAAGGGAAAAAATCACACGTTCCCATGCAGCAAAGAAAAATCGGCTATTTATTCCAAGATTACGCATTGTTTCCACATATGACGGTTTGGAAAAACATTTCCTACGGGATGAAATCAGAAAAATTAGCAAAAGATTTGATGGAAGAGCTAAATATCGGACATCTGATCCAGCAATATCCGCATGAAATCTCCGGAGGGGAAAAACAGCGCGTTGCTATCGCCCGTGCGCTAGCAACCGAACCACAGTTATTACTTCTAGACGAACCATTTTCAGCTCTGGATGATGAGACTCGAGCGAAAGGGCATCATGAATTAATACGCCTCCAAAAACTTTGGGGAATTCCTGTTATTATGGTTACACATAGCCATGAAGAGGCAAAAAAACTAGGTGATCGTATTATCTATATAAAGCGCGGGAAATTTCAAAGTACGAATGAAACTCAACAAAGCAAGGTATAGTCGCCTTGTTTTTTGCATTTTTATATAAAATATGTCATTTTTGAAAAGGATTTTTTGTTTTTTTCAAAATTTACGTTTATCATTAGTATAGACCCATATTTTTGGAAGGATTGCGTAACTATGTCTATGGAAACATTAATCTTCTTATTTTCTATTATGCTTATCATCGGAGTACTTACCACAAAATTTTCTAATCGTTTAGGTCTCCCTGCACTAGTTCTATTCCTATTAGTAGGTATGGGCCTCAACCAGTTTATATTCTTTGAAAATGTACATCTGACACAGCTTATTGGAATTATGGCACTGATCATCATCTTGTTTGATGGCGGTGCAAATACAAGATGGCATCATGTTCGTCCCATCCTTGCCCCAGCAGGCGTGCTGGCAACATTTGGTGTACTAATCACTTCCATAATTGTTGGGCTGGCAGCCAAGTATATTCTGGACTTTACCCTGCTTGAAGGAATGCTTTTTGGTGCTATTGTCGGCTCAACCGATGCAGCAGCTGTATTTTCTGTATTAGGCAATAAAAATATTAACAAGCGACTGACTTCTACACTCGAAGCAGAATCAGGTTCCAATGATCCAATGGCTGTTTTTTTAACGGTTGCCTTTATTGAATTGATTCAGATCCCTGAAAGTACGATTTGGTCTGCAATTGGTAGCTTCTTTTTACAAATGGGACTAGGATTGATCCTCGGTTTAGCCCTCGGGAAACTCATCGTTCTTATTATTAATAATATTAAGCTGGATACAGCTGGACTCTATCCCATTCTTGCAATGGGGATGGCTACTTCTACATATGTTATTACCGATACCGTTGGAGGAAGTGGTTTGCTTGCCGTTTATGTGATGGCTGTCTTTGTTGGTAATAGTGATTTAATGTACCGATTTACGATATTGCGTTTTAATGAAGGTTTTGCCATTATGATGCAAATTATTATGTTTATTTTGCTTGGATTGCTCGTTTTCCCAAGCCACTTGCCGGCCGTAGCCTGGGACAGTATCTTATTAACTGTTATTTTAATGTTTATCGCCCGTCCGGCTGCAGTATTTATCTGTATGCTATTCATGAAGTACAGCTTTAAAGAGAAGGTATTTATTTCTTGGTCTGGCTTAAAGGGCGCTGTTCCTATCGTGCTTGCCACCTACCCGATTATTGCTGATGTCGAAAATAGCCAATTGATTTTTAATGCTGTCTTTTTCGTCGTTTTAATTTCCGCGTTAGTTCAGGGAAGCACCTTATCCTGGCTTGCTACAAAACTCAATCTAACAGGCAATGGCGGAGCAGGAGTAAAACCAAGCCTGGAATTAATTACACTTGGACATACTGATTCTGAAATCATGGAAGTATCAATCACCGATCTCTCTCCTGCAGTAAATACTTCTTTAATTGATCTGGAATTACCAGATAATACGCTAATTATAGGGATTGTCCGTGACAAAGAGCTAATCACTCCAACAGGAAACTCTATTATCAAAAATGGAGATACATTGTATGTACTTGGCAACAAAAAAGACCGGGAAAAAGCAAAAGTCTCACTTATAGGAAAACCAAAGAAAAAAATGATGGGCATGGAATAAAGTCATCTTGCTTCCCTTCCACGCCTCCCATTTGTTTTTTCGAAAATTCCCACTTGACAATCAATAGGCAAACGCTTACATTTGTATGTAGAAGAAAATTAAAATCCATGGATATCTATGCGTTTATCGCTCTAATATCCTCCTATTTGGCAATCGGTATCATGCGTTCTGTTTAACGGAAGGAGTTTGAACCGCAGTTAGCCTCTAATTGATCAGAGGCTAACTGTGGTTTTTTTATTTTAATTCATGGTCCATTGTTATATCTTTATTATATCTCTGCATCTACGACTCAGCAGAAAAGCAACAAAAATCTTACAAGGGAGGATAAAGAATGGATGAAAAGCTAGGATTTTGGAAGTTGGGGGCATTTGGACTACAGCATGTATTAGCGATGTACGGCGGTGCAGTAGTTGTTCCTTTAATTGTTGGACCAGCAATTGGCCTCAACGAAGCAGAAGTTGCTTATTTGATTTCTGTTGATTTGTTTGCATGTGGAATTGCAACCTTTTTACAAGTAGTCGGTAATAAATTTTTTGGAATTAAAATGCCAATTGTGATGGGGGTTGCCTTTCAAGCAGTAGGACCGATGATAGCTATCGGAACCACGCAAGGAGTACCGTCCATTTTCGGTGCTATAATAGCAGCGGGTGCTATTATCATATTTTTAGCACAGTTTATGGATAAAATGATTCGTTTTTTTCCGCCAGTTGTTACCGGTACCGTTGTTGTCATTATTGGTACCTCACTTATTGGAGCAGCCATGGGCAATATTACCGGAGATCCAGATTCAGCTGGGTATGCTAGTTTAACAAACCTAACGCTGGCTACTATTACTCTTATCATTATTGTATTATTAAATCGATTTTTTGAAGGGTTTATGAAAGCAATTTCCATTTTAGCCTCTCTTGTAGCAGGTACAATTATTGCATCATTTATGGGATTAGTAGACTTCTCATCTGTTGGCGATGCTTCTTGGTTTCATATGGTAGAACCATTCCGATTCGGAGCCCCGGAATTTCACTTCAATGCAATTCTTAGTATGACGTTAGTTGGGATCGTTACGATGATGGAAGCTACAGGCGTTTATTTTGCACTTGCTGATGTTATTGAAAAAAAATTAGATGGAAGTGATATAAAGAAAGGATTACGGGCCGAAGGTTTAGCACAAATCGTCGGGGGTATTTTTCAAGCATTTCCTTATTCTACATTCTCACAAAACGTTGGTATCATCGCACTAACAGGAGTAAAACAAAGAAAAGTAGTTATTGCTTCTGGTGTTATTCTAGTAGGATTTGGCCTTTTACCTAAAATAGCTGCATTAACTTTGATTATTCCTGAACCTGTACTTGGCGGTGCAATGATTGCAATGTTTGGTATGGTGATGGCTTCGGGGATTCGTCAACTGTCTGTCGTAGACTTCAGACGTACAGAAAACTCTCTTGTTGTAGCACTTTCTATTGGACTAGGTTTGGGTGTGTCGATTGCTCCGGAAGTTTTCTCCAATGTCCCACAAGGCGTTCGGATTCTTCTCGAAAATGGAATTGTCACAGGCGGTTTTGCTGCAGTTATTCTTAATATTATATTAAATGGCGCTAAAAAACCGCAAAATGTAGGATCAGAAGCAGAACAACGTGCAGAAAGTGTAGGATAAAAAAACAATGAATCTAGTATCTAAGCAGAAAAGACCGAGTAATGAATACTCGGTCTTTTCTAGAGATATGAGAAATTTATTTTTCAAGGCCCATAATGGCTTTTGGTTCAAGATATTCTTCAATACCATAGAGTCCCCACTCACGGCCAATTCCTGATTTTTTAAAGCCGCCAAACGGAGCTCCGAAATCTTGAGGTGCATTATTAACCGTAATTTGACCAGCTCGAATTCCTAATGCAACCTTTTGAAGTGCTTCCGAATCTTCACCGACTACATAGCCAGATAAGCCGAATTCAGTATCATTTGCGATCTCGATTGCTTCATCAAGTGTATCGTAATAAATGACACATGAAACAGGACCAAAGATCTCTTCTTGAGCAATGACCATATCATTTTTAACGTCAGTAAATACCGTTGGCTTAGCAAAATAACCTTTATCTAATCCTTCCGGCTTGCCAGTACCACCTGTTAGAAGTGTTGCGCCTTCACTAATACCCTTTTCAATATATCCTTGTACGGTATCCCATTGTTTTTGAGAAACGAGTGGTCCAGTAAACACTTCGCCTTGTGGATCACCTACTGGGAATTTTTTCAGATTATTTAATACAGCTTCTTCAAATTGCTCTTTTAGTTTACGCGGAACGAGCACACGTGTACCTGCAGAACATACTTGCCCTGTATTCATAGCAATATTAGAAAGTGCTGCTTTTGCTGCTTTGTTCATATCAGCATCTTCTAACACAACAACCGGTGATTTACCACCAAGTTCAAGTGCAACTTTCTTGATTGTCTTCGCTGCTTTCTCCATAACAGTTTGTCCAACACCATCTGAACCTGTAAAGGAAACAAAGTCAATGTCAGGATGTTCACTAATGCCATTACCAATGACACTTCCAGATCCATTCACTAAGTTAAACACGCCTTTAGGAAGTCCAGCTGCTTCGAAAATTTCAGCAAGCAGCATTGCTGCAAATGGTGTCATGGAAGCAGGTTTTAAAACTACTGTGCTTCCCGCTGCAAATGCACTTGCAATTTTAGTAACTGTTTGGTTTGTCGGGAAGTTCCATGGCGTAATTAAACCACTTACACCAATTGAATCTTTCACGATGGTCGTTTTCCCGCGTTTTTCAGTAAAAGAAAAATCTTTTAATTCCTTTGCAGCTTGCTTAAAGTGAGCGTAGCCCATATTATAATGAACATTTTTAGAAATTTTACGAGGAGAACCAAGCTCTTCTGTAATAATTTCAATTAGTTCATCTTTTCGTTTTGCATACTCCTCAGCAATTTTCTCTAGTAATTCAATACGATATTCTTTCGTAGTTTGAGAGAAAGAAGGAAAAGCTGCACGTGCTGCTTTTACTGCACGGTCTAAATCTTCCTTTGTTCCCGCACTAATATGACCAATCACTTCTTCTGTCGCAGGATTAATGACTTCCATTGTTTCTGAGCCAGTTGATTCAACCCACTCACCATTAATATAATGTTTAAGATAATCACGCATAGCGATAAAACTCCTTTTCTAAAAAGTAGTATTGGTTGAAGTATTCGTGCTTTTCATATTATATTTTTGTTACGATTAATAAATGTGGCAGATCATGACAGTTAATCGCTTTCATTTACCCCAACCAAATCATTCCTGTCTAAATCATATCAAAAATTTCAAATAACGCAATAAAAACGCAATAAATAATTTTATCATACATTTGGAAAATAATGTTACTTCTATTTTAAATATAGTACCCAAAAAATAGATTGATAGCATTTATTTCGGAATTAAACCCTAAATCCTATTTTTAAGCGTATTTTCATAAACATCATAGTCTTCCTCAGAAAACAGCACCATCGCTACTTCTTTAAATTTATTTTGGTTCAGGAAGTTCCCAATTTCCCTGAGGGCTACCCTTGCCGCTAGATGTACGGGAAATCGGTATACCCCTGTTGAGATAGATGGAAAAGATATACTTTTTAACCCTCTCTCTTTGGCAAGTTTTAAAGCATTTTTATAACAATTTGCTAAAAGCTTCTCTTCATCCTCATCTTGTCTCCATACGGGCCCCACCGTATGAATGACATATTTTGCAGGTAAGTGATAGCCGCTCGTAACAACTGCTTCCCCTGCAGGTAAGTAAGCTCCATGTAATGTATCCTGACGAATTCTTTTGCATTCCTCCAGCAAACCACCACCCGCCACACGATGAATTGCACCATCTACACCTCCACCACCTAGGAGCGAACCATTGGCAGCATTGACGATTGCGTCTGTTTGCTGTTTTGTGATATCTCCCATCAGCAACTCTACATAATTACCATTCATCTCCACTCGCATACGATCACCTCCGATCGATTTCAACCTATCAATCCATACATTACTGTAAAAAGTGACTCCCCCTTTCTTTTGGAGAGCCACTTTAGCTACCCTTCTAAAATCATATGTTTTGCATGTTCGATATCCGATGTTGGCTGATGACAAGAGAAGTTTTCACAAACATAAATCGTTGTTTTTTGATCGATTTGTTTATACGCTGCTGCAAATGGCGCTATACCTGAAAAATGATCTGCCTGATCCGATACAATTGCTGTAACATTTGGCAAAAACTTCTCGTGCAGCATTTCCAGGAGCTGTTTTCTTTCCGGCGCATCTGCCGCTCCTAGGACAACAACTTCTTTTGTCGGATTTTCAGTCAGCAATAAACTTTGCATGAAATAGGCACTAGCTAGGCCATACCCATCCAAATCCTTAAAAAAGGTATAATACATTTCTTCTACTTTATCAAGATATTTAAGTTCACCCGTTAAATATCCTAAACGCATGAGCATGACTGCAGCAACACTGTTGCCTGAGGGAAGTGCACCATCATAGATTTCCTTTTCCCGGGAAATTAATACCTCACTGTCATCTCCGCTGAAATAAAAACCCCCATCTGTTTCATCCCAGAATAAACCGATCATTTGATCAGCAAGCTCTTTACCTTTTCGCAAATAATCTATGCTAAAAGATGTGTTATACAGCTCAACGTATGCCCACAGCAAAAATGCGTAATCATCGATATAGGCATTGTACTTCGTCTCACCATCCGATAACGGGCCATTAAACGCTTTCCATGATAAAGGTTTTCTTCAATAAATTGCATCGCTTCTTTTGCCGCCTTGATCGAATGATTATCTTTGAAAACCCTTCCTGCCTTTGCAAATGCTGCGATCATTAATCCATTCCAGCTTGTTAATATCTTGTCATCCACATGTGGATAAACTCTTTCTTCGCGGGCTTCTAGAAGCTTTTCTTGCGCATCTTTTAATTTTTGCCTTAATTTTTCCTCGGTCAGTTTATTTTTCTGAGCAATTTTCCTTAAATTGTTTCTTAACAAATTCGGGATGTTTTTTCCTTCAAAATTTCCATCCGGTGTAATGTCATAGACTTTTGTATATAATTCGCCAAGTTCTTCACCAAGTACACGGAAGATTTCTTCATAGCCCCATACGTAATATTTACCTTCTACTCCTTCTGAATCGGCATCAATAGCGGAATAAAATGCATCCTCCGAACTTTTCATTTCTCTTAGAACAAAGGCAATAATCTCTTTACTTATTTTTTCATAAATCGGTTTCTTTGTAATCTGATAACACTCCGTATATGCCATTAGGAGCAGTGCATTGTCATAAAGCATTTTTTCAAAGTGCGGAACCAGCCATTCTTGATCTGTTGCATACCTTGCAAATCCGAATCCAACATGGTCGTAAATACCACCAGCAGCCATGGATTGTAATGTTACTTCAGCCATTTGCAGTGCACCACTTTTTCCTGTGAAATGATAATACCTGAGCAAAAAAAGAATATTTTGTGGCTGTGGAAATTTCGGCGCACTACCAAAGCCACCATTTGTATCATCAAAACTTTTCTTAAGCTGCTCATATGTTTCATCCACAGCTTCTTTCGTCAATCGTTCACCACTCTTTGATTGTACGGTCTGTTTCAAGGCAGCTGTCACACTGTCTGTCACTTCATCGATATGGTCTGGGTCGTTGACAAACCTAGCGTAAAGCTGTGTGAGTGCTTCTTTAATACCTGGCAGACCGTACTTACTTTCTTTTGGAAAATAGGTGCCCGCATAAAAAGGAATTTTATCCGGCGTCATAAATATCGTAAGTGGCCAACCACCGTGACCTGTCATCATCTGACAGACTTTCATATATACAGCGTCAATATCCGGACGCTCTTCCCGGTCTACTTTGATGGAAATAAAGTTCTCATTTAAAATTGCTGCTACATCTTCGTCTTCAAATGATTCATGCGCCATCACATGACACCAATGGCAAGTCGAATAGCCAATGGAAAGAAAAATAGGCTTGTTTTCCTGCTTTGCTTTTTGAAATGCTTCTGTACTCCAAGCGTACCAATCGACAGGGTTGTAGGCATGCTGAAGCAGATATGGAGATTTTTCGTTGATTAATCGATTGGGCGCATTTTGATTAGCCGGCATATGATCACTCCCTCATCTTTACTTTATATAACTATCGTACCCAATTGAGCAGGTGGGATACAAATCCTTGGGCTTATGTTGATTATAAACAGGGAGGAACTTCGTGCTAGGGAGTCCATTCATAGGTGGGTGAAGCTAAGTAATAGACGGGTCTGCAAATGCATATGCACCTGCGTAAGGTAAAGTTGATGGGTGATATCGAAGTAACTTGGGTGGGTTTGGATGGAGATTGCGCGAGTGGCAGGCGTTATTGCTCGACTTTGCATGAGGGTTGCGCGAGTGTCTTCCCCTATTGCACGACCGCCCATGGATATTGCACAAGTCGCTCTCCTTATTGCGCGTCTTCACCCGGGCACCGCGCGAGTGGATGTATATCCCAATATCACACCGTATACCTGTTAGTCTCCATTATCTACAAATATGGTCAACACTTTTGCTCCCTGATTATCAACGGGGATAAATAAGTGGGTATTCGTTCCTTTAAAATAGGCTGTGTCTCCTGTTTCCATATAATGTTTTTGACCATCGTAATGAAGATAAATGGATCCTTCCAAAATATAAATAAATTCATCTTGTGAATGGGTATATGGATCATGCCGTAAATTGGTGTCTTTTGGTGTAACATGTACAATGGTTGGTTCAATGCTGGAAAACTTGGATCTGTTTGCGAGCAATTCATATGTATAACCCATGTTCTCATTGCCTAAGCTAATCTGTCTTTTTGATTGCGGCAAGATCATAATATCTGTTTCTGGATTATCATCGAGCACCCAGGAGAGCTGGATATCAAGTGCGTCACTGATTTTTGATAATGTGGCGACAGCTGATGATGTTTGGCCGTTTTCTATTTTTGATAACAAGCTTTTGGAAATACCGCATTGATCCGCTACTTGCTGTTGTGTTTTCTTCTTTCGGAGACGTACTTGTTTTATTTTTTTACCGATACTATCTAGTTTAATGGTGCTTCTCCCCTTTCATCCTTGTGGCATTGCTTAAACATACAGGTTCTGTTTTTATTTTATTTAAAATCGGGTATAATGAATACAGAAACGCACATAGGATAGTAAATGACCGTTGGCGAAATTGCACCAACGGCCAAGTACAATAACCCTTAAAGGGGCGGCTCGCATTTTAAGAGGGAAAATAACCACTCTAACTGCTTACCCGGCTTATAGAGTGGTTATTTTTTAGTTTGCGACAGTATTGTCACGACCAATGTCCCGAATGAGATCATCAGGAAAAGCGTTTCAAATACTGTCATGAGGCATCACCCCCTTTTCAGAAAGGGAGCGAGCCACCACCCGTAAAGCCCTATTGTACATTTCTTATGTTAACAGAAAAGTGAAACAAGAAACAGAGGAATCCATTTCCGGGTTTGTGTAAAGCTTTTCTCGGTACCCTTATAATACCAATATTTCTGGCGCTTTTTTTTACACTTTCCAACTGCCGCGCGATTGTCATCACTTGGTAGCCTGGCATTTTGAGTTACGTTCTATAAACCAAGAACCTAACACAAAATGTCAAGGGGATTAACTAAAGCTCTTAGCTAGTTTTCCAATGGCGGGTGAGAAAGATGCATACACGGCAATCGAACCTTGTTTCGCGCCGATGGACGGACGAATGGTTGATGTAGATAAGCGGACATTCGAACCACCTTTTTAATCTCTCTCTGCTTTCTTGCGCTTCGATTTCTCTAGCGCTTGTTCCATAGATATTGTTACAAATGCCATCTTAGATAAGCTAAATATCATGGAATTCTCAAGTGATTTTGTATATGAAGAACATTAGGAGGCTTGTTTTATTAAGAGTTAACTTTTCTTGATTGATTTTATCGCATAACCAATTCGTCGTATACATATAAAAGTAGTTAATCTGTTATTTAAGCCAAATTCCGTTACATTCGGGTCTTTGGCTTTTTTATATTTAATTTCACTTAGTATACAACTTATTTCTTTTAAATTTCCTGTATTACCTTGCCCTAAATTCGCTGGTACTACCCCTACTTAATAGTAATCATACTAATAATGGACGAACCTTGCTTTAAAAATAATCGATAAATAATCCTCATCTATGTAAAGGTGGGGATTATTTGCTGCTTAAAATAGCGTAGAAATTCCTACAATTATCCATTCACCAAAAATTTATAAAATAATAAATCAGCGAATTAACTATATCCATTACTGTAATGTATTAACTTTACAATTTTTTTACATTGGTTTCATATGAGGTTAATAAACTAGTTTTATAATAAAACCAATGAAAACAATAAAAAACCAATATAAACAACATAAGGTGGTATGAGGAATGGAAACTTTCAGAAAGAAAAGACTTGCTACGGTACTATTAGGTGCAAGTATGTTCGCGTTGGTGGCTTGTGGTTCAGAGGAAACAACCAATGGTTCGTCGATTGAAGATCCGAATGCTTTATCTTTAGAAAAAATTGAAGAGAAAGCAAAAGAAGAAGGTGAAGTAAATAGTGTTGGCATGCCAGATACATGGGCGAACTGGGAAGAAACATGGAAGGAAATTACGGATGAACATGGAATCAAACATACCGATACCGATATGTCGAGTGCCGAGGAAATTTCTAAGATGGAATCGGAAGGAGAAAACGCAACGGCTGATATTGGAGATGTTGGCATTTCCTTTGGCCCGATTGTAGAAGAAAAAGATATTACATTACCATATAAAACTTCCTATTGGGATGAGATTCCCGATTGGGCAAAAGATGATGATGGGGATTGGGTTGTTGGATATCAAGGAACAATTGCTTTTATAACCGATAAAGAACAAGTGAAAAATACACCAACATCATGGAAAGATTTGCTTGAAGGAGATTATCTAGTCAATATTGGCGATGTTCAAACAGGTACGCAAGATCAGATGTCAGTGCTAGCTGCGACGATTGCCTTCGGTGGAGATGAAACGAATTTACAGCCGGGGCTTGATTTTTTTGCTGAAATAGCGAAACAAGGAAGATTAAGTACAGCCAAAAGTAACAATGTTGCTGGGATGGAAAAGGGAGAAATGGAGGTTGGCATTATGTGGGATTTTAATGCTTTAGGGTATGCAGATGAGGTAGATCGTGAACGATTTGAGGTTACTATACCGGAAGAAGGCTCTGTCATCAGTGGCTATGCGACGATTATTAATAAATATTCGAAGCATCCCCACGCAGCAATGTTAGCAAGAGAATTCATTTTGAGTGATGAAGGACAAATTAATCTTGCTAAAGGTTATGCTCGTCCTATTCGCGATTCTGTTGAACTGCCGAAAGAAGTAGAAGAGAATATGGTTCCCAAAGAACAGTATGCGAATGCTGTGCCAGTAAGTGACCATGAAGCATGGGAAGAAACGGCAAAAGAATTACCAAAATTATGGCAAAGTGAGGTTCTTGTTCATGTCAAATAAGCTGATCGTTGTTGTTATTGATGGAATGCGTTATGACTTAGCAGTTGAAAATTTAGGATATATCGAGCATTTAGTTGATATCGGAAAGGCAATGAGCTGCCAAATAAAATCAGAATTGCCAAGTCTTTCCCGACCACTATATGAGGTGCTGTTAACAGGAACTCCAAGCTCTGTTAATGGAATTACATCCAATGGTTCCATCCAGTTATCGAAACAGGAGAGTCTTTTTCATTTAACGAAGAAACATGGATTAATCAACGCAACAGCTTCCTATTATTGGGTTAGTGAATTATATCATCGTGCTCCTTTTCATTTTTTAGAGGACCGTGAGCAGAGAAATCCAGAAAACGTCATTCAGTATGGGAAATTTTACTGGGAAGATCATTATCCGGACGGTCATTTATTAATGGATGGAGAAGTTTTGAGACAGCAAGTAAATCCTGATTTTTTATACATTCATTCGATGAACGTGGATGATGCAGGGCATAAGTATGGAAGTAATTCAAAGGAATATCGTGAAAAAATTTTGCAAGTGGATAATTATTTATCCGAGCTTATCCCAATTTGGCAAGCAGCAGGATATCAAATTGTTGTTACAGCTGATCACGGAATGTCGGAATGGGGGCTTCATGGTGGAACAACAGATGTAGAACGAATGGTACCTATATATGTACTTAGTGAACATGTCCAAAAGGGAAGGTTTGATCATGTTATTCCACAATTAGCATTTGCACCATTCATGTGTCAATTATTAGATATTCCAGTGTCTGAAGTGATGCAGGAGTTGCCTGAATTGGTGACAGCACTGCTGGCGAAGAAATAGTGGTCGCCTATTTCTTCTGGAAAATAAGGGAGGTATTTTCATTGTCTCGTTCAAAGGTTTATGCGTTACTTGGGCTGCTCCCGTTCGCCATATTAATTACCGGATTTTTACTGGCTCCACTTGTCAATATGATTTATCAAAGTTTCCAATCTAATGAAGGAACATTTAGTTTAGAACAATATATAAATATTTTCAGTGATCCCTTTTATCTGCAAGCCATCAAGAATAGCTTAATGATTTCCATTATTTCGGCAACGGTAGCAATTGTCATTGCAGCTATTGGAGGATATTCGATATCAAGGCTGTCTAATCGCGAAAATAAAGTAATGGTTATGATTACCAATATGACATCATACTTTGAAGGAATTCCATTAGCTTTCTCGTTTATCATCCTGTTAGGGAATAATGGATTATTTACGTTACTCTTTTCACAGCTTGGTCTAGATATTTTTAGTCAGTTCAATTTGTATTCTTGGATCGGGTTGATTGTCGTGTATATTTATTTCCAAATTCCATTTGCGATTATGCTTTTATTACCAACCTATCAAGGGTTAAAAATGGAATGGCGCTATGCTTCCAATCTGCTCGGAGGCAATTCCTTTTCCTATTGGATTCATATTGGCATTCCAATTTTACTGCCTGGAATTATTGGGACGTATACGATTCTTTTAGCCAATTCATTAGGAGCTTATGCAACGGCTTATGCTTTGGTCGGTTCAACCTATAATTTACTGCCATTGCAAATTGGTTCATTGATTGCAGGAGATGTATTTTTACAGCCTCATTTAGCTAGTGCATTAGGTGTCGTATTGGCATTAATTATGATTGTTGCACTTTGGATTAATGGACGGGTCATGCGCAAGATTAGGAGGGATTTGGATTGATTGGGAAACGGAAACATTTATTTATTGTTATTTTATTATCTATTTATCTTTTGCTTCCATTATTAGGGACATTGCTATATTCATTAGCGGATAAATGGAGTGATAGCATCCTTCCGGAATCATGGACATTCTCATGGTATGTGATGTTGTTTCAAGATACTCGCTTTTTAGAAGCATTATCTCGTTCGATCTTTGTCATTGCTTCGTCCGTTCTAATAAGTTTAGTTGTGATGCTACTTGCCATGTTTGTAGTCGTCATTTATTTTCCAAGCAAAGAAAAATATCTTAAATTGGTTTCCATGATTCCTTATGGTGTTCCAGCAATTGTTTCTGCTATTGGATTATTAAACGTTTATTCTTCAAGTAGCATATCTATTGTTGGTACTCCGTGGATTTTAATCGGTTCGTATGCGATTATCATTATGCCATTTGTTTATCAAGGTATTCGCAATAGTCTTTATACAGTAAATGCGGTGGAACTCATCCACGCAGCTGAATTGTTAGGTGCAACGAAGATAAAGGCGGTTATCTCTGTCGTGCTTCCGAATATCATGAAAGGAATTCTCGCTGCGGCACTTCTTTCCATCGCTATGTTATTTGGTGAATTTGCTTTAGCCAATTTATTAGTTGGTGGGCAGTATGAAACACTGCAAATCTATTTATATCAGAAGTTCAGCAAAAATGGCCATTTAACAAGTGCCATCGTTATTTCGTACTATATCATTATTATGGTCGTAACTGGATTACTCATTCAATTTCAGCAACCAGGGATAAAAAAATTCCATTTCGCAAAATTACGTATCCCTAGGTTTCATAAAAGTCAGATTCAAAAAAAGAGAGTAGAAGGTGACATCCGATGAGTTATGTAAATGTAGCATCCGTAAAAAAACAATATGGAAATAAGACTGTTTTAAATAATATTTCATTTACAATTAAAAAAGGTGAATTTGTCACGTTGCTAGGGCAAAGTGGGTGTGGAAAAAGTACATTATTACGCGCAATTGCTGGAATTATTGATATCGATGACGGGTTCATTTCGGTCAACGACAAGGATATCACACACTTGCCATCGAGAAAACGAGAGATTGGAATGGTCTTTCAATCCTATGCGTTATTTCCAAATATGACAGTTTCCCAAAATATCGCTTATGGGCTGAAAATGAAAAAGATCGGAAATAAGAAAAAAGATATGAATCAAATGATTGAAATCATGGGATTAAACGGGCTAGAAAATCACTATCCACATGAACTATCAGGTGGGCAACAACAACGAGTGGCACTTGCACGGGCATTAATTTTAAAACCCAAAATTTTATTATTGGATGAGCCATTAAGTGCCCTCGATGCAAAAATTCGTAAAACATTACAGGAAGAAATTAAACGCATCCAAAGAGAGATGAACATAACGACTATTTTTGTAACACATGACCAAAAAGAAGCGATGATGTTAAGTGATCGAATCTATGTGATGAACAAAGGTGTTATTGAGCAAGCTGGTACACCAGAGATGATTTACACGAGTCCAAAAAATAAATTTGTTGCTGGGTTTATTGGGTCTTATAATATTTTAACGAATTCGGAATGGAAACAATGTATAAATGAAAATTTTGATATTAGCACAGCCAACATCGCAATTCGTCCGGAAAGGATAACCATGAGTGCAAAGGACGCAGAAAATTTCGATCATACGGGGAATTTCACACTGGGAGGAAGAATTCGCACGAAAACGATTATGGGGAGTTTAGTTCGTTATCAAGTTGATGTAAAGGCAAAACGTATTCAAGTAGAGCAATTGTTTCAGGATGGGGAATACTTTGAAGAAGGAGATACGGTTAAACTATTAATCCCAAAAAAAGCTTGTATTACATTCGATTAAAAGGTGAGAGATGAATATGGAGACATTTCCTGAAGAGAGAAAACGATGTATTTTGAATAAATTAAAAACGTCACAAAAAGTAAAGGTCTCGGAGCTATCTGAAAAGTTCCATGTATCGATGGAAACCGTACGCCGTGATTTAGCTGTATTAGAAAATGAAGGGCTAGTCAAACGGGTTTATGGCGGGGCAGTAAGCGGAACTTTTCACCACGGGGAGCCACCATTACTAAGTAGAAAAAAAGTAATGGAGGAAGAGAAAAAACGAATTGGAAAACAATCAGTACAGTTGATTCAAGATGGGTCTACGATCGTGATTGATGTAGGGACAACCGTTCTTGAATTAGCTAAGGAAATCAAATATAAAAATGATATTACGATTCTAACGAACTCACTGCCAGTCGCTAATTTGCTTTTGAAAGGATTGAAACATCAATTTTTTTCTGGTGAAGTTATTTTGCTTGGAGGCCAATTAAATCCAAAACAGCATTCCATATCAGGAAAATTAACAGAAATAGTATTGGAACAATTTAATATTGATCAGGCTTTTATTTCTGTTGGTGGAATTTCATTGCAAAATGGCTTAAGTGATTTTGATTTTAATGAATCAATGATTTCTAAAACGATGATTCGTGTTTCAAAGGAAATTATTGTGTTAGCAGATTCTTCGAAATTAGGAGTAGATGCTTTCTGTAAATTTGGTTCCTTAAACGATGTAGATGCTATTGTATCTGATGTTCCATTACCAGATTCGTGGCAAGAGAATGCATTAGTGAAAAATATAGATTGGATTTCAGCAAAATAAAGGAAGGATATCATGACTATAGATTATCATGTTCATTTAGAAGAAGGACCTTATTCAACAAACTGGATTGCCCGCAGTGCGAAGGCACTGGAATTCTTCTCACAGGATCGGGCTCATTCTTTTACATGGATGCAAGACTTACTAGAAAAATTAAATAATAGAGTAAAAGAAGGGTGCTATTCGGAAAGATGGCTTGATCTTTATTTAGAAAGAGCAAAACAGCTTGGGTTAAAGGAAGTAGGGATCGTGGATCATTTATATCGTTTTCATGATGCGCTCGATTATTATAAAAAACATATGTATCTAAAAACAGACAAATTAGGAAAAATGCAAATAAAATGGCTCAATCAAATCGCTGTTATGCCATCGATGGATCAATTTATTGCATTCATTCAATCGCAAAAGGAAAAATGGGCAAACCAAGGTGTTCATTTGAAACTTGGAATCGAAGCGGATTTTTTCCCGAATGGGGAGGAAGAGTTGAGTAAATTAATTACTGACAAACCATGGGACTATGTTATTGGATCTGTACATTTTGTAAAAGGCTGGGGTTTTGATAATCCAGATGCTGCTTATTTGTTTAAAAAAGAAAATTTGATGGATTTATACAAACTACATACTTCCTATGTTTGCCAATCGATTGAATCGCAACTATTTGATATCGTCGCACACCTAGATAATTTGAAAGTTTTCTCTTATAGACCAGACGAGCAACTGCTTAAGGATTATTATGAAACGGTTGCTTCCACATTAAAGAATAATAATGTAGCATCTGAGGTGAATACGGGGTTATCTTATCGTTACCCGATCAAAGAATCTTGTCCAAGCTTGATTTATCTTCAAACACTAGCGAACTATCATATTCCAATGACATTATCATCGGATGCCCATTATCCAGATGATTTAGGAACCAACCTTGATCAAGCGAAGGGCCAACTGAAAAAATATGGGTATGAAAATATCGTTGCCTTTTCCAACAGGAAACGGTATAACATACCTATTGTTTAAGCAAATAACCGATCCGCAAATCCTCTTGGTCCATATATCTGAACAAGCCAAAGTCTTCAAAATTAATTAACAAAAAAGTATCGATAACTGTGTAAGTGAGAGTGTGTACAGCTTTTACTTCGCAGTTTCGTTTTTAATTGGTAGAATAGCAGTTGGTAGTACATGCTTGAATTTGTTTCCAAAAATCCGCAGTTGGTTGGGTTGTCGTAACCGCTATCGGGTTACGTAGGGATACGCGCTTTCCACTCTTATCCCAGCCTTCATAAAGGATCGCATGGCTCCCCTCATGACTCTTCTTCTTTTCTGTCTCCCGAACAAATACGCCATCAGCTTCAGCATAGAGAAAATCTATTTCCTCATCCGCCTTGGCTTGTGCTTCCCCAACTTTCCTCACAATCGTTCCAACCATTGTATTGCTAATATCCACAGCAGTCCATTCCTTCAATACACAAGCTGTTTCCCGGTAGGTGATTTTGGCAGCCATCTAGGCCACTTTCGCTTCTACAAATGGGCTACTGCGTTGGTATTTTTTAAACCCTGTCCATTCATCAAAGGGGTAGTGGACTTCCTTCCCGATCATACATGAGGATATGTGTAAATCTCACCACACCAAAAGAAAACTGAATTTCCCTTTCGTCATTCCTTTCCACCGTCCAGCCCTCAGCCTGTTTTGCTTCACAATGACATCGTTCATATTGGTGAATACGCCTTCCAACAGAGACGCAAACACCTCATACATCATACTACGAACGCTTTCTTCAAATCCAATTAGATTGTCTGACTGGTGTATTAATGTGTACAATTTTGAAATAATAGTATCCATGAAGAGGCCTCTTTCTAAGCGTATTTGCCGCCAAGCATAGATTTATAATAGAGTGCCTCTTCTATTTTGGCTAGGATTTTGTAGAATTATCCGCGAGAACTATTTTACACATACCATTTCCGGGACGAGACTACTCCCCATTCCGGGAAATATGTTCCTTCAAAAAAGTCACCGTTTTTCGGGCTGTGTGCACAGCTGCCCTGAAAATACGGTGACAATCTTTTTTTCTGCCCAGCATCCAAGCTGTTTTTCTATACTCAGCCCTTTAAAGAGCGGATACTTCATAGGCGAGCGCTTTGCTAGGAAGAACCTTTCCCAGTTTATTCTGGATATAAAGCGACGCTTCCTGCAGCTTTTTCTCATCAATATTTGTTTTGATTCCCAGTCCATGTAAAAGATAGAGTATATCATTTGTCGCAACATTTCCGGCTGCTCCAGGTGCGTACGGGCATCCGCCAAGTCCTCCGACAGAACTGTCAAACCGGTTAATGCCAAACTCCATAGATGTCATGATGTTAGCGATAGCCATACCTCTTGTGTCATGGTAATGCATGATCATTTTTTCTTTTGGAAATCTAGCAAGCAAAGGTTCCAGCAGTTCTTCCACCTGTGTAGGGACTGCGGTTCCAATTGTATCCCCGAGTGAGAGGTCATCTACACCCATTTCCAGCAATCGGTCACAAACGCGAATGACCTGATCGGGATTGATTTTTCCTTCATAGGGACAATCAAATACAGTGGAGACATATCCGGTCACATGTTTTTTTGCCTTTTTTGCTTCTTTAACCACTTCTTCAAGTACTGGATATGTTTCTGCAATTGATTTATTAATGTTTTTCTTATTATGTGTCTCACTTGCTGACATGAATACGGATGCGCCATCGATACCGGCTTCCAATCCTAGTTCAAGCCCTTTTAAATTAGGGATAAGTGCTGAATAGCTGACGGCTGGATTGCGTTTAATCTTTCTACCTACTTCATGGGCATCGGAAAGTGCTGGTACCCATTTTGGATGAACAAACGAAGAATACTCAATTTCCTTCATACCTGTTTCAGATAACATGTTGATCCAATTCACCTTATCGGAAGTTGTGATATGCTTTTTTTCATTTTGCAAACCATCCCTTGGACCAACTTCTTTGATTTGAACAAATTCAGGCCAACGTCTCAAAGTTATCCCTCCGTTCCCATTTTTGAATGCGCTTACAGTTTATTGTATTTCCCTTTTAAAAATTGGTTCCATCCATTCAATTTCCTTTAGTTTTTCGTTTCTATTCATTCTATTCAATCGAGTTTCCATTTATTCAACATTGTTGAATACACTATACTATAAAAATTCTGAATTTGTCAATTGTTAATTCTCTAATTGCACACCAAAAAAGCCTATCCCAAATGACTCTGGGATAGACTGCATAGACGCTTGATTAATGATTTAAAAACTTAACGCATACTACTTCTGGTACAGATACTTCTGCATTTAATTTGCTCAGTTTTCCTGTTTCTGCATCACGCGCTAGTAAGACAAGGTTTCCTGAATGTTGATTGGAAGCAATAATAAAATTTTCACTCGGATCAAGGACAAAATCACGCGGCCAGTCACCACCGGTTGTTGTGTGGTCAATCAAAGTCAGCTCACCCGTTTCTTCATCGATGCTAAATACAGCGATACTATTATGGCCGCGGTTCCCTGCATAAATAAATTTGCCGTCTGAAGAAATATGAATCGCACTCGCATCATTTTTTTCTGTAAAATCTTCAGGGATCGTACTTAAGCATTGTTTTTCTAAAAAACTTCCTGTTTCTGCGTTATAATTTAACACGATTACTTCTGAACTTAATTCTGTGATCAGATAAGCTATTTTCCCATTTGGATGAAAAACGATATGTCTTGGTCCGCTTCCGGCTTTTACCGTTAACGTACTCACTCGGACCAGTTCATGTTGATTCATTTGATATGTCACAAGTTCATCCGTCCCGAGATCTGCGGCAATGACATATTTTCCGTCCGGTGTGTGTCCTGCATAATGAACATGTGGCTTTTCCTGGCGTTTATGCGGGCCGCTACCTTCATGCTGATAATTGGAAGATGTCGCTTCAACGGTTCCATCCTGATTTACTTGATGTAATTCAATCGTTCCCCGGTGGTAGTTTGCTGTTAAAAGCTCTTTATCGCGAATGGTAACATGACACGGCGGCGCTCCTTCGGTAAGTTGTCCATTCATGTACTGCAAGCTTCCCGTTTCCCGATCCAATGCATAGGCATTCACACCGCCAAAATCGCCATCTTGAGCAACTGAATAAAGATAACGGTTATCCTCACTTATTGCTAAGTACGTTGGACTGCCAACTTCCGCTGCAACTTCAACCTCATCTAATGTAGCTTTTTCCGTATCAAGAACAAATCGATAAATACCTTGACTGCTTTTACGTGTGTATGTGCCTGCGTACCCAATATATTTTTTCCCCATATGTATCCCCTTTCGTTTTCGATGTACTTTGTCTCATTATAGCATTGAAGCAATGAAAAACCATACCGTATCGAGTTGAGTTAGGTATGGTTCTCTGGATATTGATTTAATTTGAATTCGATTTACTTTCCTCTTTCTTTTCATTCATCATTAAAAGAGTTACAGGCTGATTGGATCCGGTTAACAGCTTATAAAAATAGGTTGCCGTCAGCTCATAGCCATTTTCTATTTGCTCTGTTAAATCATTTGTTCGTTCATAGAGAATCGAACGCAAGTTATCCAGTTGTCTAATGATTTTCTCTGTTCCCGCTTCCTGATTTTCCAGGCGTTCTAACATGTCTTCTTGAATCAAGTCCTGCTGCAGAGCTCGCTCATCCACTTGTTTCTTTACATCCTGAAACTCATTTACTTGTGAAATAAGGTGCTGATTGGTTAATTCCTGTTGATCTAACTTATTTAGCATATCTTTGTTGACGTGCTGCATATCTCTCATTTCTTCTATCATTTCTTGCGCTTTCATTTCATTGTCTTCTAACACTTCACCTAATGTATTTACCTGGTTATCTAACCGTTTTTGCCACTGCAGCGTATGGTCTTTAAATTCCTTTTGTTCTGCATTGCTTTTGTTTACTTTCTCCAGCTGTTGATTCATCTCTTTCCACCGCTTATCCTGGATGAATTCCTGCTGATTATTGTTAAGCTTTACATCCCGCAGTGACCTAAGTAATGATGCATTCACTTCTTCCTGTCTTTTTAGCAGTTCTGAAAAATAGTTTATTTTAAAGTACCCTTGATTGGGCTCTTTAATTTCTCCTTCATTTTTAAACACGCCCGGGTTTTCACTATTCATAAATAATCCCACATGTTACATCCCCTTATTGCATGATGATATTATCCTATGCAAAAACGTGTTATATGGGACAAAAGCGCATGCACAATTCACTTTTTTAAACGTTTAAATGCTTCAATAAATTTTGCAGGGGATGACGTAACAGTGTAGGAATAGACACCGCTGATTGTATGAAAATAAAGAAGACCGCCTGCCTCAGCGATCTTTTTATAGGACATATCGAAAACATGTTGGATTGGAAATGTTCGGTGCTTTGTAACAACCTTTTCATGATATAAATAGATAAATCGCTTTTGGACCGTTTTGCATTGTTCTAAATGACCTACTTCCCGTTCTACTTTTACATATGGCTGTTTAGCAATTAGATGCATTGGTAAACCTCCTGTTCACAAAACATCAGCTTCCCTATAAATTTTCGATAAATAAGCGAATAACGTCAGCACCGCCGATTAGCGTCCCCAGGCTGCTCCCTAAGTTCGCTAACAGAACTACCAGTAAAATGCGTGTTACCTTATTATTCCAAAACCCTTTGACACTATGAACATCTTCTGATAAATGTTCAAAATCTGCTACACTTGGCCGGCGAATATAGGCCTGGACAAACCCGGCAAAAAATCCAGAAGCAATTAAAGGATTTAAAGAAGTGATTGGAGCTGCAATAAAAGCTGTAAGAATAGCAAGCGGATGAGCTAAAGCTACGAAGGCGCCAATTGCTGAAAAGGATCCATTCCAGATCACCCAGCTGATTGTTTGTTGCAGGCCTGCAGAAGGATTGGCATAAAATGTATAGGCAATCACTGCAAGAATAAAAATGGGAATCCCCCAGCCAATTATTTTAGGAACTTTTGATTTTGGAGGACGTTCAGTCAACCGATCTAAATCCTGTTCTTTTCGTATTTCTTTTTTAATCCCTGGGACATGTGCTGCACCAAGAACAGCTACAATCTTATTCCCATCAGCCTGTTTGATTTTCTCTGCTAAATACTGGTCCCGCTCATCGATTAAAGGAGTTTTCAATCTTGGAAAGGATTCCGTGAAATCATCAAGCATCGCATTCAGCATATCTTGGGATTTCATTTTTTCCAGCTCTTCTTCTGTAATGCTCTCGTTGCTAAAAATACTAAAAATAATCTGCATCAGAAGTTTGGCCTTCCCTGAAAACCCAATCCCATGCCAAATACGGGCAAAGGTGATTTGAATATTGCGATCAGCCAGCACCAGTTCTGCATCTATTTCCTCTGCCGAATCAATGCCTTGAATCATTTCTTGACCAGGGCTAATCCCAAATTGCTTTGCCATGCGATTTTGAAAAGAGGATATAGCAAGGTTCATTAAGAGAAATGTGGCCTTCTTCTCTTTAATTACCTTAAAGATATCCATATCCCGCCATTTATTCTTATTCTGTATAGATTGATAGCGCTGCTCGTCCAGTTCAACACAAACCGTGTCAGGTTTCTCTTTCTCAATCACTTCTTTTACTTGTTCAGCACTATGCTTTGATACATGGGCAGTACCAATTAATATGATTTCTTTCCCATCTAAATCCATTCGCGTTATATTTTCTTCTGACATCGTTACCTTCCTTTTATAAGCCCCGCTTAAAATTCATCTATCTTCTCTTAATCATAAATGATTTACGTAAGATAGAAAAGAAATAAGATAGGATCAGTCGGCAACATCTTACCCATTGCTGATCTTTTTTATAAATTCTTTATTCCACTGTTTAAATCTTTCATTATGGGAAGAAACCATTCCCGTCCTACTAGCACTTGGATGAATATACTGCTTTGCTTTATTAACTGCATTTGCTGCATCTTGAAACGCTCCCGCTATCAAGTTTAGCTTCCCGTCATGTTTTAAAATATCACCTGCTGCATAAAGACCATCAACAGAAGATTCACTGGCTGAATTGCCTGCAATAAAATAGTCCTCCACCTTTGCTATGTCAAGACCACTGTTTTCAAGCAGGGATGCATCTTGCTCATACCCATGATTAATAAGCACTTCATCTACAGACAAATAAATATTTTCTCCTGTATGGTGGTTGGTCAGCTGAATCTGCTCGACCACTTCATGATTTACACCAGCAATCAGCCTCGTAATGGAGGTGTGGAAATAGCAAATGACGGAGCTATTCATCAATTGCGTTACTGAAGCCTCATGCCCAGCAAGTACCCCTTTTCGATAGGTTATAAAAACCTGTTTAGCAATTGGCTCTAATTCATTTGCCCAGTCAATCGCAGAATTGCCGCCGCCAGAAATAAGTACGGTTTGATCTTTAAAACGGCTTAATGAATCAATCGTATAGTTTAAATTAGTCACTTCAAACCGCTCTGCCCCTTCTATATTTAGCTTCTGAGGATTTAAGATCCCTCCGCCGACCGCAACAATTACTGTTTTAGAGTAATGTTTTTGTCCTGAAGCAGTATGTAATACAAAAATTCCTGCTTCATTACGATGAATCGATTCTACTTTTTCACTCAAAACAACCTCCGGGTGAAACGTTAACCCTTGCTGTGTAAGTTGCTCCATCAATTGTGTTCCTGTAACAGGGGCCTGTCCCCCGACATCCCAAATCATTTTTTCAGGGTATACATGTATTTTTCCGCCTAAATACGGTTGATACTCTATCAATTTTGTTTTCATTTCTCTCAGCCCACTGTAAAAGGCAGAATAAAGCCCTGCAGGACCGCCTCCAATGACAGTGACATCAAATAACTCTTGTTCTTTCATGGCCTCTCACTCCTCACGTAATGATCAAAGCTGATGATTCTCCTAATTCTAAAAATAACGGTTGACAATCGGCAATGACATGAATATAGTAACATTATAATGAAAATGAGAATCATTCTCAACATAAAATGAATTTTTTATATAGATGGAGGTGTGTTTATGGCACGCTTATATACAGATAACTTAACCATTTCCTATGATACACGGCTAATTGTGAACGGTCTCAGTATGGAAATCCCAGATCAAAAAATCACAGCCATTATCGGACCAAATGGATGTGGAAAATCGACTTTGTTAAAGGCAATTACCCGCATTATTACACCCAAGTCCGGTTCCGTTGTCCTAGATGGAAAAATTATTACAAAGGAAAACACAAAAAAGCTGGCAAAACAAATAGCCATTTTGCCACAAACACCGGAAAGTGCAAGTGGACTGACAGTTGGCGAATTGGTTTCATATGGCCGTTTTCCCTACCAGAAGGGATTTGGACGCCTAACCAAAGAAGACATCGAAGTCATTGACTGGGCGCTTGATATAACCGGTACTTCCGCCTTTAAGTTCCAGCCTGTTGACGCTCTTTCAGGCGGCCAGCGGCAACGCGTCTGGATTGCTATGTCACTTGCTCAGGAAACAGATACTATCTTCCTTGACGAACCTACTACGTATTTAGATATGGCTCACCAACTGGAAGTCTTAGAAGTTCTCAAGCGCCTTAATGAAGAGCAGGGGCGAACAATTGTCATGGTTCTACATGACCTCAATCAAGCTGCCCGCTTTGCAGATTATATTATCGCTTTAAAAGACGGTGAAATTGTGAAGGCAGGCAATTGTGAAGAAGTTATTCATGCGGATGTACTGAAAAAAGTATTTCGAATTGATGCAGAAATTGGACGTGATCCACGGACAAACAAGCCGATGTGTATAACCTATCATTTATTAAAAGGAGATCAAAAAAATGAAGAAATCACTCATTCTTTCCCTCATGCTGTTCGTGCTAATCATTAGTGGCTGCAGCACTAAAGAAAGCAAATCCACTGCTGATCAAGGAAGTAAAGAAACCATCACATATCAATCAGAAAATGGCCCGATAGAAGTTCCCGCTGACCCAAAACGAGTTGTCGTCCTTGGCTCTTTTGCCGGAAATGTCATGCACCTTGGTGTTAATATTGTCGGTGTTGATGCATGGGCGAAAGATAACCCACGTTTTGATAAGGGACTGAAAGAAGTAGAGGTAGTCTCAGATGAAAGCCTTGAGAAAATCATTGAATTAGATCCCGATTTAATCATCGGTCTCTCCAATACTAAAAATATCGATAAATTAAAAGAAATAGCACCTACCGTCACATATACTTATGGAAAGGTGGATTATCTCACGCAACATATAGAAATCGGAAAGCTGCTCAATAAAGAAGAAAAAGCACAAGAATGGGTCGATGATTTTAAGAAGCGCGCACAAAAGACAGGAAAGAAAATTAAAGATAAAATTGGAGAAGATGCAACGATTTCTGTCATCGAAAGCTTTGATAAACAATTGTATGTATACGGCGACAACTGGGGCCGTGGTACAGAAGTGCTCTATCAGGAAATGGAATTGAAAATGCCAGAGAAAGTAAAAGAAAAAGCTTTAAAAGACGGCTATTATGCTTTATCAACAGAAGTCTTACCAACGTTTGCCGGGGATTATATGGTGATCAGTAAAAATAAGGAAATGGATAACTCCTTTCAAGAAACAGATACGTACAAAAACATCCCTGCGGCGAAAAATGATCGCGTGCTGGAAGTAAATGCAATGGAATTCTACTTCAATGACCCCATTACACTTGAGTACCAATTAGAAACTTTTACGAATTATTTTCTTGGAAAATAGAGGAAAAACATGAGAAGAGATGGGTTGGGCACGATGAAATCAAATCAACGTAGAATTCCATTTATCTATAAATTAATTGCAGGTCTTATCTTGTTTATTGCGGTATTTATTGTTGCAATTGTTTTTGGGGCAGTAAATATATCTGCAAAAGATATTTACCTTGCAATTGCATCAGAAGAAACAAGTGAAGCCATTTCCATTATTCGCGATATACGCTTACCAAGGGAAATTGCTGCAGTATTTGTCGGTGCTGCCCTAGCAATCGCTGGAGCCATTATGCAAGGAATGACCAGAAATCCTCTTGCAGATCCGGGGCTGCTGGGCTTAACCTCTGGTGCGAATGCGGCACTTGCCTTCACGATAGCACTGATTCCTTCCGCCAATTTCTTTGGCATCATGGTCGCCTGCTTCATCGGCTCAGCAATCGGCGCTATGATGGTGTTTGGTATCGGATCAATGAAAAAAGGAGGATTTTCCTCTTATCGAATTGTTTTAGCCGGAGCTGCTGTATCAGCCTTTCTCTATGCTATTGCAGAAGGTATTGGCCTTTACTTTAGGATTTCCAAGCATGTATCGATGTGGACTGCAGGAGGATTAGTTGGAACAACATGGAGTCAGCTTCAGGTCATTGTTCCAATTATTACAATCGGGATTTTCATAGCGATTGCCCTTTCGAAACAGCTTACGATTCTTAGCTTAAGTGAAGAAGTAGCTGTTGGATTAGGACAAAAAACAATACAAATAAAGGCAATTCTTTTTATTGTGATTATTTTACTTGCTAGTGCAGCAGTTGCACTTGTTGGAAACATGGCATTCATTGGATTAATCGTGCCACATATCACCCGTTTCATCGTGGGCACCGATTATCGTTTTATTATACCAATGTCAGCAGTAGTAGGAGGCATTTTTATGCTTTTAGCTGATACAGTAGGCCGTACCATTTATGCGCCATTTGAAACGTCTGTCATCGCGATTGTAGCGATTATGGGACTTCCCTTCTTTCTGCTCATTGTGCGAAAAGGAGGAAATGCATTCTCATGATTCATCCAGCTTTCATAAAAAAACAACGCATCTTCCTTTTTATATTGATAATGCTCATTATAGCAACAATGATTGTCGGAGCTAGTGTCGGATATGCTTCGATTTCCTTTGACCGGATCATTCCTACTTTACTTGGTCAGGGTACATTCAAAGAAGCATTTATTTTATTTTCCATCCGGCTGCCGCGCATTTGTATCACCTTACTAGCAGGCATGGCACTTGCTTTATCAGGCGCCATTCTGCAAGGAATTACACGAAATGATTTGGCAGACCCCGGTATTATCGGCGTTAACAACGGAGCTGGCGTAGCAATTACTGTTTTCTTTTTATTTTTTCCGATAAGCAGTGATACGTTTGTTTACTTGCTTCCACTCGTTGCTTTTGCAGGAGCTTTATGTACTACCTGTTTGATCTATATTTTTTCTTACAGCAAGCAATCTGGCCTGCAGCCGATCAAAGTCATTCTTATCGGAGTTGGATTCTCTATGGCATTGTCAGGTATCATGATTGTGCTTATGTCCTCTGCGGACCAAGAAAAAGTCGATTTTATTGCCAAATGGATAGCAGGCAATATCTGGGGAACCGATTGGCCTTTTGTGTTAGCCATCCTTCCTTGGCTAATCATTTTAATTCCATTGACACTATACAAAGCAAATCGTTTAAATCTCCTCCATTTAAGTGAGTCAGCAGCCATTGGTGTTGGTGTACCGGTGGAAAAGGAACGCATCACTTTACTTTTCATCGCAGTTGCGCTGGCAGCTTCAGCAGTATCGGTTACTGGCGGCATTGCCTTTATCGGACTCATGGCACCGCATATGGCAAAAGCCATTATCGGCCCAAGAAATCAATTATTTATCCCCCTTGCCATTCTGATTGGCGGATGGCTGCTTTTGCTGGCGGATACCGTTGGGCGTAATCTGACAGACCCAGATGGCATTCCGGCGGGGATTATGGTTGCATTAATTGGCGCCCCGTACTTTATCTATTTACTTCTAAAAAAATAGAATTTATTATGTTAAAAATCCCATCTGAGAAAATGTCTCAGATGGGATTTTGTGCGATTTAATAACCTGCCACTCGATTATGATATACCTGAAGCGGCTGCAGTGCTGTTTTTACAATGTTATTTTCTTCCTCATTTAAAGGAATCATTGGCAAGCGAACTCCACCAACGGATACTCCCAACATATGTAAAGCCGCTTTAACCGCTGTTGGATTTGGTGCGATGAATACAGCTTTCATGATCGGAAGCAATTTACGGTGCATGGTAGCTGCTGTCTGGACATCGCCATTTTGATAGCTGTTAACCATTGTCTTCATCTCATTCCCAATGACATGCGAGGCAACAGACACAACCCCATGTCCGCCAATGGAAAGCACTGGCAATGTTAAACTATCATCGCCGCTATATAAAGAAAAGTCACTAGGTGTTTGCTCTATAATTTGTGCCATCTGGTCCAAATCACCGCTGGCCTCTTTCACAGTAACAATATTATCAATCGCTGAAAGTCTCACAATAGTTTCTACGGACATATTGACAACACTTCGGCCCGGTATATTATAAAGCATGACCGGAAGAGAAGTTGACGCAGCAATAGCACTAAAATGCTGATATAGTCCTTCCTGTGAAGGTTTATTATAATAAGGCGTTACAAGCATAATACCGTCAACCTCGCATGCCTCTGCCTTCTTTGTAAGACTGATAGAAGCTCGTGTGTTATTCGATCCTGTCCCAGCGATCACCGGTACCCTTCCCTGAACTACCTCTACAACAAATTTAAATAATTCCACTTTTTCTTCATCTGACAACGTTGGAGATTCTCCAGTTGTCCCAGCCACAACTAAGCCATCCGTTCCATTTGCAATCAAATGATTTACTAATGAGCGTGTAGCTTTAAAATCAATCTCTCCCTGCGCATCGAATGGTGTAACCATAGCCGTTAATACTTGACCAAAATTCATAACCTCACACCCTTTTCCTATTTTATCAGAGGTGATGAGAGCTATTTCATACGACGCAAAAAAGCAACAACGAGGGATTCGCTGCTGCCACAGAAACAGTTTAGTGTATAAACGTTCTATGTGCGATAGCCCTCCATATAGTTTCCTATATGACAGTTCTGCATTTATTCAAGTACAGACCCAGCTCTAAAACCATGAGTATTTTAAAGCTTCGGCAAAATCCCCTTCCCACAATAATCTTCGGATCCCATTATCCTCCTACTATGTACTAATGGATATTGCACCTCTACCCTCACTTCAAAATATAAAGTGAGAAATATCTAGTTAACTCTGATCATAGCAGAAATCTGATTCTATTGCAATACATAAAAACATCCCACTTGACCAGAGGGAGAATCATAGACATTCATTTATTTTCCGGCTTTCTTAAGTTGTCTGCCCTGCCATTCCTACGGCAGCCCGAATATAAAGTAGTAACAGTGCTAAAAGGGGGTGTATTTCTTGGAGAAGATAAATCGAAAAGAATTATATAATCTTTCCAATCAATTCATCGAATTATTTATCACAGATATTTTTTCCAAAAATCAAGTTAACCTGAAGGAAGCAAAAGAAAGAATGACCGATGAGCAACGAGAAAAATTAAAACAAACAGTTGAAAATTTAAAAGAGGAAGTGGAAGGTTTTCTCGACGCAAGTGGTAAAAAAACAGTGAATGAAGAAGAGCAAGAGACAAAAGAAAAGATGGAGTCATCCAGGCCGCTACGTGAAAAATTTATAAATAAAAAAGAAACAAAGAAAAAAGAAAACGAGGATAAGGAGTAAAAAATGTGCGCTTCCTCTAAGGTCTTTGTCCACTCAAAAATGCAATTAGTGCATTTACTATAGTATGAAAGAAGAAAGGAGGATAATTCATGAACAGTAATCAATATCCAACTTCTGAGAAAAAATGGCAAGCTCATGATCGAAGTGCACCACATCCTATCGAACCTTGCAACACAAATGATCATGAAAATGAAAATGTTGCTGAACAAGTAGCTGAAATCGACCAAACTTCAAATGAGGTTATCGTGATCCGTGATTCTTGTGATATTACGGTAGAAACAACAGACACCCAGGTAGCTGTTTCCCTGCAAGTAGCCCTACAGGTGGCAATTGCTATTGTAATAAATATTACAATTGCGGACAACAGCCGTGCTGAAGCAGTTACAGCAGATTTACTTGAAACAGCAGATGTCCGTCAAGCGAACCGTCAAAAACTAATTATCGTAAATTCACGTTCCATCGATGTAGCAACAACAGATACGGACGTGGCTATATCCTTACAATTATTGCTTCAAATCCTAGTAGCACTTGTAGTACAATTGGATATTTTATAATAAACAAAGAACTATTCTTTTATATATATATGAGGATCTTTATGCCAATGTTCCTTTTTCATGGTGTAAATAAGGCTACCGCTTCGTTAGCCTTATTTATATCTGTTTTTCATTTTTTCTTACATTTTTTTGAAACAAGTATTTTTTTAATCATATCGTCTTATACTTTATAGTGGAAATTCTTCCTTTATTGTTAATTTATGAATTAACTTTACTTCTAATACTAAAAAGTTGTATATTACAAGTGGATATTCTTTTTTTAAGTACCTTAAGTCATAAGGAGCGATTATATTGGAAAGAGTAGTTGGAACTGTGGTAAGAGGCCTCCGTTGTCCAATCGTAAATGAAGGGGACAATATCGAGGAGATCGTTGTAGATAGTGTATTAAAAGCCTCAGAAGTTGAAGGCTTTGAAATTCATGATAAAGATATTGTTACATTAACAGAATCAATTGTAGCCCGAGCTCAAGGCAACTATGCTACCATTGATGCGATTGCAAAAGATGTCAAATCCAAATTCGATGATGATACCATTGGTGTCATATTCCCCATTTTAAGCCGAAACCGGTTCGCAAACTGTCTTCGCGGAATTGCCAAAGGCGCTAAAAAGATTGTATTAATGCTCAGCTACCCATCTGATGAGGTAGGAAACCATTTAGTGCATATCGATATGCTTGATGAAAAAGGCATTAATCCTTGGACAGATGTTTTAACTGAAAAACAATTCCGTGATCATTTTGGCTACATAAAGCATACGTTTACTGGTGTGGATTATATTGAATATTATAAATCACTCGTAGAGGAATATGGGATTGAATGTGAAGTCATCTTCTCCAATAACCCAAGAACCATTTTAGATTACACAAAAAACGTCATTACCTGTGATATCCATACAAGAATGCGAACCAAGCGAATACTAAAAGCAAATGGCGGGGAAAAAATTTATGGGCTCGATAATATATTAGCCGAGCCTATTGATGGCAGCGGCTATAATGAAGCATACGGATTGCTTGGAGCAAATAAATCAACAGATGATGCGGTAAAACTTTTCCCGCGTGACTGCCAGCCTACCGTTGATAATATTCAACAAATACTCAAAGAAAAAACAGGCAAAGCAGTAGAAGTTATGGTCTATGGAGACGGGGCATTTAAAGATCCGGTAGGGAAAATTTGGGAACTTGCTGATCCAGTTGTATCACCTGCCTATACAGAAGGGCTTGACGGGAGACCAAATGAGATCAAGTTAAAATATCTCGCGGACAATAACTTTTCCGATTTAAGAGGAGAAGAGCTCCAACAAGCAATTTCCGAGTTCATTGATAATAAAAATGATGATCTTGTCGGAGCCATGGAAGCACAAGGTACTACACCAAGAAAACTCACTGACCTGATTGGATCGCTGTCTGACTTAACTTCAGGAAGCGGCGATAAAGGAACACCGATTGTGTTCATCCAAGGCTACTTTGACAACTATACGAAATAAGAAAAAAAGCAATACATCTTCTTGGTGTATTGCTTTTTTTATATATATGGTGCCTGTTATATATATGGTGCCTGTCACTTCCCGAATTTTGTCGAATTGTTATATGGTGCCTGTCACTTCCCGAAATTTGTCGAAAGGGTTTATTCTTTTCCATAGTAAACAAATAAACAATAAGAGAAAATATACATATAATACAGGAGACTACTTCAGGGGAGAGGAGCAATAGGATGATACAGTTTAAATCATTTCGCGGGGAAGTTATGGGAATTCAAGATATATCGACTGGAGAATACGGAGAAGGCTGCGTTAAAATGATTGCACTACAAAATGAAGAAGGTGCTCAGGTAAATTTTATTTTGTCGCCAGCAACCTATGTCGTAAACCAGGAGATGATCAAAACAGGAGATATCGTGACCGGATATTATGACGGGAATGCTCCTACCATCATGATATACCCACCACAATACCAAGCGCTTGTTATGGTAAAGGAGTATGCCCATCAACATGGAATGGCAAGTTATTTTGACAGTGAACTCATCAGTCAGGATCATCAACTGAAATTAAACATACATCCTTCTACACAAATCACTACAACAAACGGGCAAGCCTATACAGGCAGTATTGCCAATCGAAACCTTGTCGTAATCTATGGACCATCTACGAAAAGTATCCCTGCACAGACTACGCCTTATCAAGTAATTGTTTTGTGTTAGAGAAAGTCTGTCCATTTTTATTAGAGGCGAATTGGGATCTTTAAGCTATTTACTTTGGTGCATTCCAACAATCCAAGCGGATGACATGATTCATTTTACCTACAGACGATATCATCCGCTTTGCATTCTTTTCTACACCGATGGAAAATCACATCTCCATGCATGCAAATGTTCATTCACCCTTTTATTTATAAAAAACCTATGGTATCATATATCAAAATGATACGTATCAAAAAGATATAGAAATGGGATGAACCAACTTGAAATACAATCATACAACTTATGCAATTCTTGGAATATTAACGACAGGTTGCAGAACCGGCTATGCTATTAAACAGCTCATGGACCAAAGTTTAAATCACTTTTGGAAAATCAGTTATGGCCAGATTTATCCAACACTAAAACAAATTGTAAAGGAAGGCCTTGCGACTGTTGATACATTATCAGAGGAGGGGAAACCAAGTAGAAAAGAATATTACCTCACTACAAAAGGAAAACAAACCTTAAAAGACTGGCTACAAAAACCAGTCGAACAAGTACCCGTAGAAAAAAATGAAATTTTACTTAAATTATTTTTCAGCCGCCATCAATCCAATACAAATGCTTTATCGCTTATAAATAATTACAGGGAGAAGTTAGAGGAGAATTATCAGACCTATCAAAACATTGAACAAATGATTGCAAACCAAAAGCAAAACCAGGCAGACGCGAAATACTGGCTGTTTACCTTAGATTACGGAAAGCGCGTGACAAAGGCGGCAATTGAATGGTGCCACGCAACCACCACACAAATGAATAAAGGATAAACGAGACGTGGGATCGTGCGCATGAATAAAGTTAGTGCCAAATCAGAAGGAGGTTTTTACATGGAAGGATTATTTATATTTGCTCGCCTACTGCATATCGTCGGTGGATTCCTGGCATTATTTGTGTTTTGGCTTCCCATTATTACACGTAAAGGCGGAAAGCTCCATACTCAAATCGGCTGGATTTACGTATTTGCAATGGCTAGCGTTTCCATTACTGCACTGTACATGGGAGTTTACCGATTAACATGGGAGCCAGGTCACGATCCGGATACGACTGCGTTCTCATGGTTCCTCCTATTTATTTCCGTCCTCAGCGGAGCAACTGCATGGTATGGTCTGCGTGTCCTCCGTTATAAAAAACGAAAAAGAAGCCATCGCCAGGCCATTGATTATATTTTTCCTATTTTGTTGCTTACATCCGGCATTGCAATCAGCATTTACGGCTGGATCATACATTTTCCGCTGCTTCAATATTTCCCGGTCGTTGGCATCTTCCTAGGCGCGACTCAACTGCAATACTGGCTTACATCACCGAAACGCAAATCACACTGGATCGTGGAGCACATCGTTGGTATGCTTTCATGCTGTATTGCTACGATAACAGCTTTTGTCGTTTTCGGGGCACCACGATTGCTAGGAGTCGATTCCGTCAGCTTATTCATCTGGTTCATTCCAACAATCATGATCGTACCGCTTATTATTGGATTTACAACCTATTATGCAAAAAAACTAAATGGTAAGCCGGCGGAAGGTAATTAGAAAACAATGGAGTGGAGAGCTGCTGAGGTTAGGCTTGATGTTCTTCGACTTCCCTCCCTGGAATGAGCGACTACCGCTATGATGTGAATTTTCCTCTGTCATTGCGCGAGTTCTTCTCTGTATTGCTCAACTTCCCTACTTTTTGCCCGAGTTGAACATATTATGGCTCGACTTCCCACTTTGTTGCGCGAGTTGGACATATTATGGCTCGACTTTCCACTTTAAGTATTTAATTGTTGCAGATCGATTAGAAAATTTATTAGACCTTGAAAAAGACTTCCAGCTAAAAGGCGATTCCGTTTGGAAAAGTTTTAATGCCGGAAAGGAAAAACAAAAGTGGTATAACGTATCGATTATTGAAAACATGTATGCAGATTTAGCAGATGAGGATATACCTGGTTATTTTCTAGAATATGAAGAAACTGTAAGGCGTGTGTTTGGTTGATGTTTATGCGATTGCTTGATTCTAGAGCCTCCCATATGATGATGCAGGAGGCTCTAATCTCTACTTTTCGTTTCTAAGCTCCATCATTTTTACTAGTAAACGGAAAACGCCAGAGGGATTATTATTTAGTTGGTCGAAAGATATAATTTCTTCCTCGTTTGCTACATTAAATATAATTTTACGCTCCATTCTATCCATATTAATATTCATACCATCTAATCGAAAATCTCTAACAAAAGTGGCATAATCCAGATTAGTATGATCTAAATCTAATTTCGGATTAACCCCCGAATTTTG
>NZ_JFBD01000027.1 GCF_000709085.1 Virgibacillus alimentarius | reverse complement strand
GGTCGATTTCATCCCCTTTCCAGTTGATATCACCACGCTCCGGTTGATACATCCGCGCGCTCCTCTGCTTCTTCGATGGTTGGTCCCTCCAGTCGGTCGGCGCCGGATGCCAGTTTTATCCTTATCAGCAATGATTCTGCACATATAAAAATCCCCGAATAACGGCTTCTGCAGCTCTCATTATTCAGGGATCATCCGTCGATTTGCGAAAAATCCCCCTGAAATCAAAAAGGGGTCACAACACGTTTACACCGATCACATCACTTATTTTTATCTCAATTTCATCTTCCAATGCCAAGCGATTATTAAGCACGTCAATCATTAATAACTTCCCTTCTACTTTTTTATAATCATGATCAGCAAAATAAGTGATTTCTACCGTTAAGTCATTGTGCAGTGCACATTGCAACATGGTATCCATTTCTACCTTTTGCTGTTCATCTAAAATTGGCTTCTCCTTGTATTCATCCTGCCTGAACACCTCTTTCAGCATCTCCACGTGCTCGGGCAGCATCAAAGAAGTCCATTTTTTTGTCCCTCGGTCTTTTAAACTCATTTATGCTCCAACTCCTCTATGGTGTTTTGGCCGTCCCGCAGATAGAATATAATCCCGTTTAAATGTTCTTACCTTTTTGCGCCAATAACAATAAGCAACAATCGAATCTTCATTTATACGTATCACTCGAATGCAACGCTCTGTCAGACGATTACTACGATCCATATAAAAGATCCTAATTTTTTCTTTGCGCTGCAAGGAACGATGAAGGATAAAATGCATTAGCAGGACCACCTTTTCGATCATTTGTTCCCATTATAGAACAAAGAACAAATGTTCGCAAGTGGGAGTGGATGGAAAATCTACAAGGGAGCCTGTCCCCTGTTACAGAGCAAGGGTGTTGCTCGAGTTTGGCTCTTAGTCGCGCGAGTTTTTAATTTATTGCGCGAGCTTCATCCAATATCGCTCGCATTCTATTCCTTATTGCGCGTGTGCAGCACTTTATTGCTCGACTTCCTTGCAAGATTGCTCGAGTTCATCTTTTATTGTTTAACAAAGTATCCTTTTCCTACTTTCAAACCAAAAACCCGCTTATCCTTCTTCCGATAAGCGGGCTTCCGGTCCATTCTTATTCATTACTCGTTGTATCATTCATGTCATTGGAATGATTTTTATTGGATAATAGCGTTTTTACTTCTGTTAAGGTCTGATACATTTTAAACATGATAATTAAGAGTTCACAATAAATTCGGACAAAAAGTGGGCCAACAACGAGCATAAGCAGCCCCATGAAAATATTTACAGGGTCACCATAATAGGACATGCCTTCTGCAATCGTAAATACGGAACCAATAACGACGAAAGCAACACCAATCCAAAAAACAATTTTAATGATTGTCGGTGTAATCATTTTATCGAATTTGACAAAATTCTTGAATTTTTCTTCCATTACCCTATCCCTCCCAACTAATTGTCTATCACTATCATAAAAAAAGTATCATTGCTTTTTATCCCTTCCGTTCACAAAAGGAAATGTCATATATTATGTATGCTATCGCTCAAAACCTGGCTGTCCTTATTCATTACTCGTTGTATCATTCATGTCATTGGAAAGATTTTTATTGGATAATAGCGTTTTTACTTCTATTAAAGTCTCATACATTTTAAACATGATAATTAAGAGTTCACAATAAATTCGCACCAAAAGCGGACCGAGAACAATCATAACCAACCCTAAAAGGATTTGACTCGGATGGCCGTAATAGGACATTCCTTGTACAATCGAAGCGATCGCACCAATAAGAGACAAAGCAACACCAATCCAAAAAACAATTTTAATAATTGTCGGTGTAATCATTTTGTCAAACTTGATAAATTTCTCCACTTCTTTCCCCCCCCATCTACTCCTATAGTAAAAAAGATGTGATATCTTTTTTACACCGCCATTAACAAAATAGGAAAAATATTCCTATAACGGTTTTTATGTATGCTATTTTACGACAAAAACCTCCATCTCGCAATGAGACTTATGTCCTTGTTTTCATGCTTTTAAGCCCCATTTCATTATACGAAAACAACCTGCAAATTATTCTGTTTTTTTCAAAGAGCAATCCACAGCATATGCCACCCTCGCCTTCCGTTCACATGTATGGTATTCTTACAATTGAAAATAATATAAACTTTAACCACAAGGTGGCTAAGTATGGCACTAGACTATAATAATTCAATCCCTCTTTATGTCCAATTGAAACAAAGAATTGAACAGAACATTTTAGATGGCAGCTACATCGAAAAGATTCCGAGTGAGCGAGAAATTATGGATGAATTTTATGTAAGCAGGAGCACCGTCAGACAAGCAATAACGGAATTAGTAAGCGAAGGCGTGCTTGATAAAAGACCCGGAAGAGGAACTTTTATTTCGATGAAGCCGATAGAGGATTGGCTTGGAAATTTAAGCAGTACCAGTGAGACGATTCAAAGAATGGGAATGGAACCTGGTGCAAAGCTAATTCAGTCAGAAGTTGTCGAATTGCCCGCGCCTCTTAAAAAAATCACCGGAATAACGAAAGCGTTTCATTTTAAACGAGTTCGCTACGCAGATCAAACACCAATGGGGATTGAAAACCATTATTATCCTATTCATTTAGGGAAAAAGATCCGTACCTATGATTTAAATAAGGTTACATTATATGACTTGCTTGAGCTGCAGCTTGGAATTCATACCTTTGAAGCGGATCAGATCATTAAAGCAGGGAATGCAACGAAGGAAGATGCATCCTTATTAGGTATTTCCCCCGGTGAAAGCATGTTGATCGCTAACCGTAAACTAGTCGATGTCCATGGTAAATTTGTAGAATTTGAACATGCTTTTTACCGGGCAGACATGTATTCATTTAAAATTAAACTATCACGCAAACATAACTAGACCTTTCAAACATCGCGTTTGAAGGTCTTTTTTATGGCTAAAACCCCCACATTCCCCACTGGTACGAACATTATGATCATGTTGTATTGCTAAAGATGCATCCTTTAAAATAAAAAATACCGTTTTATCTGAATAGTCCGTTTTTGTAATAAATGGAGTCTTCACGAGATGTTATGTCGAATCCGTTTGGAAAGGTGTGAAACAATTGAATTGGTATATTGCTTGGATCGTCGTATTTTTAGTCGCTATTTTAGGTGTTGGTCTGTATTATTCCCGGAAGATAGAGACGGCAGATGATTATACGATGGCTAATTTCAGTCTGGGGTTCTTTCCTATTTGCGGAAGTATTATTGCAACTGCACTAGGTTCTGCGGCAGTTATTGGTGCTTCCGGTAAGGGATTTCATATCGGCATATCCTGGATGATAACAAGTGTTCCCACTGTTTTTTTCTCCATCCTCGTTGCTGTACTTCTTGGGGCCACGATACGAAAGCTTAAATTGTACACATTGCCGGATTTATTTGTCCGCCGGTTTGGAAAAGCAGCTGGGATTATACCGTCACTTATTATTAGTGTCCTTTATATGACACCAACTTTTGGTATGCAAATTGTTGGCATGGGGGCTATTTTAACGACGATTGTCGATATTCCTCTCCCTGCAGCAATGCTGCTTGGCTTTGTCATATCTGTCGCCTTTACGTTATTAGGCGGACTTCCAAGTGTTGCTTGGACGGATGCTGTGCAATCCGTGTTAATTCTTGCAGGGCTCATCATTATGTTTGTGATGGGACTTCGTTATGTTGGTGGCGTAGATACAGTCATCGAAAATACACCAGCAGAATTTTTTCGTCTATCCGCAATGAATACGACAGAAATGCTGAACTACATGCTCATATTTGGACCATTCTACTTAGTATGGCAAACATCATGGCAGCGCATCTCAGCTGCTAAAACAGAAAAAATAGCGGTGCGCGCGGTCTCGACAGGATTTATTTTAACACTCCTTGTTGGCGTATTTGCCATTGGCATTGGCATCATCGCACGGCAAGCCATCCCATTAAATACAGACCCGGATCTTGTATATACGGAATTTCTTGAGGCTGTTTTCCCTCCTGCTATTGGCGGATTCTTTATGGTATCCCTTTTTGCTGCTGTATTAACAGGAGCTACGTCATTTTTATTAAGTGGTGCAATGAATATGTCAAAAGATATTTATCAAGGATGGATTGCACCGGACGCAAGCAGTGAAAAAGTATTGAAAGTATCACGACTTTCCGTCGCAGGTATGGCGCTTGGCGGCTTATTAATCGCCCTTCTAATCACAGACGTCATTGCGATCTATTCGATTGCCTTGTCTCTTTCTGCCATAACGATGGTCATGCCCGTTCTTGCAGCTATGTTTTGGAGGAAAGCAACAAAAACAGGTGTTATTTCAAGTGTTATCGGTTCCTTCATTTTAGCTGTGATCTGGAATCTTTTAGGAAAGCCATTTGGAATACATGAAATTCTTCCCGGACTAATCGTTTCCTTTTTAATCCTTGTTATCGTCAGTCTCCGTACGAGCCATTCAGCTGACGAACAAGTGACAGCTTACTACTTTTCCATGAAAGAAGAGAAGGATCCTGTAGACGAAGAAGAAAGCTTATTAAACAACAGAAGGAAGGTTTTATAATGACGAAAATTGATGTATTATTCACCAATGCAAATGTATTAACACTAGACAAAAATAACAGCCGGGCCACATCTGTGGCAGTTTCAAACGGGAAAATTTTCGGTATATGGAATGAACCGGAACCACCAAGCAATGTTTTACATACCACCGAGCAAACAAAGGTGATTGATTTAAAAGGGGCAACCTTAATGCCCAGTTTCATCGATACGCACAACCATATTTTAATGTACGGACTCCTGCGTGATCAGGTCAATTGTAGCACGCCCCCTAACGAATCCATCGCAAATATCACCGAAGCAATTGGTCAAAAAACAGAAGAAACACCAGCCGGAGAATGGATCCGGGGCTACGGATTTGATGATACCCTGATTGATGAAAAACGGCATATTACACGCGATGACTTAGATGCAGTATCCCCGAATCATCCCGTTATGATCAGTCATATATCCGGTCACTTAGCAGCAGTCAACTCACTTGCTTTACAATATGCCGGGTTAGATGACAAAGCACCTGATCCCGTATCCGGCGGACATTTTGGCAGGGATCAGAAAGGAAGCTTAAATGGCGTGCTTTATGAACCCGGAGCGATGGAACCTGTTTACAATGTACTCCCGCAAAAAACAGTTGAACAAATGACAGCGGATTTGAAAAACGTATCCAACGAATATGTTGCCCAAGGAATCACAACGAATTCAGATGCGAAAGTAAGTAGTCTTGATGAATTAGAAGTACATCTCAGAGCAGCTCAAACCGGTGCTAACCCTATGCGCGCAAGGTTAATGATCAGCAATGACCTGCTAAGGCAAGAAGGTCCTTTCGGCAATTATACCGCCGCACAATTAGATCGTATGATCAGCGAACAATCCAATGGAAATGCCCGCCTTGACAGTGCAAAAATGTTTCAAGATGGCTCCATTCAAGGCTTAACCGGCGCATTAAGAGAACCCTATTATCAGCACCCTGACATTGACGGCGATTTGATCCATGAACAAGAATCTTTTCAAGAAGAAGTGCTCGATTTGCACCGTAGAGGATTTCGCGTCACCACGCACGGAAACGGTGACCGTGCCATTGGTTCCATTCTCGCTGCATATGAATATGCGTTAGAAAAGTTTCCGATGCGTGATCACAGACACCGGATTGAGCATGTCCAAACCGGTCAACCAGAAGACTTGAAGAAAATGGCTAAACTCCAAGTAGCTGGTTCATTTTTCATCAATCACGTCTATTACTGGGGAGACAGACACGAGCAAATTTTCTTAGGACCAGAGCGCGCACGGCGCATCAGCCCTTTAGCAGAAGCTGCTCAGCATAATTTATTATTCACCCTGCACTCCGATTGCCCTGTTACACCAATATCCCCATTATTTTCCGTCTGGTCCGCAGTCAATCGCACAACAAGAAACGGAAAATTACTCGGACCTGAGCAGCGAATTGATGTTGTCACCGCATTAAAAGCAATGACAATCTATGGTGCTGCATTGAACTTTGAAGAAGAACACACCGGCAGTATTGAAATAGGAAAACAAGCTGACTTCACCATACTCGAAGCAGATCCTACAACTGTACATCCGGATGAAATAAAAGACATCACCATCCAAGCAACTTTTATCAACGGCCAGTCCGTTTACGAAAACAAAAACCTTATCACAAGCTAAAAACCGTACCAACGAAGGCAATCTTTTCGATGTGGAAAAGATTGCTCTTTTTGATTGAGCCTATTTCCGATGTACCGGATTAACAGGATCGGTCGATATTTCTACTACTCTGGTTGATACTCTCACGTTCCAGGCGATACTTCCGCTCCTCCGGTTGATATACTCACGTTCCGGGCGATACTTCCACTGCTCCGGTGGATATACTCACGTTCCGGATGATACTTCCGCTGCTCCGGTGGATATACTCACGTTCCGGTCGATATTTCCGCTCCTCCGGTTGATATTAAAAGAGGGTGGAGAGATGACAGTCCAAAAAGTAATTGTGGAAGAAAAACCATATCCGTTATACATACTGCTAGATAAAAAATTTAGGGCTTGTCAACTAAAGTGTGTAAGTTGCTCTAAATACTTTAACACACGATCTTTCAAGCGGTCATGAACGAGCAGCTGGTTCATCACCATCGCCCAGTTTTGGATATGGCCACCTTCCCATTCATTTTCGAGTTCTTGCACCCGTAAAAACAATACTTTTAGAAGAGTGTTCTCGTTAGGGTATGTGTTAAAATAAACTTAAGAAGTATAATTACGAGATCGATTTTGAACGATCGGGCCATTCAGTGGTATAAAAGCTATTGTGAAAATGTTTTCTGATCATTTCATTAACGAATTAAACCGCAAGAATCAAAAAGAATTGATCGCCCCTTTTTAGTATGCTGAATACTGAAAAGGGAGTGAAATTATGAACAATAAATCCATTGGATTACTTCAGGGAATTGCATTATATATAGCAGCCATTTTAGGGTCAGGCGTCCTCTTTTTATCAGGTGTAACGGCATCGATGGCGGGTCCAGCATCGATTTTGTCATGGCTTATCGTTATTTTAATTAGTTTTCCACTTGCCTACTCTTTTGCAAGCTTGGCTGGGAAATATCCAGATGTCGGCGGTGCAGCAACTTTTGTTAGAAAATCTTTTGGATATCATCTTGGTAATATTGTTGGATGGTTTTATTTTGTAACCGCAGCTGTTGGACAGACAATTGTATCCATGACTGGTGCTTTTTATGTTGGTGATGCGTTTGAATTATCACCTTTTATAACAACTACAATTGCCGTATTGATTTTGGTGACCGCGGGTGTTTCAAACTATTATGGTGTAAAAGTCAGTGGTAAAGTCGCATTGATTTTAAGTGCTATGCTACTTGTACTTTTACTGTCAGCAGTATTTGTGTCATTACCTAACATACAATGGGGGAATTTTACACCGCTTGTTCCAAATGGATGGTTTTCCATTGGAAGTACTGTAACAGTTATATTTTGGGCATTTTTCGGTTGGGAGGCTATCTGTAATTTAGCCAATAATTTTAGGAAACCGGACAAAGATATTGTCAAAGGGTCTATTATTAGCGCGGTAATAATTGGCGTACTATTTTTGGCATTAAGTTTGGTCACCATTGGTACAGGCACGTATGGTAGTGAGGAAAGCAATCTATCTCCTATCGGAATTATAATGGGGGATGCAGTAGGTGTCGGCGCTAAATATGTAACAGCTATTTTAGCCTTAATCATTTGCACTGGAACTTCGAATGCATTTGTGGCCAGTCTCACGCAATTAGGATATTCATTAAGCAGAGATGGGGCTTTTCCCAAAAACCTTTCAAAGCTACATACAACAACCCAAATTCCGAGAAGGATGGTATTGTTTATAATCTGCTTTTCAGTAGCAGGGGTTTTAATAGTAAATGGTTTATCTTTGGCGTTCGATGATATTTTGTTTATCCCAACGTCCCTCGGAATTTTAGTCTATATAATATCAATGGCAGCAGGGGTGAAGTTGTTTAAGAGGAGCACACTACCATGGTGGGCATCATTAATCGCTTTTATTTCATGTTTGTTGGTAATTCCTTTTTTCCAGTTATATATATTTGTCCCGATTATTATCATGGTCTTATATGTAATTTATATGGTTTTGGATAAGAACATTTTTGCCTACAAAGAAAAGGTGAAATCTGATGAAGAATAAAGATATCAATAATATTTCTAAAGACATTATGTGGAAAGCAACAGTATTATGTGATTCAGCTTATGATGGGATATTTTTTTATGCGGTAAAAACAACAGGTATTTTTTGCCGACCGTCTTGCAAATCAAGGGTTCCAAATAGTGATAATGTATCCTTTTTTTCTAATGCAACGGAGGCGCAAAAGGCAGGATATCGTCCTTGTAAGAGGTGTCGACCCGATTTGAAATCAGTGACTACTTATGACCCATTCAAATTAGTTGTAAAAGAAACGATGGAGTTCATCGAAGATAATTATGGGCAAACTATACTTTTGGATGAACTAGCAACCGTAGTGGGAATTAGCGGTTTTCATTTAAATCGCCTTTTTAAAGAACGAACCGGGTATACACCACGCTTGCATCTGGAAAAGGTCAGAATTAATAAGGCCAAGGAGCTTCTTTTAACAACCACCTTAAACAGCACTGAAGTTGGTTATCAGATCGGATATCAAAGTATATCCAGCTTTTATAACGCATTCAAACGGAATACTGGACTTTCACCATATCAATTTCGGGTCAACATGACAGCTAACCATCAATAATTTTCCTATTCTGATCAATATTCACTAAAACTAAACCGAAGGAGATACGGATATGATCTTTTATGATGAATGCAATACAATCATCGGTTGTTTGCGATTTGTTTTCAAAGAGGATGGTTTACTCGAACAAGTCTTACTGAACGATGACCGTTGGCATGCTTTGGTTACTAAGCACAAGATAAAACGAAATCACGAGATTGGAAACCCTATTTGTCAACAATTTCAGGAGTATATTCATGGGGATCGCAAACAAATTGATGTCCCGTTTGAACTAACAGGGACACCATTCCAAAAGCAAACATGGGCAGCATTAAGAAGCATTCCCTATGGAGAAATACGATCTTATTCTGAAATAGCTACTTTTATTGGGAAACCTAAAGCGACTCGTGCAGTTGGCCATGCTAACGCTATTAATCCACTGCCTATACTTATTCCTTGTCATCGTGTAATAGGGAAAAATAAAAAACTGACTGGCTATGCCGGGGGAACGGATAAGAAGAAACAGTTACTGTTAATTGAAGGCGTTATGATTTATTAGCAAATAAAAGCTTACTACTATCAATCGCCTGTCTACGGCAATCGGAAGCGATTGTTGCAGATCAAAAGCCTAATTCCTCGATAAAATATAAGAGGATTTAGTTTTTTATTTGTGGTGCATTCTTATTCACTGTAACCAATTGTCATCTAACAATTACATTGTGTATTGATGTAAATGGATTTTTAGTAGTTTACTCTTGATAAAATCCTACTCCCAATCCGGACGATATTTCCGCCCCTCCGGTTGATATACTCACGTTCCGGTCAATACTTCCGCTCCTCCGGTGGATATACTCACGTTACAGGCGATACTTCCACTCCTCCGGTGGATATACTCTCACTCCGGACGATACTTCCGCTCCTCCGGTGGATACTCTCACGTTACAGGCGATACTTCCACTCCTCCGGTTGATACTCTCACGTTACAGGCGATACTTCCACTCCTCCGGTGGATATACTCTCACTCCGGACGATACTTCCACTCCTCCGGTTGATACTCTCACGTTCCGGGCGATACTTCCGATCCTCCGGTTGATATACTCACGTTCCGGACGATACTTCCGCTGCTCTGGTTGATATACTCTCACTCCGGACGATATTTCCGCTGCTCCGGTTGATACACTCTCACTCCGGACGATATTTCCGCTCCTCCGGTTGATACACTCACGTTCCGGACGATATTTCCGCCCCTCCGGTTGATTCCCTCCCACTCCAGGCGATATTCGCACATTTCCAGTTGATACACACGGCCACACAGCCCCTCGGTCCCACGAACGCTGCACGTCTACTTTCCTCCATCCAATCCTTTCCTAAATCAATTATCTTACAATTCCGTCATGTACTTTACTTCAATTTTGACAGCATGTATTATATAATTATAAATTATTATTTTTTTAAAAACATATGTTATAGGTTATTGGTTATTCTAATAGTATATAGTAGATGGAGGAGAAAACGATGATTAAGGTAATCACCTATGGAACATTTGATCTAATTCATAGTGGGCATATTAATTTGCTGCGCCGTGCCAAAGAAATGGGCGATTACTTAATCGTTGGGCTATCTACGGATAAATTTAATACATTAAAAAACAAAAGAGCCTATCATACATTCGAAAATCGCAAAATAATTCTTGAATCGATTCGCTACGTTGATCAAGTGATTCCTGAGGTAACATGGGACCAAAAAATGGATGATGTCATCAAACATCACATCGATATCTTCGTCATGGGAGATGACTGGAAAGGGAAATTTGACTTTTTAAAAGATTATTGTGAAGTTATTTATTTACCAAGAACCATTGGTGTATCCACGACAAAGATTAAACAGGATCTGCACCGAGTCAGGGATCGCTAAAATCAGCGACGATTTTCACCACGGTTTTCTTTTTCCACGATGAGAATCTGCACGAGTTCAGGTAATTTCTACTAAATCACAGATAGTATTTTCCACTTCACAAAAATTATTCCTGCATTTTTTTCCTTAGATTACAATAATTACTTACAAAATTGTAATAATTTTTTAATGTACTTATCACGCAGTTCATAGTAAAATGAAAGATGGTCGTAATATTTTTCGGGTGTACTGTTTAATATTCGACTTTATTCCCAATGCAAGTTCGACAAATTTTTTTTGGATTCATATAGATTAAGGAATCAACTAATTTTAAGGAGTTTTAAGTATGAAAAGGAACGACAATCCTCAAACTCGGGTGACGCGAAATAAACCGAAAAAGAAATTACGTAAAGGGCGAGTTTTTACCTTGATTTTGATTTTAGCCTTTCTTTCCGTTGCGAGCTATGCAACTTATCTTTACGTCAAAGCAGATTCTGCTCTCTCCGGTTCCTATGAAGACAATGGAAGAGAAAAATCTGATCTTCGGGAAACAATCGTCGATCCAAAATTCGATAACGTCTCCATTCTCCTCATGGGAGTGGATGAAAATAAGAAAAGAGACAATGCTGGCAGTGCACGAACCGATACATTGATGCTGGCCACATTAAATAAAGATGAAAAAAGTGTAAAAATCGTCAGCATACCGCGGGATACATTGGTTTACCTCCCAGAAGTCGGCTATGAGACTAAAATTAACCATGCACATGCCTTCGGTGGCTCAAAGGCAACGATGAACGCTGTTGAAAGTCTGCTCGATGTACCCGTTGACTATTATGTCAAAGTGAATTTCGAAGCTTTTGTTGAAGTGGTGGACTCATTAAACGGAATTGAAGTCGAAGTTCCGTACGAATTCAAAGAATCGAATTCCAAAGACAAGCGAGACTCCATTCACCTGAAGAAAGGGTTGCAAACACTGAACGGTGAAGAAGCACTCGCATTAGCTCGAACCAGAAAGTTAGACAATGATATTGAACGCGGAAAGCGTCAGCAAGACATTGTCAAGGCTGCTATTAAGAAAGCAACATCCATCAGTTCCGTACTAAAATACGATAATATGATCGATGCGGTTGGGGACAATATGAAAACGAATCTGACTTTTGATGAAATGAAAAGCCTTGTCGCCTATGGTACAAGCAAGGATGACTTAGATATCGAAACATTGCAGCTGGAGGGCACGGATTACCAGCCTTCAGGTACCTATTACTGGAAAGTGGATGACGCTGCACTTGCGGAAACACAAAGCAAATTAAAACAACATCTCGAACTAGAAGATACAAATCCGAACACAGAAGATCCTAATCAAAGTCCAGAGCAAGACCCGAACCAGGATCCAAATCAATATCCGGAACAAAACCCAGAGCAAGACCCATACCAGGACCCTAATCAAAACCAGGATCCAGAACAATCCAATGAACGGCCATACAATGAATATCCGGATCCGCCAGCAAATGATTCACTTGATGAAGAATATCAATACTAAAACAAAAAAGGTTGCTAATCTATGAAACTAAGATTAGCAACCTTTTTCTTTTTCTATTTATTCTACTTTCCTATTATCTCCTGTCATTCTGCGGATTCCATTTAACAGGGGCTTGCGATTATAGGTAGTAATTCCGGCAATTTCTGCGATAAGCTGAATACCTAATATAATCACGCCAAGTAAAAACAGGGACGTTAGTAGTCTAGCACTGTTAAATACAATCGCCATTCCGCCAAAGAATATACTAAACACATAGATAATTAAGACAGATGCACGATGAGAATACCCCATGTTGATCAACTGATAGTGAATGTGTTTCTTATCTGGTGTTGCAATTCCTTGATTATTAATTGCCCGTCGAATAATGGCAAAAATCGTATCAAAAATCGGAATCGCGATCACAATGAGCGGTACGAGAAAACTAAAGAAAGCAACGTTCTTAAATAAACCCAGCATAGAAACAATCGCGATCGAATACCCTAGAAAAAGCGCCCCGGTATCTCCCATAAAAATCTTGGAAGGATAAAAATTGTGATACAGGAAACCAAAGCAACTTCCTACTAGAATAACACATAAATACACGACGAGTAATCGATGATCGATGAACCCCATCACGAGAATACTCGTTAGACCAATTGCAGAAACACCTGCTGCCAGGCCATCTAAACCATCGATGAGATTAATCGCATTAGCAGCGGCAACAATCCAAAAGATCGTCATCGCAATGCCAAAATAGCCCAAATGCACGGTTCCTAAAAACGGAAGCGTCAGCTTTTCAATAATGAGTCCCGAAGAAACGACAACTATTGCAGCTGCAGTTTGGCCAGCGAGTTTGTAGATCGCTTTAAACTCAAATATGTCATCCAGCATTCCGGTAATAAGCATGATACACGCACCTAGAACGATGGCATTTAATTGTGGATGCATTGGCTGCAGGTAAAGAAATCCCGCTACGACACCAATAAAAATGGCCAGTCCACCCATACTCGGTTTCAAATCTTTATGCATTTTTCGATTATTCGGTTTATCAACGACATTCCATTTTTTTGCTAATTTAATGATAACTGGAGTAACAAGTAATGTTGTTGCACAAGAAATGATAAATGCGATGACCAACTCACTTATATTCCACATATATACACCTCTAGCTAACGTAACTGTATCGTATTTTAATGGTTCTACTCTATTCTATCAATTTCTATGCTAAAAGTATATCATTCTATGAATAATATCCTGTCTTTGTCTTTCACGTGAAAAAACGCTCCGGCTCCCCATCAACAGGGGATAGATCCGGGTTTTCCTATTGATTATTTTTTATAGATTGGTACTTCTAAATATAATATATATGAGTCCAGTTGTCGATAAATGTTGTATAATCGCTTAATTTGTCCGAAAAACCAATCTTTATCAATCGTGTTTTGGGACTTCGCATTTTCTTTTCCAATTACATTCGCAAGATTCCAGCGCATGGAATATAAAGTACGCTGCCCATTTACAAAATACATTCCCTTTATATATGGTGCTCCACCTATAATGGATTTTTCCAGCGTATCCCAGCCTTCATCAAATGCCTTCTTAGCTCTGCAGGATAATGAATGATCCGATTCGTCCGTGATCCCGTAAATATTATAAACCCACTTCTTTGTTTTCGCTGTTTCCCCTGGAACCGTTACTTTGATGCCGTCCTTGTCTTTTTCGACATACGTGATATGCCCAGATCGATCAACCGGTATTCCATATGCTGCTCCAGCTGATCCTCTTTCTACTTCTAACGTTGCATGGGAGACTAATAGAATTTCATTAATGCCATGTTCTCGTCCAGCATCAATAAAAGCTTGCTCCTTATCTTTTAGGATATCAAATCCTTTTAAATAATTATGCAGTACCTCATTCGTAACGACCCTTGGTCTGGATAAATCGAGTAATTGAAATTTATCCTTGTCATCTTTCAATAAATTAGCAGGGTCAAAATAAGTTTCTACGTCTTTATAATCCCGAATAGCAATGATTTTCTCCTTCAATTGAGCAGTGCTTTCATCTTTCATATGCATTTTTATTGCTTCTTCAAACGTTACATTGTAATGCTGATAGGTCAATTTTTCTTGGTATCTGGCAATTTGGTCTAGTTTCTTAAACGTATATTTATCCGCGATGCCACTTACAGGTAAACCATAATCCCTTTGAAATTGTTCAAGCTTCCGTTGTGTCAGGCTGCCAAATTTATTGGTAATTGGCAGTCTTCCATACCCAAGCGATACCAAATTTTCCTTCAAATACTTCACGTCTTCATGCCGTCCACCATTTTGCAGCGGACTGAGCAATATTTCATCCATTTTATACAGCGTGTCTGCATTTACCTGACCTGTTACAGAAAGTTCATAGAATGCCTGGAACTCTTTGATGCGGTCAATGGTATACGCTCCCAGTTTACTTGATATTTCGATGCCGCCGAAGCCAATTTGATTTAAGGCATTTTTAAGACGTTTAATCCCTGGATGTTTATCCTCTGCATAGTTAATAGCAGCAGCAAGAGCCTCATATAACTTAAATCGTGTGACATCATCCATGATTCCACTGATTGGCAGTCCATGTTTTCGCTGAAATTTTTTCACTTTTCGTTTCATGCGACCCCCAAATTTGTTCGATATACTGACCTTGCCAAATCCTAAGTTATTTAAATGCTCTTTTAGGATAGGAAGATCCCTGTGCCGTTTTCCTTCACGCAGTGGACTATTCAGTATTTCATCAATCTTTTTTAGTGTGTCGACATTCACCTGTCCTGTTACTGGCAGCTCATAAAATGACTGAAATTCTTTTATGCGATCTACTGCATAGGGCCCTAATTTATCAGAAACCATAATTCCACTAAATCCAATTCGATTTAAATCTTTTTTTAACTTTTTAATACTTGCAAGTTTGATTTCCGGATCATTAATCATGACATGAAATATTTTATTTATCTTGATGACTGTCGAATTATCGATGATTCCGGTGATAGGTAAGCCTTGATCTTTTTGAAATTCCTTTACCCGCTCTTTTGTAAGTGGACCAAAGTTCGGTGTGATTGCGATCGTTCCATATCCTATCCAATTCAGCATTATTTTTAATGGAATCAAGTTATCGTGCTGTTCATGAGGCTGAATCGGACTTGCCAAAAGTCCATCTACCTTTATTTTCTTGTCGTTTATCTTCGCGATATAACTTTCCTCTTTTTGTTGTTCCCCTGCATGATTCTCAACGTCCGCATCTAATTCTGCGGTATGACTTGAATTTGCTAGCTTAGGTTCCAACAGATTCTACCCCCTCATGACATATCATTGTCGTTTTCACTTTGTTTTTTACAAGAAATCAATAAAGTATTTCCTTAGTCTTACATGCAACATCGATCCAATTAAAAACAAAATCAACGTAACCATCCAAAAATAGGCCGTCACACCTGGCTCCTCTATAAAATGCCAACCGACTCCGAAAAATCCAGCCCGGTACCCATCAATTAAATACGTTAATGGATTAAGTCTGACAATTGCTGTAATGATTGCAGTTGCGATGGACCCATCCTGTTTAATATTGGAAACATCCCATAAAATTGGGGATATATAGATTCCAATCCGCATCGTTGACGTTAAGAGCTTATGAACATCCCGAACCAATGCAGATAAAGTCGATAAGATTAATGCAAGTGCATAGGTGAAAATATACGTAGCAATTGCAAAATACGGGATTTGCAAATAATAGATATTAATCGGATAGCCTCCGAATTGTAAAATAACAATAATAATGGCGATTAATCCGGCGTGTACCATAAATCGTGCGCAAATCACATAATTTGGTATAATACTCATCGGAAAATTCATTTTCGAAACGATCTTTAAACGGGAAAAAATCGACTTAGACCCATTTGTTGTGGATTGGCTAAAGAACAGCCATACCATATATCCTGCCATAAGCCAGTATAAAAATGGAACCACCATATCCCCAACTGGGACGTCTGCTCTTTGCCTGATACCAACCCCGAATACAAGCCAATAAATCATGATAAGTATCGCTGGTGTGATAAGCTCCCAGGCCATCCCTAAGTAATTATTTTTATTGGCACTTTTCATTTCAAATAAGGCCATTTTACGTATTAAATACATATTGTTTATCTGTTCTTGAATTACCTTAATGACTGATTTCATTGTATTTCCTCACATATCTCATCTCTTTACAATCACTAGATCTTCAACCTGATCATTGCGCAAAGAAAATAGAAAGTCATAGACAGAACCATGGTATAAAAGATTATTTTTATCCTCTAGATGTGGTTCGCCGAGTTGTTCCGTAACATCCTCTTTTAGCACCGTATGGTGAACAGGGATGGAGATTTCTTGCTTGTCTTCGTCACTTCCGGAAAATACCTCTTCCGGCTCATTTCCTTCTGAGATTTCTTCTAATACAGGATGTGAACCGATTGTGGCTTGCATTTGACCCGCAATCGCTGCATCATCAGATTCCCCAGAAATCTCTTCCAGCAGATCACTGCTAATCCAACCTTCTTTATCAGCATGTACTCCGGCAATTTTCAACCAGTGAATAGCTTCTCCTTCATCTTCTTCCTTATTTTCTATTTGATAGATTTCACCGAAATTCGTAAAAGCACTTGCTTCACTATCAAGGTCCGGTTCCGTACGAATATGTGCACTGGAAACGGTCACATATTGAATTTCTTGCTCATTCTCTTCCCGTTCTTCCTCCGCTTCAGGCGCAGCTGTTTCCTTTTGCACAGGCTCTGGCTCTGGCTCTTCCTCTATCACTGCCTCTGATTGTGCAGCTTCCTCTTGGAAAAATCCTTCCCAAGGTTTAGCAAGATAGATCGCGGTACCTACTGCCACAAAAAGGAGCAGGAGCAACGTAATAAACACATTGGAAGAGAGAAATGAAAATTTCCTTTTATAATTATCGGCTCTTGAAGCTTTATTACGGGGGAGCAGTAACACTGGATCGCGTATTGCATCCTTCTCGTCCTTATTCTCTTCTTGCTCCAGCTTGCTTCGTTTCTCCATCACACGTTGTCTAAAATTCCTCTTTTCCTCATCGGATAGAGCTTTAAATTGTTTTAGGAATTTGCGATACTGAGGTAAAACTTCGATTCTTTTTCCATATGCCCTTACTTCCCCAGCTTCGAGCCATAAGACTTTATTACAAAATTTCCTTACTTGCTGGAGGGAATGACTGACAAAGAAAATCGTTTTCCCCTTCTCCTTAAATTCATTCATTTTGTCATAGCATTTCTGCTTAAACGTCTGGTCTCCAACAGATAAAGCCTCATCAATAACAAGTACGTCTGGGTCGATATTGACAGATATAGCAAAACCTAAACGCGATTTCATCCCGCTGGAATAATTTTTAACAGGCTGATCAATGAAATTGCCAATATCCGCAAATTCAATCACTTGAGGCATCAGCGCTTCAATTTCTTTCTTTGTAAAGCCGAGCATCAAACATTTATATTCAATATTATCGCGACCCGTTAATTCCTTATCTAGTCCGGAAGCAATGGCTATAATGGAAACCTGACCGTTGACAGTAATCTCACCCGTCGTTGGTGGTGCGACACCGGAAATCAGATTGGATAACGTGGATTTCCCTGCCCCATTAACTCCCACCACACCAATGACATCACCCGGATCAGCGGTAAAAGATATATGTTTAACTGCATAAAAATCCTCTCCATATCGGTTAGGTGCGAACACACCCTTTAATCGATCGGAGGAATCCTTATACATTTTATATTTCTTTGTTACATTATGAAAAACTACAGAATGATTCATCATTTATCTCCATCTATTAAAAAACAATTTCATCAAAATATTAAACGATAATTCTATCTATATTACTATAACAAATTTATAGAGTAGAATCGACAAGAAATTATAAAATCTACGGATGCACAAACAAGTCTAGCCCCTATAGGAACTAGACTTGCCTTCTATAAATATCGAACAATGTTAAATTTTAGTAATGGATTATCCAGCTTGTTGTACATATTCTTAATTTGGGTCACTTGCTTGACAGCCCATCCAATATCCGTCGCATATTGCGGATATCCTGGATTTGCTGGATTCCAGCGCATTTTATAGAGCGTATTTTGATAATATTGATTGTGAAGATAGCTGCTGCCAATGAATTTGGCACCGCCTCTTATCGCTGCCTCAGGGGAGAACCACCCTTCCTTGTAGGCAGTAAACGCTCCTAATCGTTTTGGATCACTGTCAGCTGCGCCAATACCAAACATATTGTACGTTGTCTTTATGCTGGTTAGGCGATGTTTATTGCTTGAATTAACTAATTCGAGATGACCAGAATTATTTTTTCCTACCTTTATTCCATTTGCTAGATTCGAAGATCCATTTCCTGTCTCAAGAAGCGCATGGGAAATAAGATAGATTTCATTGACAGAATGACGGTTACCTCCATCGATAAATGCTTGTCCTAAACCTTGGAGGACACCTTTTCCTCGCAATACATTATTTAAGGAACGCGCTGAAACATGCGCACTCTCCGTTAAATCTAAATGTTGAAAGGTGTCATTATTCGTTGGATCCAAATAAAACTTAACATCTGCACGTGTCGGATTTCTCCACGTATTATAGCTGATTTTATGCCACTGACTTCCCTTATTTATAATATGAACGACCGACCCTTTAGGTAACGTTCCGTAAATATGGCTACCAGTGCTGGAAGAAGCACGAACATTCAAGTTTGCTGTTGTTCTGGCAACACCATTGCTGATAGTGACATAGTTAGCTGAAATATAAGCTGGCTTGTTTCTATATTGATCTGTTTGCTGCAATTGATTCATTTGAATATCCAGTGCACGCTCCAGCGAAATATCGTATTTAGAATACGTAACTTTCTCTCGCGTTTCCATGGCCTTATCAATTGCTGCAAGTGTTTCTTCATCTGCAACCCCAGTTACAGGAAGATCATAATCCCGTTGAAATTGCTTTATGCGTTTTTCGGTAAATGATCCATAGTAATTCGTTACCTTAATACCGCCATAACCGATTTGATTCAATTTCTTTTTAAGCGAGATTGTGTCTTTATGGCGTTTTCCCTTGCTCAATGGATTTGGCAAAAGACTCTCGATCTTAGATAACGTGGCTTTATTCGCTGCTCCAGTTACCGTTAAACCGTAGTACTTCTGGAACTGCTTTACGCGTTTTTCGGTGAAAGAACCGTAATAGTTCGTTTTCCTAATACCACCATAACCAATTTTATCTAAGTCTTTCTTTAGACCGATCGTATCCTTATGACGCTTCCCTTTACTTAATGGGTTTGGTAATAGACTTTTGATCTTGGATAACGTCGCTTTGTTCGCCGCTCCAGTT
>NZ_JFBD01000026.1 GCF_000709085.1 Virgibacillus alimentarius | reverse complement strand
TACTCAAGAGATTGAACCGCCGTATACGGAACCGTACGTACGGTGGTGTGAGAGGTCGACTAACCAAGTAATGGTTAGTCACCTACTCGATTTTGCGGATCACGAACCTTGTTATGTTGCTTTGCGATCAAATGGGGCGAAATAATCATTTATACCATTATGCGCAAATGATCAAATACCAAAATAGTGAAAATCCTTCAGATATGATCTATAACAAGTATAAAATACCATGTATAATAGAAAAATCTGCGAAATGCTGTAAATTTTATATTTGCTGTAAAACCACCTTTTGATATAAAATGGTAAGAATATATAATAAACACAAAGGAGTTCCAGCATGAAAGAGAGAACAACCCTGAAGAAGTCTTTTAAGGCACACTGGATATGGGCGATTGCTTTAGGATCGTCGATAGGCTGGGGTGCATTCGTTCAACCCACAACATGGATGGGTTCTGCCGGTCCACTCGGTGTAATCATTGGATTTGGCATTGGCGCTTTATTAATGATGTTAATTGCTGTAAGTTATGGCTTCCTCATCAAAAGCTTTCCTGTATCAGGCGGAGAATTTGCCTATTCGTTTGTTAGTTTAGGGCGCACACACGCATTTATTTGTGGGTGGTTTTTAACATTAGGTTACATATGTATTGTTGCGCTAAACGCCTCCGCGTTTTCATTAATGTTCAAATTTATTTTTCCCAAGGTGATTGAAACATTTCATCTCTACCAAATTGCCGGGTGGGATGTTTACGGAATGGAAATTATTATTGCAACTGTATTACTTGTGATCTTCGGGTATTCCAATATAAGAGGGACAGGTTTATCCGGTAGAATACAGTTTATTTTTTGTGGTGTCATGATTCTTAGTGTTATTGGTCTAGCTTTCATGGTAGGCGTGCAGCCAGGATCCGGGCTTTCTAACGTAAAGCCATTATTTCCGCCGGATAAAACAGCGCTTGCAGCGATTATATCGATCGTCGCTATTGCTCCATGGGCGTTTGTCGGCTTTGATAATATTCCGCAAGCTGCTGAGGAATTTAAATTCCCTTCCAGCAAGGCATTTACACTCATTATTTTAGCCATCTTTTTTGCGGCTGTATTATATAGTCTGATGATTATGACGACAGCAATGATTGAACCATGGCAAGGACTGATCGCAAAGGATCACGTTTGGGGGACAGGTGCTGCTATTGGCGAGTTACTAGGTCCAATCGGCCTCCTGATCTTAGCTGTTGCTTTGTCTATGGGTATTTTTACTGGATTAAATGGCTTCATTATTTCTTCGAGCCGTCTATTGTTTGCGATGTCTCGTGCAAAAATTTTACCAGAAGCATTTTCAAAGCTGCATCCGAAATATAAAACACCGTACATCGGGATTATTTTTACATCGGTTATCGCCATGTTTGCACCTTGGTTTGGCCGTGAAGCATTGCTATGGGTGGTGGACATGTCTTCCATCGGTGTGTCCATTGCATATTTTTATACATGCTATACTGCTTTTACATTATTTAAAGTTTCGATGAAGGGAGATTATGACCCTGCCATCCATACCGTTTCCCCTTTTAAAAAGGCGGTAGCAGGTTTTGGGGCATTAGCAAGTATTATCTTTATCGGACTATTGCTGATCCCTGGTTCACCAGCTTTTCTCGGAATGGAATCCCGAATTGCACTTATTGCATGGGTGTTACTCGGATTTGTCTTTTACCTGGCAAAACGGACGGAATTTAATCGAATCCCGAAGAAAGAACTCAATTATTTAATTTTAGGAAAAGAGAAGATTGTCTCAGAAGATAAGTAGCTTTTCACAGTAAAAATAAAGATCCATTTTCATGGACGTACGCGCATTTTGCTATTAAAATTGTAGGAAGGCAAAGCGTTATGCTAAACTTACATTAGTAATGTATAAAAACATTTTCGCTATACAAAGGAGTTAAGAGAATGAGAGTAAAAAAGGCGATCATACCAGCAGCTGGCTTAGGTACCCGTTTTTTACCTGCAACAAAAGCACAACCGAAGGAAATGCTGCCAATTGTCGATAAACCAACCATTCAATATATTGTAGAAGAAGCGATTAACTCCGGGATAGAAGATATTATTATTGTTTCCGGACGAGGAAAAAGAGCGGTAGAAGACCACTTCGACGTGTCGTATGAACTGGAGGAAACCCTTGCCCACAAAGGGAAGGTAGAGATGCTTGAAATGGTTCAATCCATTTCAAATATGGCAAATATCCACTATATTAGGCAAAAAGAGCCTAAAGGCCTTGGACATGCAATTTATTGTGCGAATCGTTTTGTCGGAAATGAACCATTTGCTGTTCTATTAGGTGACGACATTGTGGAGGCAGAAGAGCCTTGCCTGAAGCAATTGATTAACGTATATGATGAATATCAGTCTTCTGTGGTAGGGGTACATGACGTACCGATGGAGGACGTTTCCAAATACGGGATTATCAAACCGAAAGCAACAAATGGCTACGGACCATCCATACGCGCAATCGAATCATTAGTGGAAAAGCCAGATGTCGAAAAAGCACCATCCAACTTAGCGATCATGGGACGGTACGTGCTTTCACCGGAAATTTTCGATATCTTGGAAACTCTGGAGCCAGGCAAAGGCGACGAAATCCAATTAACGGATGCCATTGAAAAATTAAATGAACAAGAGCAAGTACTCGCTTATAATTTCGTTGGAGAGCGGTACGATATTGGAGATAAATTAGGCTTTGTTCAAGCAACCATCGATTTCGCATTAAATCGGGAGGATCTGCATGACGATATTAAGGCCTATATGGAAAAAACATTAGCCTCCTTAGCGAAGAAATAAAGAGGGAGATGAACGGAAAGGGATTTGGGATGAATACGGCCAAATCCCTTTTGTTTTGGAGATGTGATGGGGGTGACTTGGCGCAAGCAATCATGCGTAACTATTGAAACTCGAGCGACAGCGTCAGGAACTGGCGCAATAACCAACAAAAGTCGCGCAGCAAACTCACGCACTCGAGCAATAAAGAGTTAAACTCGCGCAACAAGCTTACAAACTCGAGCGACAGGTTCACGCACTCGAGCGATAAATTAACCTATAAGCCACCGAGCTCGAACAACGGCAAGACAGCTTCCCTTAGAACCTTCCAACATGATTTTCCCTCCTGAAAGAAAAAGTTCCTTCTTTTGTTTAATTTCGACAATTTATTTATTAGGCAGGCTATGGTATAATTCGGTGAGTATTCGTGTGGATTTTTAGCTTTAAAGTTTTTCAGTGTAAAGGGAAGGCTGAGTTATTGTGAAAAGAAAAAAAGTGTTGTTTTTCATTTATCAAATGGGTGCTGGCGGTGCGGCCAGAACACTTCTGAATATTATAAACAACTTGGATCGAAGTAAATTTGAACCTGTTTTAGTCACGTTGGATTATAATAGTGACTATGAGGCGAATGTGAAGTCTGATGTTACCTTTATTAAAATAAATGAAAAGCGTTTAAGGAATGCGATTTTCCCTTTAGCTAAACTGATTAGAGAGTTAAAGGTCGATCTTGTATTCAGTACGATCCCGAATTATAATACGATTGCTATTTTGGCAAATTTACTTTCGTTTACCCGTGCGAAGAACATAGTAAGGGAAGCGGATAATTTGAGCGGGGGCTTTTTGACCGACTTAAAATTACGCGGCTATGGAATGATGTATAAATGGGCGAGTCAGGTTGTTTCTTTATCTGAAGGAGTGAAACAAAATCTGATTCAAAGGTATAAAGTAAAATCTGAAAATATTAAAGTTATTTATAATCCCGTAGATTTAAAAAATATACGTAAACATATGAATGAAGGGGTGCTGGCTGAGGAACATCTTCCTATTTTTCATGGGGAGGAGAAGGTGATTATTACAGCTGGCAGGCTCGTGAAACAAAAAGATCATCAAACACTCATCGACGCATTTGCGAAGGTGCATAAGCAAATAAACAGCAAGTTAGTGATTTTAGGGGAAGGTCCTTTAAAGGATACGTTAATCAAGCAAACGGAAAGATTAGGCATCCAAGATAAAGTACATTTTATCGGGTTTCAAAATAATCCATATGTTTATTTTAAACATGCCGATTTGTTTGTTTTAACATCGATTCATGAAGGGTTTGGCCATGTGCTTGCAGAGGCGCTTGCGACCGGGACTCCGGTTGTTTCGACGGATTGTGCATCTGGTCCTGCAGAGGTGCTAGACGACGGGAAGTATGGATTGCTTGCTCCGGTTGGCGATGTGAATGCTATTGCAAACAACATGCAAGAAGTCCTGACCTATGATAAGGAAAAATTGGACCGCGTCAAGGAAGCGGGCTACAAGCGAGTCGAAGATTTTGATGCACGTCAAATCGCTGACGAGTATGGGGCCTTATTTACAGAAACGATGGCGAGATAGTGTAAGATAGAGGAGGCAGGGTGGAAGTGAGAAAAACAGCAAAAGTTGTGCATATGACAACCGTGCACCACCCATATGATACACGAATTTTTCATAAAGAATGTACATCCTTGCAAAAAGGCGGTTATGATGTGTCGCTGATTGCATCGATGGATAAACAGGAGATCCAGAAAGATACCGATGTAACAATGGTGCCAATCAAAAAAAGAAAGAACCGATTGGCGAGAATGGTATTTTCCACGCTGGAAGCTTATTTGAAGGCAAAAAGCTTAAAGGCGGATTGCTATCATATTCATGACCCGGAGTTACTCCCGGTGGGACGTCTCTTAAAAAAGAAAAATAATGTTGTAATTTATGATGTGCATGAAGATTATGTAACGGCAATGTACCAGAAGGAATATTTTCCAAAGCCTATTCGAAAAGCGGTTGGTGCAGTGTATGGATTCGTTGAAAAGATCCTTTCCAAAAACATGGCGCTTTGCTTGGCGGAAAAATATTATCAAGAAAAATATCCATCCGGTATTTGCATTTTGAATTACCCTGCACTGAATGATAAATTAGTGAATCATCAAATCGATGATCAGCCGGCGGAAAATAAAGTTCTTTATACTGGGAACGTGTCGATGGAAAGAGGCGCATATATTCACGCGCAAATTCCCAACATCGATCCAAGTGTCTCGGTTCATTTTATCGGCAAATGTCCAAGTAGCATTGCGGAAAAGATGTACGCAAAAGCCGGTGAAAAGAAAGAACAGCTTATGATTGAAGGAATCGATCAATTTATCGAACGAGAGGAAATTGACGACAAATATATTAGTCGGAAATGGTTAGCTGGGATTGCGCTATTTCCGCCTACACAGCATTACAAGAAAAAAGAACTCACGAAGTTTTTTGAGTATATGAGTGCTGGACTACCTATCCTATGCTCGAATTTTCCGGTGTGGAAAAAGTTCATGGACAAGTATCAATGCGGAATTGCGGTTGATCCTTACAATGAGGAAGAAATAAAAGAAGCGATTGATTATTTAAGAAAACACCCGGAAGAAGCAAGGCAGATGGGGATGAATGGCAAGAAGGCAGTTGTCCGGCAGCTGAACTGGCAAAAAGAAGAAGAGAAATTAATTAATTGGTACGGGGCATTACTTAAACAATAAGAAAATCGTGGTGGTAATGGATGCAAAGCAATGAAACTGCAGGCCCCCTTATTTCGGTTATTACGCCTGCTTATAACTCACAGCAGTTTATACATGAGACCATTGAGTCTGTACAAAATCAGACCTATACGAACTGGGAAATGATTATCGTTGATGATTGTTCGACGGATAAGACAACCGAAATCGTAGCGTCCTATCAAAAAGAAGATGCAAGGATCACCTTGATCAAACTGAAGGAAAATGCAGGCTCGGGAGTTGCGCGTAATACAGCAATTGAAGCGGCAAAGGGGCGTTTTATCGCATTTTTAGACAGTGATGATGTATGGCTTGAGACGAAGCTTGAGAAGCAGCTTGATTTCATGCTGGAGAAAGATATTGCATTTTCGTTTACCGAATATGTACGGATGCTTGAAGACGGGACAGAGGTAAACTCCGTCATTAAAGCACCTGAGACGATTGATTATGTCGGTTTAATGAAACATTGTGTAATTGGGTGTTTAACCGTCATGCTAGATACGAAAAAAACGGGTAAAGTAAAAATGATTCATATCCGTTCACGGCAGGACTATGTCTTGTGGTTAACACTCACAAAAAATGGATTTACTGCGTATGGTTTACCGGAAGTATTGTCCAAATATCGCTTGGTTCAAAACTCCATTTCCAGCAACAAATTGAAAATGGTGAAACAGAACTGGCGTGTATACCGGACCGTTGAAGAACAAAGTGCTATCAAAAGTGCATGGTATATTTTAAATTATGCTTTTCATTATATAAAAAGAAGATTTAATCGCAGAAAATGAGTCATGAATCCATGTATACTAACTCATTTTAAACAGAATTAGGCGGTGTCATGAGAAGTTATGCGAAAATATTTATCAGAAATACTGAAACGAAAAGATTTGTTGATCTATCTTGTGAAATCTGGACTAAAGGCAGAAAACCGAAATAGCTATTTGGGTTATTTTTGGTGGCTGCTCGATCCGCTTTTGAATGTCGTTGTTTATTATTTTCTTGTTGGAATTGTGCTTGGCCGTGGCGGGGAAGACTTTGCTGTTTTTCTAGTCATCGGTTTGGTTCCATGGCGCTGGATTAATACAACCATTAATACATCAGCAAAGTCGATAACAAAATATAGTTCCATTATTAATCAGGTGAATTTGCCGAAGTCGATTTTCCCACTTTCTTTTACCTTTACCCAATTGTTTAATTTTATTTTTGGGTTAGTCGTCGTTGGCATATTCCTGATTGCTTTCCAAGTCATGCCAGGATGGCAAATTGTTTATTTACCAATAATAATAGTAGTGCAATTATTGTTTTTAATAACGGTTAGTTTGTTTTTAGGTTATATTACGGTATTTGTTCGCGATATTGATAACGTGCTGACACATACGGTACGTGTTTTCTTCTATGCTTCTCCGATTATCTGGGAAGGCGGAAGATTGCCTGATGAGTACAGCTGGATCGTTGATATCAACCCAATTGCGATTATCATTAATTCATACCGTGATATCATTATGTATCACCAGAGCCCGGATTTTCTGGGACTTTCGATTATCGGTATTGTTTCCATCGTTCTTGGAGGATATATGCTTTATCACTACAGCCGTAACGAGCACAAAATAATAAAAGCATTATAAAAAGAGGTTTTATGTATGTTGTTAAAAGAAAATCAACAAAAGCAAACAGAAAACCAGGAAAAAGAAATTGTTATCGAGGCGAAGAACATTGGTGTGTCCTTTTTTCCAAACAGTCAAAAGGATGATTATAAATCAAAAGTTCTTCGTTATTTAAAAGAGGGCAGAGACAAGGAAGGCAAGAAAATGGTCTGGCCCCTGACAAATATTAATTTCACTGGTTATAAGGGTGAGATTCTAGGCATTATTGGCTCAAACGGTGCTGGGAAAACAACGCTTTGTAAAATTATCTCCGGCATTCTTGAGCCGGATAAGGGCGAAATTTATGTGGATGGCAAGGTTTCTGCACTGTTTTCGTTCGGCATGGGCTTTAAAAAGGAACTGACAGGACGAGAGAACGTCTATCTAAATGGAATGATGCTTGGCATCAGTAGAGATACAATCGATCATTATATTCAGGAAATCCATGAATTTTCAGAGCTTGGAAACTTCATGGATCAACCGATGAAATATTACTCCAGTGGAATGAAAGCAAGACTTGGCTTTAGTGTTGCAGCTCATCTAGAGCCTGAAATATTAATTTTGGATGAGGCATTAAATACAGGAGATGCAAAGTTTAGTAAAAAAGCTGCGAATAAAATGAAAGAATTAGTGAAGAAAGCGAAAATGGTGATCATCGTCACTCACAGTCTCCGCTATGCACAGCGAAATTGTGATCGATTAATGTGGCTAGATGGCGGAGTTGTCCGGGACGCTGGAGATCCTGCTGAAATTATTGAAAAATATAAAGCAACCGTACCACCACGACCACCAAGAAGAAAACGAAACTTGCAATTAGAAAAAACAGAAACAACAATTAAAGACAATTCCATTGTGAAAGCCGAAAACTTAGGGATTTCCTTTGAATTAAAAAAGAAACCCTTTTGGGCTTTAAAAAATGTCAACTTTGAAATCAAGGAAGGCGAAGTCGTTGGTATTATTGGTCATAATGGCGCTGGTAAAAGTACCCTTTGTAAAGTGCTGACCAATATCCTCCAGCCGGATGAGGGATCGATTTATCTGGACGGGGAGACAACTGCGCTTTTAGGCTATGGAACAGGGTTTAACAGCCAACTAACCGGAACAGATAATATCTTTCTAAATGGAATGCTACTTGGGATTCCGAAAAAGCGAATAAAAGAATTTTATCCTAAAATCGTCGAGTTTTCTGGCCTTGAAAAAGCAATTGACAGGCCGGTGAAAGAATACTCAAGCGGAATGCGTTCGCGTCTAGGCTTTAGTATTGCGGCGATATTGCAGCCGGATATTTTCATTATTGATGAAGCCTTATCTACAGGAGACATGGCTTTTAGGCAAAAGGCGAGCGAAAAAATACAAGATATGATGGAACGAGCAAAGGCAGTGATTATCGTCACCCATAGTTTGACGTTTGTTGAACAGTTATGTACCAGAGCTATTTGGATGAAGCAAGGGCAAATCATGTATGACGGAGAGCCGAAAGATGCTGTGAAGGCTTACCGGGAAGATATCAAGGAAACAAAAGTAAAAAGACGCAAGTTGAGTAAGCAGTAGGAAGCAAAGTGTTATGGTGGGGGAATAGCTATGTTGCGATTCATAAAGAAAACGATTGTCGGATCGATGGACTGGTTTTTATATACCTTTCTCAGTACGAAACAAAAAGAAGTCATTGCAGGTATGTTTACCAAAAAGCAAAAAGAAACACTGAAAAGAATCATTAAGCCTGGTAAAAAACGTGCACAGATGAAAAAAGTAGAACGCATCAAATTTCGGATTTATGAGCTTGGGATTGTTCAGCGCGGATTGGCGGAATTAAAGGAATGTTGCAATCAGGACGAAGATCTTTATTTAAAGCGCCGTGCTGCGTGGGAATTGGCACTTTATTATGCTGATCAGTACAGTAAAGACGGTGCAAGAAACTGTCTGACGTATATCGAGCAAGCGACCAAAAGTGTAAAAGATGAAGATGAATTACGCCGGGCAGCGGTACTAAAAGCAGAAAGCTACAAAATGTTAGGGGAAGCGGAGGAAGCAAAGCGGGTCCTAACGCATGCCCTGTCTCTCAAGGCGCATCCAGATCTTTATTTGGCGCAAGCAAATCTTGCCACTTCGCTTGATGAGCGCAAGAAACGGATCAATCAGGTGTACGAATTTTATTCGACGGCGCCTATTACGATTGCTAAAGCGGACGGGGTGCTATCAGCCTATGACCGGATAGAGACACAAATGGATGGACTGCTTTATAATAATTTAGATGATGCACCGAAAGTGTCGGTGATTATTCCAGCCTATAATTCTGAAACGTCTATCCATACTGCGATTGAATCCATGCTAAGTCAGACATGGACAAACCTTGAAATCCTTGTAGTCGACGATTGCAGTACCGACAATACGAAAGAAGTCATCAAAAGCTTTACGCAGAAGGATAGCCGTGTTCAGGTATTATCAACCAAACAAAACAGCGGAGCCTATACTGCCCGTAACGTAGCCCTTACACAAGCTACAGGCGATTTTGTAACGATTAATGATGCGGATGATTGGTCCCATCCTGAGAAAATTAAAACACAGGTAGAGCATTTGATTCAAAATCCGAAGATGATTGGAAATTTCTCCAATCAGGCGCGTGCAACGGAACAGATGAATTTCTTCCGCAGAGGAAAACCAGGCATTTATATTTTTCCAAATATGTCATCGTTTATGTTCCGGCGTAAACCTGTGATGGAGAAACTCGGGTACTGGGATAGTGTGCGCTTTGCGGGTGATTCGGAGTTTGTAAAACGGGTGAAGCTTGTTTTTGGTGAAAAGGCAGTTGCGAACTTACCAACAGCACCATTGTCTTTCCAGAGACAATCCGAGGATTCATTAACAGGAAATGCTGCATTCGGATTCCCGGGATATTTTATGGGAGCACGAAAAGAATATGCAGAAGCACATGAGCATTATCATCGTACACACCCGAAAAATTTATATTATGAATTTCCACAGGAGGAAAGACCGTTTCCAGTCCCGGATCCAATGCTGCCACAGAAGACGAAAAAAGACGTAAGAAGGCATTTTGATGTCATTATTGCGTCCGAATTCCGTCTTTTAGGTGGTACCAATATGTCGAATATCGAGGAAATAAAAGCGCAAAAGAAACTCGGACTGAAAACAGGCCTCGTTCCAATGTACCGGTATGATTTAAATTCGGTCACGGAAATGAATCCAAACGTACGGGATTTCATTGACGGGGATGCGATTCAAACCATTGTTTACGGCGAAAAGGTAAGCTGTGATGTCCTGATTGTAAGACATCCGCCAATCCTTGAAGCATGGCAAAAATATATTCCGGACATCGAAGCAAAAGATGTACGCGTAATTATTAACCAACCACCAAAACGAGAATACAGTGAGCAGGGAGAAACACTGTATCACTTGGATCACTGCGTGCACCAATTAGAATCATATACAGGTAAAAAAGGAACGTGGCACCCAATAGGTCCGCAAATTCGGGATACGTTGCATGAACATCACGAAGCGGAACTCGCGTCAATTCATCTAGCTGATGAAGACTGGGTGAATATTATTGATGTCTCCGAGTGGCGCCGTAAGAGGCGGCCGAAACATCAGCGTATTCATATCGGTCGTCACTCCCGGGATCAATATGTAAAATGGCCAAATGATCCAAACACATTGAAAGCTATTTATCCGGATGATGAAAAGTACGAGATTCATGTTCTCGGTGGCGGTAAGGCTCCAGAAAAAGTACTAGGAGAACTTCCCGCGAACTGGCATGTAAAAGCATTTGGAGAAGTGCATCCGAAAGACTTTCTTGCTGATCTGGACGTATTTGTTTATTATACCCATCCGGAGTGGGTAGAGGCATTTGGACGCGTGATCTTTGAAGCGATGGCTGCAGGGATACCAGTCATTATCCCGCCAAATTACAAAACCTTATTTGAGGATGCAGCGATTTACGCAAAGCCACATGAAGTAAAAGGGAAAATAGATGTACTGATGAACGATGACAATGCCTACAGTGAACAGGTCGAAAAAGCCCAAGATTATGTTGAGAAACACTTTGGCTACCTAAAACATGCTTCTAGATTAGAGGAGTGCTCACATGAGGAATAAAGAAAACGATCGTCATGCCCGTGAAGCAACACAAGCAACGAATCAAAACTTAAAGCAGCAAGTGGAGGCGGCTGACAGAGAATTAAAGACAGCCAGAGAGCAATATGAACATGTGAAGCTAGAGCATGTTCAGCTTTCTAGTCAGTACGATGCGATTAAACAAGGCAGTATATGGAGAATTGTAACATCAATGAATAAAATCAAGCGAATGCTACAATTGTATATGAAGTATATGTTAGGAAAGCGTGACAGAAGGGAAATCTTCGACCGTTCATTAAGAAAGAGAAAAGCAAAAAATAAAATAAAAAAGCTGAAATACAATCTTTATGACCTCGGTTTTACAGAAAAAGCGTTAGCGGAACTTACAAAAGAAAGCAAGACATCCGATAATCCATATACAAGAAGATACGCAGCTTGGGAACTAGCGCTTATGTACGCCAATCAGTACAACAAAGAAGGGGCAGAAAAATGTCTGACCTTTCTTTCCCAAGCAGAAAAAAGAGTAAAAAACAGGGATTTTTTACGTAGATTGGCAATCTTAAAAGCAGAAAGCTATGATATAATAGGTAGGGTAACAGAGGCGAAAGATGTCATTTCACATGCTTTGGCCTCTCAAAAGCATGCAGATCTTTATTTGGCTCGAGCCAATTTGGAAACGTCATTTACGGAGCGCGTGAAGTGGATGAATAAAGCACTGAAACTTTATGGTATCCAGGAGTTAGACAGACATGCAGTGATCGGGAAAACATGTTACGACCGTTTACGCACAAAAAACCAGAGAAACGTTGAGCTTATTGATAATACGAAGGAAAAAGTAACGATCATTGTACCAGCATATAACGCCGAAGACGGTATACGCACAACATTAGATTCTTTGCTCGTTCAAACATGGACAAACTTAGAAATCATTGTTGCGGATGATCAAAGCACAGATAACACGATAAATATCGTTAAGGAATATAGCAAGATCGACCCCCGTGTTCAAATCATTTCAACCAAAACGAACAGCGGGGCATACACAGCCCGGAATGAGGCTTTGAAAATCGCTACAGGGGATTTTGTCACCATCAATGATGCCGATGATTGGTCACATCCTCAAAAAATGGAGGAACAGGTCAAACACTTTATCGAAAATCCATCTGTTATCGCAAATACAACCCAGCAAGCAAGAGCAACAGAAAGCCTTAAGTTTTTCAGACGCGGAAAACCGGGAGAATATATTTTTGCTAATATGTCTTCCTTAATGTTTCGCAGGGAACCTGTAATGAGGGAACTCGGCTTCTGGGATAGTGTCCGTTTTGGAGCGGACGGAGAATTTAAGAAGCGACTCAAAATCGTGTTTGGAAAAGAAGCGGTTGTCGATTTGAAAACAGGACCGTTTTCTTTTCAAAGACAATCCAGTTCTTCTTTAACTGGAAGTGAAGTATTTGGTTATCACGGATTCTTTATGGGGGCAAGAAAAGAGTATTTGGAAAGTTACTCGAATTATCACCAAAAAGCAACGTCTTTATACTACGGCTTTCCGCAAGAAAAAAGACCGTACCCCGTTCCAGAGCCAATGCTTCCTAGTCGAGAAGTCAAGAAGAACGCAAGAAGGCATTTCGATGTGATCATTGCTTCTGAATTCCGTCTCTTAGGCGGTACAAACATGTCCAATATCGAAGAAATAAAAGCACAACAAAAGATGGGACTTAGGACAGGCCTTATTCAAATGGCCCGTTATGATTTAAATTCCATTAAAGAAATTAATCCGAGCGTACGCGAGCTTATTAATGGCGATGACGTCCAAATGCTTGTTTACGGAGAGAAGGTAAGCTGTGATGTACTAATCGTAAGGCATCCACCTGTTCTTCAAGCATGGCAAAAGTATATCCCGGATATCCAAGCCAATCACGTTCGGGTCATTGTCAATCAGCCGCCAAAGCGAGAGTATAGTAAAAATGGAAAAACACTTTACTCCATCCCAACGTGCGTGAAGCATTTAGAACAATATGTTGGAAAAAAAGGAAAATGGTACCCAATCGGGCCGTTGATTCGTGATACATTACATGCGCATCATGAAAAAGATTTAAAATCCATCCGTTTAGCCAGTGAAGACTGGGTCAATATCATTGATGTGGATGAATGGCAACGGAAGGAGCAACCGCATAACAAGCGGATTAAAATTGGTCGCCATTCACGAGATCAGTATGTAAAATGGCCAGAGGATCCGCGAGAGTTAAAAATGATTTACCCGGATAAAAAAGCCTATGAAATCCATGTCTTAGGTGGTGCAAAAACGCCTGAAAAACTACTGGGAAAACTCCCGAAAAATTGGTACGTTCAGGAATTCGGAGAAGTTCATCCGAAAGATTTTCTCGCTGATCTGGATGTGTTTGTCTATTATACCCATCCGAAGTGGGTGGAAGCATTTGGACGGGTAATCTTTGAGGCGATGGCTGCAGGAGTACCTGTTATCATCCCCCCAAACTATAAGGATTTATTCAAAGAGGCTGCCATTTACGCCCGACCAGAGGAAGTACAGGATAGAATCCATGAACTGATAAATGATAAGGAAGCATATGCTACGCAAGTTGAGAAAGCGACAAATTATGTTGAAAAACAGTTCGGCTATACCAAACATGCCTCAAGATTAGAAGAATGTTTTGTAAATACAAATAAAGGGTTAATGAGGTGATGACGATCGATGAAGTAGAGCATAATAAGCATAACCAACATTCAGACGACCTGAGCACCTCATCGAATCAGACACCGAGTCAAGATAGGAAGCCCGAGCAAACAAGAGAAGAAGCTTTGAAAGAAAGGTTGCTGGAAAAAGAAGCAGCGCTCATGAAAACAAAGAAAGCGACAAAGAAATTGCAAAAGGAAAATAAGCATATAAAAGAAAGCAGAACGTGGAAAGTATTTTCCCCAGCTCGAAAAGTGCGTGGATTATTCGGAAAGCTTTTTCAAGGTGCAAAAGCGAAGAGCATCCTGGAAGAAAATAACGCATTAAAAGCATACAATCAAGACTTAAAGAAAGACCTTGAGCATATGCGCGACGCATTAAAAACCAAACAAGAACACATCGACCATTTAGAAATGGAAACGGATAAAGTAAATGCAAGCCATCTTCATCAGCGGACAAAACAAGTCAAGGAAGATGGAGACACGATTTCATATATTCAAAACCTGGTCCAAAGAAAAGAAAGTGTAACGAATAACTATAATGAAGCCCTAAAAAAACTAGGCAGGCACTATCGCAAGGACCTTGCAGACGTTCAACAAATTGTCTACGAAAATCTTTTAAAAGGATTTAAAAAAGAAGATATTCCGGAATTCATCGTACGATTTGCAGAAACCGACCATACCTTAGCATTGCAAGCTGCGTCGTCTTTTCGAGCCAGTTTAACAGCACGGGCCAGAATAAGGCAGCTGATGAACGGAAAAACACCAGAAAACTTACTCGATAACAAACGGCAAGCTTATCAATTAGTCGATGCATTCGGTATACGAAGACCATGGATAAAGGGAAAGCCTTATGCCATGAAAGAAATCCCAAAAGAGGAATCCATCGTTATTAAACCAGTAGATGGTGCAGGTTCACGCGGTGTTTATCTCGTATATCATGAAAATAAAATACAAGACGTCAAACAAGCAAAGCTGCTCACAAGCTGGGAAGCATTAGAAAAGAGAATGGAAGAAGATTTAGCTTCCGGCTGGGTTGCAAGCGATCTGTGGATGATCGAGGAATTCATCGTTAAAAATAAACAAGAGCAAACACCAGCAGTCGATTTGAAGTTTTATTGCTTTTACGGGAAAGTAGCACTCATCCTGGAAATCACTCGTTTTCCAGAAATAAAGTATTGCTGGTGGACGCCGGGCGGCGATCGAATAAGTACGGGAAAGTATGAGGAAGATTTATTTCAAGGCAGCGGAGTTACAGAAGAAGAGATCCAAACAGTAGAAAAGTTAAGTGCACAGCTACCTATACCGTTTATTCGAATTGATTTCTTAAAAACAGACCAGGGGATGGTTTTTGGCGAATTTACACCAAAGCCTGGCAACTACGATGAATTTGATAAAGAAACGGATCAATGGATGGGAGACTATCATTTAGATGCTGAAGGGCGTCTGGCGGAAGACTTGATAAACGGGAAGCCATTCGATGTATATCATCGCTGGCGATCAAAGCTCTAAGATAAAGGAAATCCAGAAAAATAACGATAAAAAAGGTTAGAGGAAATACAGGAGGTAAGGAACAGATGGTTGGACAGGAACAACAAAGTGCCAAGTGGCTTCCACATCTTTCCAGCGAGATTGTCGCTGATGCACGGGGTCCGGAACTTGATGCTTATGTAGTAGCTTTAGAAGGATGGAGAAGAGGATTAACATTAAAGTGGCATGTAAAGGATTCAGAGAAGTTTAAGGAGATGAAAACATGGTTTGTCGATAAGCCAGGCAAATTATTTTCACTCAGCTCTTCTGAAAAAACCCATTATTTCTTCCGAACCAGAGGAGATAAGGTCACGAATGAAGCAGTTGAAATGGGGATGGACAAAGAAATTACAAAACAAAAATTAATGGAAGCAAACATCCCAACACCGATAGGAAAAGAGTTCCCGGAGAGTGCCAGCGATGAGGAGATCATTGCTTATGCAAATGAGCTTGGATATCCTGTTGTCATCAAACCTACAGACGGAAGCTTCGGCAGAGGTGTCGTCACAAATATTACAACCGAAGAAGAACTCGTCCATCAGCTTACTTACATCCGGGAAACACAGGGATACAGGGGAATTATCACCGAACAGTATATTCCCGGAAAAGAATACCGGCTGTATGTCGTTGGAGATAACGTAGTTGCAGCAATGAACAGAGTTCCTGCTCATGTAGTTGGGGACGGAGAAACCCCGGTACGTCAGCTGATTGTGGAAAAAAATAAGGAAAAAGAGTCCAACCCACGCCTTGTCAGCTGTCCGATCAAAGTGGATCCAGCGATGATCGACTTTATAGGCACGAAAGGATACACACTAGACAGTGTCCTGGAGGAAGGGGAACAACTATTTCTTACGGAAATCAGTAATATATCGACAGGGGGAGACCCGGTCAGTGTAACGGGTGCATTGCCGAAAGAAGTAGAAGAGGCAGCTGTACGCGCACTGCACACCATTCCCGGCCTGGAGCACGGTGCAGTAGACCTAATTATCGATGATCAGAAACCAGTGGAAGAAGCGGCGACTATTTTGGAACTTAATCCAACAGCTCAAATTGGCGGATTGCTGTATCCAGTGCAAGGGAAGGCGAATGATGTCCCTGCAGCAATTATTGATTATTATTTTCCAGAAACAAAACCAGTCAACAAAGAGCAAACCAAACTATACTTTGACTTTACCGATGTTTTATATCCGTTACTAACAAAATCTGCCAACACTTCAACGGTGACACCGTATCCACAAGGGAAGTTATATGCAAAAAAATATACAGTCAGTGGAGATGTTCAGGATATTGGTTATCACCGAGGGTTGAGGAAACAAGCATTTGAACGGTTTTTGAGCGGACTCGTACTCAACCTGAACAATGGCGATATTGAAGTTGTCGTCGCAGGCACAGACCCCGAAATGGTCGATGATTTTCAAAATGCATTATGGGAAGACCCGGAGCGATCCGATGTGCATGAAGTTCATGTAGAAAGCTGGGACGCACCGATTAAAATAGGCTTTGAAGTAAAAGCCGACCTGAAAACACAAATAGAGGATTTAAAGAAAATTAGACAAGACTATGAAGTGACCGAACTTCAGCTAAGAAAAGCAGAAAAAGAGCATAAAAGATATTATAATAGCTTATCATGGAAAGTTACATTACCAGTCCGGATGGTAGGGCAGATTGTCAAGAAAATGAAACGAATAAATCAGTAGGAGGAAGCAAGTAAAATGAAAGAGGAATCGGGAATTTCACTCCCCCAACTTCCAAATGAGATCGTAAGGGATGCGAGAAAAACAAGACTATGTGCATATTCCGTAGCTCTTGAAGGTTGGCGCAGGGGATTAAAATTAAAATGGTATACGAAGGATTCAGAACACTTTCAAGATATGATTGTATTTGGTGTGAACCCTCCTGGTAGATTATATTCGCTCAGTTCGGATAAAAGAACCCATTATTTCTTCCGGACCCGAGGAGATAAGGTGACAAATGAAGGGGTAGAAATAGGCTCAGAGAAAGACGACACAAAAATTTATTTAGATAAAGCCGGTGTCCCAGTACCACAAGGGAAAGGATTTGAGCCGGATGCATCAGACGAAGAAATCATTGAATACAGCAGAACACTTGGCTACCCGCTCGTGCTCAAACCAACAAACGGAAGTCTCGGTAATGGCGTTGTCACCAATATTCAGGATGAGCAGGAATTTATAGAAGCACTTTCCTATGTCCGCCAAGAACTAGAATATGAAGAAGTGATTGTCGAACAATACGTAGCGGGTCAAGAATACCGTGTATATGTGATTGAGGATCAAGTCATTGCAGCCTATAACCGTGTACCAGCTAATATCACTGGAGACGGAGAGCACACAATTGAAGAATTAATTGATTTAAAAAACAAAGAACGAAGAAAAAATGCAAGACTGTACAGCTGTCTGATTGAAAAGGACGTCGAAATTCTAGACTTTATCCAATCCGCTGGTTATACGATGGAAAGTATTCCAGAAAAGGGCGAAAAGATCTATTTAAGACAAAAAACAAATGTGTCATCTGGCGGAGACCCGATTGATGTGACAGACGAACTGTCCGACGAAATTAAACAGATAGCCATTCATGCCTTAAAAGCTGTTCCAGGGCTTGCGCATGGCGGTGTGGATATCATCATTAATGAGGGAAATGTAAATAGACACCCGGCTGTCGTCATCGAATTAAACCCAACCGCCCAAATAGGTGGCGCATTATATCCGTTAAGAGGGAAGGCACGTAATATTCCGGCAGCGATTATCGATTATTATTTCCCTGAGACCAAAGGAATCGACACAACCAATTCGCAAATTTATTTCGATTTAAGCACGGTGCTCGAACCACTTGAAAACAGATCAACCATTGAAGTGGAAGTAAGCCCGGCACCACTCGGGGAATTATATGCGAAAAAATTCATTGTGTCCGGAACGGTCCAGCGAGGCAGCTATCATCAGTGGCTGAAGGAAGAAGCGATGAATAGAAACTTACACGGGTATATCAAGAAATTAATCCACGGAGAAATTGAAATTGTCGTAGCAGGTACAGATAAAGGAGCTCTAGCTGAATTTAAACAATTAATCAGCAGTTCCGACAAAGCTAAAGTGAAAAAGATCAGGGAAGAAAAGTACGACGATCCGGTTAAAATAGGCTTTGAAATCAATGAACGATTTAAAGCAAATAACCTCAGGTCCGTTGAAACGACGTTAAAGAAGATGAACCGGGATCTTCGCGATATGCATAAAGATGTGTATCAAACGGAAAAAGAAAACAGATATATTAAACAAAGCAACTCATGGAAATATACAGCACCACTCCGGAAAGTAGGAGATTTTGTTAAGAAATTAAAGGGATCGAAGGCGTAATAACTTGTATCATAAATCGATCGGACCATGTTTGAAGGAGGGGAAAGGAATGACATATGTTTATCCGAACTGGCTATCCAAACAAATGATGACTGGTGTCAAAGGGTTTAATATCGATGCTTACCTAATAGCCTTAGAGGGATGGAGACGCGGCCTGACATTGAAGTGGTATTTTGATCCTGAAGTGGTTACCGATCTTAAAATTATTGGATCTCAACCACTTGGGAAAACTTTTTCACTGCAATCAGATGATAAAAAACACTTTTTCTACCGTTCACGAGGAGAAAAAGTAATGAACGAAGCAGTGAGTCTTACGACAAGTAAAGAAGAGACGAAAAAATATCTTCATCAATCGAATGTAAACACACCTGAAAGTAAAGGTTTTACAGAAGAAGATAATGATGAAGCCATTTTGAAGTATGGGATGGACCTCGGCTTTCCACTCGTCATCAAGCCGATATGTGGAAGTCTCGGCAAAGGTGTTGTCACCAATATTCAAAATGAAACAGAACTAAAAGACAGCATTCGTTATGTCCGTAGTGAATTAAGCTATCCGGATGTCCTGGTTGAACGTTTTGTAGATGGCGTTGATTATCGTATCTATGTTGCGGGCGATAAGGTACTTGCGGCAACAAAACGATTGCCAGCATTTGTCGTAGGCGACGGGGAAAGTTCGATTGAAAAACTAGTGGAAGAAAAGAATAATCAAAGAAAAGAAAACCCATATCTTTCAAAGAAAACCATCGCGTTTGATCAAGACTTGTTTCAATCTATTAAAAAACAAGGCCATATCCTGCAAGGCATCCCAGAATTGAATGAACTTGTATATTTGAAGGGCCAAAGTAATATCGCTGCCGGTGGAGAACCAATAGACGTAACGGATGAGATATCGCCAGAGGTGAAAAACATCGCCATTCAGGCAGTTAAAGCAATCCCTGGTTTGGAGCACGCAGGTGTGGATGTTATCGTTTCGAATAATCATCCAACGGTTATTGAAATAAATGCAACTGCTGACATAGGAATGCATGTCTTCCCATTACACGGAGAATCCCGTAATGTCCCCGAAGGAATCATTGACTACTATTTTCCGGAAACGAAAGGCATGGCACAAGATCGTACACAAATTTTCTTTGACTATAAAAAAATAAGAGAACTATTCGTTAGTAAAATTGTGCAAGAAGCCGTTATCCCTGATGCTCCAAAAGGCAAATTATATGCGAAACGATATGTGATATCAGGAAAGGTTCAAAAAGTAGGCTATCGAAATTGGGTGAGACGACAGGCTTTAAAGCATCATCTAAATGGGTATACGCGTAACCTAAAAAACGGAAAAGTTGTTGTTGTCGTTGGTAGTGAAGATAAAGAAGCGGTGGATAACTTTAAAGAAGTTTGTTATAAAGGACCTGCTAGAGCGAAAGTGGAAGATGTCCAGGAATATCTCTGGGAAAACCAGGTTTGTATAGGGTTTGAGGTTAGACGGAAGAATAAGGTAGCGAAAAATAAGTAACTTATGACCTAAGTGTCGTAGGTTTTTATACATAGATAAGGAGATAAAAAATGGTAGAAAATAAGAGCAGAAAAGTAACTTTGGCTGCAACCGGTGATATCTTATTACACGACCGGTTATATAAGAAAGCAAAAACAGAAGATGGCGGATATGACTTTACAGACATGTTAGCTGAAGCAAAGCCCTTGTTTAAAAAGGAACATTTAACAATTGTTAATCAAGAATCAATCATAGCTGGAAAAGAATTAGGGATATCTAACTTTCCTCATTTCAATAGTCCGATTGAAATTGGTTATACGTTAAAAGATTTTAATGTGGATATTGCCAATTTGGCAAATAATCATGTCATGGATAAAGGGGAAGAAGGTGTTCTCAAGTCGATTGAAAACTGGGAAAAAATTGGTATTCCTTATATAGGTGCTTATAAGTCAAAGGAAGACCAAGAAACTCTTCGTATATTTCACAGAAATGGCCTTAAGATTTGCTTTTTATCCTATACCAAATCATTAGGTACAGTTAAAAGGCCAAAGGATAAAGAATATTTAATGGGTAGCTTTAAAGATATTGGAGTAAAATGGATTAGAAGATTAATTGCCCGTATTAAAAACCGTGGTTTAGCAGATGTTGTCGTTTTATCTATGCACTTTGGTAAGGAGTATCAAATGCTCCCAACCGCTGATCAAATTGAAACGTCAAATAGTCTGTCAGATACAGGTGCAGATGTTATTATTGGCCATCATCCCCATGTATTGCAGCCGCCAGCATACATAGTCAATTCGAAAGGAATGGATACTTTTGTAGCCTATTCTTTAGGTAACTTCTTTTCAGGTCAACAAGGTATATATCGGCAAATTGGTGCTTATATGACAGTTGATATTGAAAAGCCTTCTGAGAATAGCTCTTTATTAAACATCGATAATCCGACTATGCGTTTAACTTACGTTGATGCTGGAGAAAAGGGGGATTATAAATTACATTTATTAAAAGATGTTGTAAGTAGGCAAGAAACGATAAAAACTCATGTAGGTGAATTTAATGCTCAGAAAGTTTATGATCGCATGAGAAATCATATGAGCAAGTGGATACCAGATTTGGATATAGAATAGTTCATATGTATCGATTTTGAAAAAACTAATTAGAGAATTAAATTATATAAAGGATGGGTACTGTTGTTATGGAAAAAAAGGAATGGTTGTCACACATAGAATCTTCAATTCCTGAAGAAGCCAGGGGTTATACAGTAAGTATGTATAGCATTGCTTTAGAAGGATGGAGGAGAGGATTAAAGTTAAAATTTATTAATGAAAATCGAAGAAAATCTGAGCTTCTATATTCCCTTTCATCAAAAGAAAAAGAACATAAATTTGTGGTATCACGAGGAGACTTAACCTCTGGAAAAGCTTTGAAGATTTGTAGAGATAAACATTTGACGAAAAAATATTTAAAAGAAGCTGACGTATCAACTCCAAAAGGTGAGCTTTTTCCAAAGAATATATCGAATAAAAAAATTATAAAGTATGCTAACCAACTAGGATTTCCACTTGTTTTAAAACCTAGCAATGGAACTGGTGGTGCAGGTGTAATTGCAAATATAAAAAATGAAAAAGAGTTTAGTGGCGCCCTAAATTACGTAAGATATGAGTTAAACTATCCCGATGTTATAGTTGAGACTTATTTTAGTGGAGTTGACCATCGGGTTTATGTAGTTGGAGATAAGGTAGTAGGAGCATTTATACGAATTCCAGCAAATGTAATTGGAGATGGAAAAAATACAGTTAATCAATTACTAAAATTAAAAATGAAAGAAAGAGATAAAAACCCAGCTCTTTTTAAAAGACCGATTAAAATTGATAAAGAAATGCATAATATGCTCCGTTCGCAAGGTTATGCATTAGATAGTATTCCGAAAAAGGGAGAAAGAATCTATTTGAAATCAAAAAATAATGTTTCCTCAGGGGGAGACCCTATAGATGTTACAGATCATTTATCAAAGGAAATAAAAGATATAGCGGTCAAAGCTAAACAAGCAATACCGGGTTTAGCTCATTGTGGGTTAGATATTATTGTAAATAAAGAGGAAAACACTGGAGTAGTACTTGAAATAAATACTCAAGCTAGTATTCGTAGTCATTTGTTTCCAATGGAGGGAAAAGCACGAGATATTCCGAAAGAAATAATTGACTATTATTTTCCAGAAACCGCAATAAAAAATAAACGGCCTTTGTATTTTTTTGATTTTAAAAATATTTATGATTCTTTTCGACGGGGATTAGCAAAGGAATATGTTGTACCCGAAATGCCGAGTACAGATGTAACCTCGACACGTTTTGAAGTATCTGGGGAATTACGTGGAGTGAATTACGAGAAGTGGATATTTAAGCAAGCTAGGAATTTAAAGTTGAATGGTTATATTAAACATTTAACAAACAACAAAACATCTGTTGTTATTTCTGGCTCTAAAAAATCTGTAGAAAAATTTAGGGAAATTATTAACAATAAGGCTTCAAAAAGGGCTAAAGTTACAAGTGTAGTTGAAAAAAATAGAACGACTCCTGTGAAAATTGGATTTGAAATTATGGATAACCTAAATGTAACCAGTAAATCTGATACGTTGAATTTACAAGAAACACAAAAGGAACCATCCGTATTAAATGAAGGATACTTCCCTGTTAGACTAAAAGACATGCCATCAAAAATTAAACAGAAAAATAAAAAGTAATGAGAAGGTATGTTTGAGCTTTATTTAAACTAAAATACAAAAAATTAAAAGATTTACAAAAAGAGTTTATTTATAATGGAGGTAATTTCATTGAATAAGAAAATAGCAGAAAACATTCTTCCTCACTTAGAAAACTCTATTCCAGAGGGTGTTGTAAATCATCATACATCCTATTATACAGTAGCGTTGGAAGGATGGAGAAGAGGGCTAAAATTAACCTTTCATAATAGTAAAAGGGGGGGGAGAGTCCCCTCCAAAGCTCACCAATATACGCTATCGGATGGGACGACATCCTATAGATTTTTTTGTGCTAGAAGCTCATATGTTTCTGAAGAAACTATTAAGATAGCCGAGAATAAAACACTTGCTTATGAATACATGAGAAAAAATAATGTTCCTATCCCTGAAACAAAGACCTTTAACTTTAGTAAGACATCTATTGAAAACATATGTAAATTTGGATCCGAAATTGGTTACCCTTTGGTAGTTAAACCAACAAATAGGGGTGGGGGTAAAGGTGTGTTTACTAATATTAAAGATGAAAATAATTTGATTAAAAGTCTCACTAGCATAAGGGATGATTTTAATTCAAAAAATGTTATTATAGAAAAATATTTCGAAAATGCAGTGGACTATCGTTTTTATGTAATGGGAGACAAAGTCTTAGCAGCTTCTAAGTCATATTCCTCAAATGTTATTGGTGATGGAAAAAGTAATATCAGAGAACTTATTAAAATAAGAAACAGAGAGATTAAAAAAAATGTAGCAACAAAATCGCGTAAAATAAATATAGATGATAATATGAAAGACTTCTTGAAATCACAAAATATGTCTTTGGAATCTGTACCGTTAGTAGGAGAAAGAATCTTTGTTAGGGAGCATGGAACTTATTTAGGAGACAGGTTAAATGTAGATTGTACAGATGACATTGACCAAAAATTTAAAGATTATGCTGTACAAGCGCTAAATTCTATACCAGGTCTACCTTGTGGCTCAGTAGATATGATTATAAATGAAGATATAAATGAAGGTATCGTTAATGAAATAAATTCAAAAGGGGAAATTATGATGCATGTTTTACCATTTGAGGGTAAAGCTAGAGATATTCCTAAAGCAATTATAGATTATTACTTTCCAAATGCATCAAGAGACAGAAATGAAAATTTTTATTTTGAATTTAAACCAATAAAAGATTTATTCTTAACTGGGGTTGCTGATGAAATTGTAGTACCTCAGATACCTACAGGAGCTGAGTATATAAAAGAGTTTACCCTGAAGGGAAATAACTTAGGTTCTTCATATATGAGACGCTTAAGAAGGCGAGCAGCGTTACTAAACCTGATCGGTAATATAAAAAAGAACGATGAAGGAAATATTCAAATTAAAGCAATTGGATCTAGAGAACAACTAGATGATTTTGAAATATTTATTAAAGATAGTAAATTAAGACGGTCAGTATTAACTGATTTTAAGGGAAGTATGTTATCTGAGTTTTCTGGAGTTAGTAATATTAATTTTGAAATAATATAGGGTAGTAAATAAATAAAAAAGCCAGAAATAAATCGCTCATTAACTATTCAATATTTATATGAAGTCAATAATCACTATCCGAGATACGTACGAGATCAGCTACAACTTATCAACAATCTGAATGAATTTTCATTAAATGAGCCCCCATCTTTAATGAAAAGGCAATTCAACCAGCTGAGGCTGGGACATAACATAACTAAGCCGACAGATCTTAAAAATGGCCCAATCATCGTTTTTGGATGATTGGGCCATCTTGATGTGGATTATAAACTAAGCATTGTCAAACAGCCACACCGTTTGTTTTTTTAACATTTATATTATCCCCTTAATTTTTTGGCATTATA